>CAZUAP010000060.1:0-12304 GCA_964617975.1 uncultured Acetatifactor sp. | reverse complement strand
AAATAGTCTTCTCGCATTATAAAAGGAGGATGAAATTATGGCTACAAATTCTGCACAGGTTGATAACCTTGTAAACTTGCTGGATGGCTACGCTACAAAGGGCGGCCACCACTTAAATGTAAACGTTCTTAACAGAGATACCTTACTGGATGCTCAGAAGCATCCCGAGAACTATCCTCAGCTGACCATCCGTGTATCCGGATATGCTGTAAACTTCATCAAGCTGACTCCCGAGCAGCAGGCTGATGTTATTTCTCGTACTTTCCACGAGTCTTTCTAAGTCTCAGGAATATATAGAGCACAGCTTTATGGTATGGAGACCCGGAATTAAGTTCCGGGTCTTTATATTTACGCTCAAATACGTTATAATACAAGGAAAGAGACAACTGTTCAAAAAATAGTTTTTTCTATAAAGATTGCACAACTAAACGTGCAGAAATGAGGAGTAATATGCAAGGTAGAATTCATTCATTAGAAAGTTTTGGTACTGTCGACGGTCCCGGCACACGCTTTGTGGTTTTTGTTCAGGGGTGCCCCATGCGCTGTGCTTATTGCCACAATCCCGACACTTGGGAGATGAACGCAGGAACGCTTATGGAGCCCTCCGAGATTATAGAGCAGTATGAGCGCAACAGTCCGTTTTATGCAAATGGCGGCGGTCTTACCGTTACAGGCGGCGAGCCCTTGATGCAGGTAGATTTTCTCATCGATTTATTTACACTTGCCAAAGAGAGAAATATCCATACCTGTATCGACACCTCAGGCATCGCCTACAATCCTGACAATACGGAATGGATTAAGAAACTGGACCATCTCATGACCATGACAGATTTAGTGATGCTGGACATCAAGCACATCGACCCCGAGAAGCATAAGGAGCTTGTGAAACAACCCAATACCAATATCCTGAAATTTGCCGCTTATCTGAACGAGAAAAAGGTGGATATGTGGATTCGCCATGTAGTTGTGCCCGGCTATACCGATGATGACAAATACCTCTTTGAACTGGGATATTTCATCGGGCAGTTCAGCAATCTGAAGGCACTGGATGCACTGCCCTACCATACCATGGGAGAATCCAAATACGAGAAACTCGGCATGGAATACCGCCTGAAGGGCGTCCCTGCCATGGACAAGGACAAACTGATTGAAAAGAAACAGGTAATTCTGGATGGAATCCGCAAGCGCAGAGCCGAAATGAAAGGATGACAACGCGATAACACAAAGGGAAATACCTAATGATAAATAATATAAAAAAATATTTAACAGAAATGATAAAGCATCCCATCAATGCAACAGTTTCCGTGATAATCACGCTTTTGATGCTGGTGATTTCCGCCTATGCATGGGATGGAAACATCAAAAGACTGAGTATATGTATTTGTCTGAGTTTCGCGAGCGGCGTGTTGTTTCTGCTGCCGCAGCTGCCAAACAAGGTTACTTTTCCATTGTTTATTTTTTACCTTGCGACAGTGCCGCTGAAAATTTTTCAGAGAGTTGAGCTGCCATTTCATGATATGAGCAGAATTGTAGATGGTGTAAGTTTTTTGACAATAGCATTTATTATATGCGTCTATTTATTCTTCTTTATCATTTCCCAGCGCAGCTCCGTTGCGCTGGGAGCTGGAAATATTTTTCTTCTGATTTTTTTCCTGGTGGAATTTTATATAGATAAATTCAGAGGAGATTTATTACGCCCCAGCGATTTCGGAGCTGTAGGTACAGCAATGACCGTCATTGATAATTACGAGTTTTCTTTGACACCAGAGGCTCTCTATACCATAGTGTATTTTCTTTTTTTTATTTTTCTTGGCTTTAAATTGAGGATTCGATTGAATAAGTGGGTACATATCGGCGTATCCGTCGTGGCTGTCATTCTCATTGGCAGCTGGTATTTTGTTGTGATGAAATCCCAATATCCTATCGAAAAGGAAATCACTGGACATTATTGGAATATGGCGGAGAACAGGCAGCTAAATGGAAATTATCTGAGCTTTTTTATCCTGTGGAGGGAGAATCACTTTGAAAAGCCTGATGGATATTCCGAGGAAACCTTGAAAGCCATCGCGGAGAATGCAGCCGAAACATATGAGAAAGGTTCTGAATCCGGGGAAAAGCCAAACATCATTATGATTATGAATGAGTCCTGGAGTGATTTGGGAGTTTTGGGCGAGCTGGAAACCTCCGAAGATTATATGCCCTTTCTCCATGGTCTTACGGAAAATACAATGAAGGGTAATCTGTATGTATCTATATGGGGAGGGCTGACTGCAAACTCAGAATTTGAAGCGTTGACAGGCAATTCCATGTCCTTGCTTTCTCCCACAGTGATACCGTACCAGAACCAGATAAAGCATGATATGCCGTCTCTGGCAAGAGTGTTAGCGGCGCAAGGCTATGAAACAATGTCTATGCATCCAAGCGGCAGCTCAGTGTGGAACAGGAAAGCAGTATATGGCTACTTTGGCTTTGAAAACTTTGTATTTCAGGATGACTGGCAGGTGCCAAACGAATATATCCAAAGTTTTATCTCCGACCAATGTAATTTTAATGAAATTATATGGAGATACGAAAACAGGAATCCGGATGCGCCCTTTTTTCTGTTTGATGTGACCATACAGAATCATGGCAGTTATTACGGGCAGGTTCCTTTGGATATTGAAGTGAACAGCATAGGTGGAGTTCCGGTGGAAGAAGCCGGATATACTTATGATTTGCAGACATATTTGAATTTGGTAAAAACGACGGATAACGCGTTTGAGAATCTTATCTCATATTTTGAACAGGTAGACGAACCGGTAATTGTCTGTATGTTTGGTGACCATCAACCGATATTGAATGATGATTTTTATGATGCAATTTTTTCGCAGAGCGAATTGACAGAGCGTGAACAAAATATTAAAAAATATATAACTCCATATGTCATATGGGCAAATTACGATGTGAACTGGGAAGAATACGGAGATATGAGCGTGAATTATCTGCCCGCTGTACTGGTGGAGAGCAGCAATCTGCAGATGCCTGCTTTCTATAAGTACCTTTCGGAATTGCACGAAGAATATCCGGTTCTGACCGCACAAGGCTGCCTTGACCAAAATGGAAATATGGTTGATATTTCGGATATATTAGATACCGAACCCATCGTGCAATACAGGATATTACAATATAATCAGCTCTATGAGAAAGAATATATGAATGAGATATTCGTCACAACAGGCGATAAAATTCAAACGCTTTACCCCTTGAATTAAATCTATAATTGTATTACAATAGAGTTCAAGAGATTGATATTAAATTATCACGGATTCAAACAAAAGGAGGAGATTAGTTATGGCATTTGTTATTGGTGATACGTGTGTTGCTTGTGGCTCTTGTGAGGCTCAGTGTCCCGTTGGTGCAATCAGCATGGGGGATGGCAAATTTGAAATTGATGCAGACAAATGCATCAGCTGTGGTTCCTGTGCCGGTGTTTGCCCTGTCGGCGCCATTTCGGAGGGCTGATTCCAACAAATCGATGCGTCTTTCGGGCGCAATTTTCTAATGAGTAAATAAGAGGCATTTCAAGGGCATTTCAAAAAGCGAAATGCCTCTTTTTTTTCTTCGGCTCCTGATTCTCTTGATTTTTTTCCTTCTTTTTGCCGGACAGCATCAATGCCCTCCTGCCGCTGCTCTTGGCGCGCAAAAGCTCGTCCACCTTTCGGTAATAAGCATCTGTGCGCTCCTCGACGAGGCGCATCCTCTCCTCATCACGTTCCTCCTGCATACGGAACTGATAGTCCAGCTCCTTCAGCACGCTCTCACGGATATCCCTGACCAGCTCTGCATTGTTCTCCTGCAAAGTCTGTCGTATGAGCTGCTGCAATATCCACTGCAGCCGTCTGGCTTTCTCCTCCCGGCTCTCCGGCACGGGATTGTCCCCCTCAGTGTCCTCCTGAAGTTCCTGCACCTCGCTGCTCTCCTGCGGCAGTACATCGAGTCTGCCATCCTTCAGTATCATTTTGATTGCTTTCAACTGTAATCCCCTTTCCTTCATACTTTTAATCTGTTTAAATCGCTCCACATCTTCTTTAGTATAGTAGCGGTGTCCGAGTTCATTGCGCTTAATGGGCAAGTGCAGCTCCTCCTCCCAGTATCGCAGTACATGGCTTTCCACCTGTACCTCCTTTGCAGCGTCTGAAATCAATAAATATCCATCCATATGTTTCTCCTTTCTATGTTAACTTATAGGTAATTGTATTATTGTTATCTAATAGCACAAAAAGAGAATGGGCTGCCCAGCTCATTCTCTTTCGTAAAATATAATGATTTATGTATTTTATGTTTCCTAAATTCACATATCCGACTTACGTGCCCGCTCCAGATTTGCAAACTTGGTAAATTCAGGCAGCCAAGCCAGCTCTACCGTACCGATAGGTCCGTTTCTCTGCTTGGCGATAATAATTTCCGACACGCCCTTGCGCTCGGTATCATGGTTATAATAATCATCGCGGTAGATAAACATCACCACATCCGCATCCTGCTCTATGGCACCGGATTCACGCAAATCAGAAAGCATAGGTCTGTGGTCAGGTCTCTGCTCCACCGCACGGGATAGCTGGGACAGCGCCAGCACCGGCACATTCAGCTCTCTGGCAATCGCTTTCAACGATCTGGATATATCGGAAATCTCCTGCTGTCTGGAATCGCTGCGCCCGCTGCCGGACATCAACTGCAGGTAGTCAATTATAATCATGGAAAGACCGTGCTCCAGTTTCAGCTTGCGGCACTTGGAGCGCAGCTCTGAAACACTGATTCCCGGGGTATCATCTATCATCAGCTTGGATTTTCCAATCACTCCCGCACTCTCAATCAGCCGCTCCCAATCCTGATCATTCAACTGACCGGTACGAAGTCTCTGTGCATCCACGCTGGATTCCAGTGAAAACATACGATTCACCAGCTGTTCCTTGCTCATCTCAAGACTGAAAATCACCACGGGCAAATCCTTTTTAAATGCTACATACTGTGCAATGTTTAACACAAATGCCGTCTTACCCATAGAAGGACGAGCAGCAATCAATACCAAATCCGAAGGCTGCATCCCTGCCGTACGATAGTCCAAATCCGTGAACCCGGTTGGAATACCGGTGACGCTTCCCTTGTTCTTGGAGGCACTCTCTATTCTGTCCATGGCATTCATCACAATCTGACGAATCGGCACAAAGTCGCTTGTGTTGCGTTTCTGCAGGAGCTGAAACATCTTTTTTTCCGTATCCTCCAGAATAAATTCCAGACTCTCCTTCCCTGCGTAACAGGTATTGGCAATCTCCTCATTCAGGCGAATCAGCCTGCGCAGGACAGCTTTTTCCGCAACAATATTAGCATAATATTTAATGTTGGCAGAGGTGGGAACCGCTGTAATCATATCACGCACAAATTCCAGACTGGACAGCTCCGGAGGAACATCCTTCTCTCGAAGGCGGTTTTGCAATGTCACCAAATCAACCGGCTGCCCTTCCTCATTCATCTCCGTCATGGTCTCAAAGAGGATACCATACTGCCTGCTGTAAAAATCATCCGCATTGATTATTTCCGAGGCTACCGTGATTGCCTCCCTGTCCATGAGCATAGAACCGATTACGGACTGCTCCGCCTCAACGCTGTGAGGCAATATTCTTTTTATGATGTTTTCTTCCATTGCGGGCATATTATGCCTCCGATACCTTCACAGTCAGTTTCGCGGTCACCTGCGGATGCAGTTTCACGCTCACTTCATAGCTGCCAAAATTCTTTAATGCCTCTGGCAGCTGAATCTTCTTCTTATCAATCTCCAGATTGTGCTGCTCCTTGACGGCTGCGGCAATTTCCTTGGTGGAAACGGAACCGAATGCCCTTCCACCCTCGCCGGCCTTAATCTTGACAACCACCTGTTTCGTCTCCAGCTCTTTTGCAAGTGCTTTTGCCGCATCCAGCTGCTCCTGAGCGAGCTTGGCATCATTCGCCTTGTGCAGTTTCAAATCATTCATGTTTTTGGAGGTAGCCTCCACACCTATCTTCTTGGGCAGGATATAATTTCTGGCATAGCCCTCGCTCGCCTCGATAATGTCACCCTTCTTGCCCAGCTTCTTTTCATCCTGCAGCAAAATAATCTTCATATCTCTCGTCCTTTCCAGATATTACATTTCCCAGATTTCAACCTTTTTATCTTATATCTCGCCTTTTTCCAGCATATCGTCTATCGTGCGTTTCAGAGCGCCAATCGCCTCGGCGATGCCTACACCCTCCATCTGGCACGCTGCCACATTCAGATGTCCGCCGCCGCCCATGCGCTCCATCACAATCTGGACATTCACTTCATCAATAGAGCGGGCGCTGACATAAATCTTGCCCTGAAAATCCGTCAGCACAAAGCTTGCCTTAATCCCCTTGATATTCAGGAGTTCATTGGCTGCCTGAGCACCGATGACCGTAGGACTGGGCAAATCCTCCGCCATACAGATAGAAATTGCAAAATACTGCTTATAAATCTCCGCCTGACTCACTGCATCCGCTCTTGCCTTGTATTCCACAGCGTCCTCCCGGAACATCTTGCGCACTCTGGAAACGTCTGCGCCATTTCTGCGCAGAAAAGCTGCTGCCTCAAAGGTACGCACACCGGTCTTGGTCATAAAATTATTGGTATCCACCACAATGCCGGAATACATACAGTCCGCTTCCTCCGGACGAATTTTAATATTATCATAGGTATATTGTAAAATTTCGGATACCATCTCACAGGTGGAAGACGCATAGGGCTCCACATAGGAGAGCGTGGCATTCTCAATCGTCTCCGTACCCTGTCTGTGGTGGTCCAGAACCACGATGGATTTACAGTTGCGCAAAAGCTCCGGGCATTCCGTGATAGAGGGCTTATTCACGTCCACAACCACCAGAACCGCATTGTTCCCTGCCATATCAATGGCTTCCTGTCCGCTGATAATCATGTCATCATCGTACTCCGGATTATTCCGGAATAAATCCACCAACGGCTGGATTGCCGTGGTCGCCTCATCCAGGACAATATGGCTCTTACGCCCAAGCGTGGTGGCAATCCGATAGATGCCCACCGCTGCACCGAAACTGTCCACATCCGGCATACGATGCCCCATGACAAGCACCTTGTCCTTGCCGGTGATAATCTCACGCAGTGCGTGTGCCTTGACTCTTGCCTTCACACGGGTGTTTTTCTCTACCTGCTGGCTCTTTCCTCCATAGTAGGTGATGCTCTCCGGCGTCTTGATGACCGCCTGGTCTCCGCCGCGTCCCAACGCCAAATCGATGGCATTTCTCGCAAACTCATAATTTTGTGCATAGGTGAGACCGTCCAGTCCCACGCCGATGCTCATGGTAACCGCCATCTCGTTGCCGATGTTGACGGTCTTGACCTCCTCCAGCAAATCAAAACGGCTCTCCTGCAGCTGGGCAATCGCCTTCTTCCGCAGTATCACCATATACTTGTCCTTCTCCAGTTTCTTGCTGATACCGTCCAAGGCTGAGATATATTTATTGACCTTTCTGTCAATCAGCGCAATCAAAAGCGAGCGTCTTACCTCCTCCACGCTCTCCAGCGCCTCCTCATAATTGTCCAGATAAATCATGCCGACGGCGAGACTCTGGTCATCCACTTCCTTCAGGGCAATATGCAATGCAGTCTCGTCAAACAGATACATGGCAATCAGGTATCCGTTGTAATCCTGTGCATCAATCATATCGCTGTGTTCTGCCATCTCCCTGAGAGAAATCTTCTTGAACTTCACCACATACTCGCTGCCCTCGTACTCCAGCTCATACTGTGCCTCGTCCAACCCGGAATCATCGGGGAGCCTGTCCCTGGTAAGCGTGGGAAAAATCCCGGTGATGGACTTTTTGCAGCCCTTGGGCTGATGAATCACATTTTCAAATGCAATATTGGTCCAGACAATCTTGCCGGCGTCATCCAGCAGCGCATAGGGCAGCTCCAAATCCCGCAGGAGTTTTCGCTGTATCTGCCCATACTCGGTGGCAAAACTAATCAGTTCGTGCATGATAACAGGCTTATTATAAAAGTACAGTGACAATGTCACCGCAAAGTAGAACAACACAAAGAATCCCAGCAAAAGCCCCGCACGGTAATCAATCATACTCACTGCAGCATCCACAGCACACAACAAAACCCCAAGGTATATGCTGAATTGCAGATAAGTTTTAATCCGACCCTTAAGACGAATTCGTTTCTTCATGATGTACAATCCTCCAAGGATAAAATATACCCTTACTGTCCATTATACCAGAAGTTCTGTCTATATGCTACCACTTAATTTGTCATATTTTATCGCTTTAACTCGCAAAAACGTCCCACCGCAGTGCATTCACGTCTTAATAATAGTCCCCGGACCATTCTCCATCATCGTAATTACCCTCCACCGTCTTGATGGATGTGCCGGACTTGGTGAGTGCCCACTCGGAAAAGCTGCCCGGCATGAGATTTTCTGTCTTAAACTGCGACGCCTTACCATACTGTGTCACAGCCATGACAGTACCGGCTTTGACACTGTTCACCGCATCTGACTTATTGACCTGGTTTATCAGAAAAATTCCATCCTCCCCAGTGTCCACCGTGCCGTTTGCCGTCAGCTTTTTGCCCGTCTGCAGCCGAAACTCTGCACGTTTCTTAGTCTGCTCACTCAGCTGCAATGTCAGGCTGCCCACTGTGATATTGCCTGCCCCACGCACCACGCTGTTCTCCTGTACGGTCATACCGCAGGCCCCGCTCACTGCGCCTCCAATGCTCACCTTGCCTTCCAGCGTCACATACGTCCCCGCCGGTGCCTTCAAGGTATTGACAGCCGTGTCACAAAGTGTCAGAGCTGCACCGTTTTTCAACACAACTCCGGGACCTGCCGAGGTCTTATTGTCTAATTTGATATTGCGCACCTCAAGACTGCTGCCGTCCAGCGTGATGGAGCCGGAAAGCTGCAATGTGCGCTGCTCTCCGTTCTGACCGCAAAACACGATATGCTTCCCGGAAGCCACGGTCTTCAGCGCTCCCGACGCCGCTGCGTTTGCATCCAACCGCACCACAAATTCGCTGTCCGTCTGATTGTTGATATACTCAATGGCATCGTTGACACGCACAAAGCAGGGCTGCATTTGCGCATCTGCACTCTGACAGCTCTGATAATCCAGCGTGCCAGCAAATACTCTCACAGCAGGCACCCCCAGCCGGACTGCACTGCCGTCCTTGTAAAATACATATTCCGTATCCTGTGACATCTGCAATCTCTCAAGAGAAACCTTGGAAGCACTGTTCAACACTCGAAGCGCCTCCGTGTAACTGCTCAACTGTTTGCCGTTTTTCAGCGGACTGAGCACCAGCTTTATCTCATCACCCTTCACAGCACCCTTGATGGTGATGGATTTGTTTAAATCATAAATCAGGCAATTTCCCGTCTCAGGGGAGATGTCCGTCACCACAATATTGCCGGTGACCTGCATTTCCCTGCCCAGCATCAATGTCTGAACCTTTACATCTCCGTTAATCTTCTGTGCCTGACCGCTTCCAAGCTGCAGGCAGGAGCCGGCTGTGCCCGTGATGCTGCCCAGATTCTCCATAACCCTGTCGTCCGGAATCGTCAGTTTATACTTGGACACATTCACTGCCCACGGAAGCGACGCAGTAGTCTGCTCACTCTTAACCTTGCGGATTGCATTGGTCAAAACCACATTGCCGGTCAAAGTGAGATTCCCGGTGGTAGAAATCATGGCACCCGTAAATTTGATTTCCTGATAGCTTCCCGCAGCCGGAAGGGGAATCGAACCTTTTACAAAAATCGGCTCCCGGATGTCCACGCGATACGATGCCTTACTCTCCTTGCGCCTTGCAATCTCCGTCTTGACATCCGCCAAAGCCGCGTACTCTCCAAGGCTTTGCTCCCCCTCTGCCGTGCTGTAATACAGGGTAATCGGTGTCGTCACGGTCCCTTGTACCTTGATTGCGTTCCCCTTTTTATAGAGAGCAAGCTCCTGATTATCTGCGTCCATCAGGCGATATTGCGCAGCATAACTGTTGCCTGTGGCGGTAAACAGGGTTGTCCCCTGTGCTAAAGTCACCTGCTTGCCTGCGCTGTCCAACACACGCACGATAAAAGCTGCATCCCCCTCCGTCACCGTATCCTTGATGGCTGCACCTTTTTTCTGGGTCAGAATCAATTCCGCCCCGTCCTCACCGCTCAATGACTTTTTGACAGTGAACTTTCCGCCTAACCTTAAGGACGTCGCCTCATCCATGGCAAGCTCACTGAGCGTCACCGCACCTTTGACCGTCAGGGAGGAATGATTGTTCATCTCCAGACGCCATGCCGCCCCTGAGACCGCACCCGAGACCTCCAGATGCACCTTCTCTCCAAGCACCAGATTCGCTGTCAAAGACAAATTTCCTGTAGTCTGCAGCGACACTCCATTGTCCTTTCCGGTGCAGGCGATGGTCAGTCCTCCGTACTTGCCTTTGCCGGGCATGGTCATAGCACCGTTTATCACAAAATCATCCAGCAGCTCTACCGTGTAAGAGGTATTCTTCTGATTCAGGCTGTTGATTTTGGCCGCCAAATCACTCCACTGTGCATAGGTTCCCAGCAGTTTCTCCCCCGCATAAAGCTGCAGCACTTCTGCCCCCGCATACACGACACTGCCTTTTTTATAACAGACCTGTCGCTCTCCAAAGAGCGCAAACTGCGCAGCCGCCGCCTTGCTCGCCGTAAGGAGCTTGCTGCCCGCAGTAAAAGTTTTCTCTATCCTTTGTCCATCCTCGTCCGCATACTGTTTCAAGCCAAGCACACCCTGCACGGTACCTGTGATTTTCACCGTGGGAAACGTACCCTCCTGAGGGTAGCTCAACACGCCGCTCTCTCCCGCAGCCACGTTGGTGACGGTCATACTCTTGCCCGCAGCCAGATAGACCACACCGCTTTGGACGTCCAGATTTGCCACAGCGGACAGATTGCCGCCAAGCTCCAGGCTGCCCGCAATCGTCACACTCTTAAAGGTCTGGAGATTCCCCTGTATCTCCACATCACCATTTAAGACCAGACTTCCCGCCGATGTTCCCTTGACCATGCCGAGATTTTTCGTTCCATTCAAGGTCAGGGTTTTGCCCTTTGTGTTAAAATTGACAGGAGTGTCACTTCCTTTCACACACAAAAAAGCCTTGCCAATCCCGAGCGCTGTCGACATATTTACTGTGTCCCCGGAAAATAAAAGTTCGCCGTTTTCCTCCGAAAGCAGCGTAACCTTCCCTGCTTTGGACGGCATGGTGGTGCCGATAACGCCCCCCTTGGCAACCGTGATAGTATATTCACCGGACAAGCTGCCCCAATCATCAAACGCTGCCAGAAGCTCTGTCCAGTCTGCATAACCCCTTATTGTGTCACCGCCCTGAGTTTCCACATAAAAGAAAGGCTCCGGCAATACCGAGGTTTCGGAAAGCTCCTCATCGGAACCTGCCATATCGGAAACTGCCATATCGGAACCGCTGACATCCCCGGAATCCGAGCCAATATCCCCGCCGCTGACATCCGAAACGTTAGCGTCCGAACCGCCGACATCCGAACCACTTACATCCAAGTCGCTTTCATCGGAACCGCTTACGTCCGTCTCAGTTTTATCAATAACTTCAGAAGACACCTGCGAGACGGATTTATCGGTACTTTGCCGGTTCTCCAAATCTGATTCGCCTGCGTCCTCCGCAATCCATATATTCTCATTGCTGCTGACACTTGCAGCCAGGCTCTCGGAAGTGTCCGACAACACTGCGGAAAACATCATTAAGGCGGCTAAACTCACGGCCAATATCCGGGAACCACCCCGCCTTTTTCTTCCTGGCTTCATCATAGCATCCTCCTTCTTTACCATAGACTTCTACTATTAAAGATTTTATCCTCTTTCCCCATAAAAAGCAATGGTTTCGTGGAATGACCAGAGATTACCAGCGTCAAAGCATCCATTTCCTATAGGGCAAAAAAAGACCAACCACCCCGCAAGGTGATTGGTCTGTCTCATTAAACTTAGTCCTGAACGTAAGGCATCAATGCAACGTGACGAGCTCTCTTGATTGCTACAGTCAATGCTCTCTGATGCTTAGCGCAGTTACCGGTGATACGGCGGGGAAGAATCTTTCCTCTCTCGGAAATGTACTTCTTCAGCTTTGCGGTATCCTTGTAATCGATTACATTATCTTTGCCACAGAATACGCATACTTTCTTTCTTCTGCGGATTCCGCCTTTTCTTCTCATGGGAGAATCGGATTTCTCTG
>CAZUAP010000059.1:0-12470 GCA_964617975.1 uncultured Acetatifactor sp. | reverse complement strand
AAACGGAGGAAATGATGAACAAGGAATTAATGGAGGCACTTGACATTTTGGAGAAGGAGAAGGAAATCAGCAAGGAGACGCTGTTTGAGGCCATCGAAAACTCCCTGCTCACAGCTTGCAAGAACCATTTTGGCAAGGCCGATAATGTGAAGGTTGAGATTGACCGCAAGACCTGTGATTTCTTAGTGTACGCGGAGAAAGAGGTTGTGGAGACGCGCGAGGATGTGGAGGATGAATGCCTGCAGATTGCTCTGGAGGATGCGCAGGCAATCTCCCAGAAAGCGCAGGTGGGAGATATACTGAATGTGGAGATTAAGTCCAAGGAGTTCGGACGTATTGCTACCCAGAACGCCAAGAACGTGATTTTGCAAAAAATCCGTGAGGAAGAAAGAAGTGTTATCTATAACCAGTATTATGAGAAGGAAAAAGATGTGGTCACCGGTGTGGTACAGCGCAATATCGGCAGGAACATCAGTATCAATCTTGGTAAGGCGGACGCTATGCTTGCGGAGAGCGAGCAGGTGAAAGGTGAGGTATTCCGTCCAACCGAGCGCATTAAGGTATATGTGCTGGAGGTAAAGAACACTTCCAAGGGACCCCGCATCAATGTGAGCCGCACGCATCCGGAGCTGGTAAAGAGACTGTTTGAGTCAGAGGTGACGGAGATTAAGGACGGCACGGTGGAGATTAAGAGTATTGCGAGAGAGGCAGGCAGCCGAACCAAGATTGCCGTGTGGAGCAACAATCCCAACGTGGATGCAGTCGGCGCCTGTGTGGGTATGAACGGCGCCAGAGTAAATGCTATTGTGGAGGAGCTGCGCGGCGAAAAGATTGATATTGTTCCCTGGGATGAGAACCCCGGAAATCTGATTCAGAATGCCCTGTCCCCTGCGAAGGTTGTGGCAGTGTTTGCAGACCCGGATGAGAAGACGGCGAAGGTTGTGGTTCCCGATTATCAGCTTTCCCTTGCCATCGGCAAGGAAGGTCAGAATGCGAGACTTGCCGCAAGACTTACCGGATACAAGATTGATATCAAGTCCGAGACTCAGGCGAAGGATGCACCCGGTTTCCGTTATGAGGATTACATGGATGACGAGTATGATGAGGAATATGACGGCGATTATGCCGAGGGCGATTATGCCGAGGGTGAGTATGTTGAAGGCGAGTACGAGACCACTGAGGAGGAGTAATTGTTTTCATGGCAAAGAAAATCCCTTTGAGACAATGTGTCGGCTGTGGCGAGATGAAAAGCAAGAAAGAAATGATGCGTGTACTCAAGACAGCTGAGGATGATAGAATCTGCCTGGATACAACAGGCAAGAAGAATGGACGGGGTGCATATGTTTGTAAGAGCAGGGAATGCCTGCAGAAAGCCCGCAGAAATAAGGGGCTGGAGCGTTCTTTCAAAATGAGCATTCCGAAAGAGGTGTATGACACCTTGGAAAAGGAGTTTGATGAGCTGAATGCAGAATAAGGTCTTGTCGTTACTTGGGCTCGCAATGAGAGGACGAAATCTGGTGAGCGGTGAATTCCAGACGCTGGAAGCAGTGAAGAAGGGTTCCGCCATGCTGGTAATCATTGCCGGAGATGCGTCGGCGAACACCAAGAAACTATTTACGAATAAATGCACATTTTATGAAGTCCCGGTTCGAGAGTTTGGCACGAAGGAGGAACTGGGCAGAGCTATCGGACGAGATATGCGCTCCTCTCTGGGCGTGTGTGACGCAGGACTGGCAGAGGCGATTGTCAAACAGTTAGAAATGTAATTTGTTGCCGCAGTGGAAAAGCGGTGACAGGAAATGGAGGAAAGCATGGCGAAGATCAAAGTACATGAACTCGCAAAAGAACTGGATAAGCAAAGTAAAGATATATTGAATTTTTTGCAGGAGAAGGGCGTTGAGGCGAAGGCGCCCCAGAGCTCCGTGGAAGATGATGCTGCAGATATGGTGAGAAAGGCTTTTGGAAAAGCGGCTGAGGTTCGCAAGGAGCCCGAACAGCCTCAGGCGGAGGAGCAGTCCAAGAATGCAGACCAGCCTAAGAAGAAAAAGAGCAATATCATTTTTGTGAGCAATCCGCAGAATTCCAAGATATCCGGCAATCGTTCCAACGGAAACGGACAGCGTCCCGCCGGGAATCAAAATAGAAATCAGGGCGGCTATGGCAATAATGGCAGAGGACAGGCGCCTGTACGTCCGATTAAGCCCTTGACCCCGCCTTCCCCCACACCGTCCGTACAGATGTCAATCAGCAAGCCCCAGCCTGCGAAACGCTCTGTTGAGGAGAATGTGAAGGCACAGCAGGCATCGGATAAGGTTTCGTCGGAAAGACCGCATACAGAAAAGAATCAGGCGGAACGCAATCAGACGGACAGACAGCAGACAGACCGTTTTCAGGGCAGCAGAAGTCAGGGAGACAGAAATCAGGGAGACAGGAATCAGGACAGATCTTCGCGCGACAACCGCGGACAGTATCAGGGCACAGGCAATCGTTCTCAGGGCGGACAGTACCAGAATCGCGGAGGTGCACAGAATGGCAGACCGGCTGGAAACAACGGAGACAGACAGAATGGATTTAACCGCCAGGGTCGTCCGGGCGGTGAGAATGGTCAGAATGACCGTCGTGGTGCTGGGAATAATGCAGGTCCTGGCAGGGGCTTTAACGGTGGCTCGCGCGACAATAAAGCAGCTGCAGGGCAGGGAGCTCGCAGAGGATTTGCAGGGGAAGCTCCTGCGAAGGACATGGAGAAAAAGCGTGATGACGACAAGAGGCGTCTCGGCCGTGAAAAAGATAACAAGCGCTCCAAAAAGGACCATATCTACGAGGAGGAAGATGCGCTGAAGAATAAGCCCGGAAGATTCATCAAGCCGGAGAAGAAGGAAGTGGTTGAGGAGGTAATCAAGGTGATTACTCTGCCCGATTCCATTACCATCAAGGACTTGGCTGACAAGATGAAGATTCAGCCGGCAGCTATCATCAAGAAACTGTTCCTGGAGGGCAAGGTTGTGACGGTCAATCAGGAGATTTCCTACGAGGAAGCAGAGAATATCGCCATGGAGTACGAAATCCTCTGCGAGAAGGAAGTTAAGGTTGACGTGATTGAGGAGCTTTTGAAGGAGGAGGAAGAACCGGAAGATACACTGGTGGAGAGACCTCCTGTAATCTGTGTAATGGGTCATGTAGACCATGGTAAAACCTCCCTTTTGGATGCCATTCGTAAGACGAATGTAACCGATAGAGAGGCGGGAGGTATCACCCAGCACATCGGTGCGTATACTGTAGCTTTGGGGGAGAGAAAGATTACTTTCTTGGATACGCCCGGTCATGAGGCTTTCACCGCAATGCGTATGCGCGGTGCAAATTCCACAGATATCGCCATCCTGGTGGTGGCTGCAGATGACGGCGTGATGCCCCAGACGATTGAGGCAATCAACCATGCCAAGGCAGCGGGCATTGAGATTATCGTTGCCGTCAATAAGATAGATAAACCTTCGGCAAACATTGATCGTGTGAAACAGGAACTGACGGAGTACGAGCTGATTGCCACCGACTGGGGCGGCAGCACAGAGTTTGTACCTGTGTCTGCAAAGACCGGTCAGGGTATTGAGGATTTGCTGGAGACGATTCTTTTGACTTCGGATATTCTGGAGCTGAAGGCGAATCCCAACCGTCGTGCAAGAGGTCTGGTAATCGAGGCGGAGCTGGATAAGGGACGCGGTCCTGTGGCTACCGTTCTGGTGCAGAAGGGTACTCTGCACGTGGGCGATTTCATCTCCGCAGGCGCAAGTCACGGCAAGGTGAGAGCCATGGTGGACGACAAGGGCAGGAGAGTCAAGGAGGCAGGACCTTCCACTCCCGTGGAGATTTTGGGACTTTCCGATGTGCCCAGTGCAGGCGAGGTATTCCTGGCACATGAAAATGATAAGACAGCCAAGTCCTTTGCTGAAACCTATCTGGCGCAGAGCAAGGAGAAGATGCTGGAGGACACTAAGACCGGTATGTCCCTAGATGATTTGTTCTCCCAGATTCAGGAGGGCAATCTGAAGGAACTGAACCTGATTGTCAAAGCGGATGTACAGGGAAGCGTGGAGGCTGTGAAACAGTCCCTGCTGAAACTTTCCAATGAGGAAGTGGTGGTGAAGTGTATTCATGGCGGCGTAGGCGCGATTAACGAGTCCGATGTGGTGCTGGCAAGTGCGTCCAACGCAATCATCATCGGTTTCAATGTGAGACCGGATGCGACGGCAAAGGCCACCGCTGAGAGAGAAGGCGTTGACGTGCGTCTCTACAAGGTGATTTATCAGGCTATCGAAGATATCGAGGCAGCCATGAAGGGTATGTTAGACCCCATATACGAGGAGCAGGTTATCGGTCATGCGGAAGTGCGCCAGTTGTTTAAGGCATCCCAGATTGGTAACATCGCAGGTGCTTATGTGCTGGATGGCGAGTTCCGCAGAGGCTGTAAGGTTCGCATCACCCGTGAGGGCGAGCAGATTTATGAGGGCAATCTGGCATCGCTCAAGCGTTTCAAGGATGACGTGAAGGAAGTGAAGGCAGGCTTTGAGTGCGGACTGGTATTTGAGGGCTTCGACCAGATGAAGGAGCTTGATATCGTGGAGGCATATATCATGGTAGAGGTGCCGCGTTAATATATCGTGGAGAATAAAGTATGAGAAAAAATAGTGTTAAAAATACCCGGGTAAACGGTGAGGTACAGCGTGTGCTCGCCGAAATTATCCGGGGTGAAATCAAGGACCCCCGCATCAGCCCACTGACCAGTGTGGTTGCTGTGGAGGTTGCACCCGACCTAAAGAGCTGCAAGGCATGGATAAGTGTTCTGGGCGGCGAGGAGGCAAGGGAGAATACGCTGGCGGGTTTAAAGAGCGCGGAGGGATTCATCAAGAGAGAACTTGCAAGGACGATAAATCTTCGCAACACGCCGGATATCACGTTTGTCATGGATCAGTCCATTGAGTACGGCGTGAATATGTCACACAGGATTGATGAAGTTATGGATGCGCAGAAATGAGGTTGTTATGAATTTATTGCAGGAAGTAAGCGGTGCAAAGCGAATTGGTATCAGCGGGCATATCAGACCGGATGGCGATTGCGTTGGTGCCTGTCTGTCCCTTTGGCAATATCTGAAAAAAAAGCTGCCTCAGTCTGAGGTGAAGGTCTTTTTGCAGCAGCCCTCGGAAATCTTTAAGAATTTAAAGGGCTATGATGAGATTGTGACCAATTTTCCGGCAGAGGAACCCTTTGATGTGTATTTTGCATTGGACTGCAACGAGGAACGCCTTGGGGAGGCGGGAGATTATTTCCGCAGCGCCGGAAAGCGAATCAATATTGACCACCATGTGAGCAACTCCGGATGCGGGGATGTGAATTTGGTGTGCCCGGAGATTGGTTCCACCTGTGAGGTGCTTTATGATTTGGTGGAGGATGGTCTGGACAGGGATTTGGCGGAGGCTCTCTATACGGGGATTATCCACGACACAGGCGTTTTCCAGTATTCCAATACCACTCCAAAGACCATGGAGAAGGGTGCAAATCTCATTGGCTATGGCTTTGATTTTTCCAAATTGA
The DNA here is from genome assembly GCA_964617975.1 of uncultured Acetatifactor sp. Classification (GTDB taxonomy): domain Bacteria; phylum Bacillota; class Clostridia; order Lachnospirales; family Lachnospiraceae; genus Acetatifactor. Next base: position 6,887 of record CAZUAP010000059.1, on the reverse strand, counting down.
TTGAGGAGACCTTCTATCAGCGCACCTATATACAGACGCAGATTATGGGCAGGGCGTTGATGGAGAGCGTTCGTTTCATGGACGGCAGATGTATTGTCAGCGGAGTGGACAGGAAGATTATGGATTTCTACAATGTGGGCCCCAAGGACTTGGACGGCATTGTAAGCCAGCTGCGCAATATCAAGGGGGTTGATTGTGCCATCTTTATGTACGAGACCGACATACAGGAGTATAAGGTAAGTATGCGCTCGGATGAGAAGGTGGACGTCTCCAAGGTGGCGGTTTATTTCGGCGGCGGAGGACATATGAGGGCAGCGGGATGTACTATGCACGGTACTTTCCACGATTGCGTGAACAATCTTTCACTGCATATAGAAAAGCAGCTTGAGGAAAATTATGTATAATGGAATTATCAACATTCGTAAGGAGGCAGGATTTACCTCCCATGATGTAGTGGCTAAGATGCGGGGCATCTTAAGACAGAAAAAAATAGGGCACACCGGCACTCTGGACCCCCAGGCCACCGGTGTGCTTCCGGTTTGTCTGGGGAGCGGCACAAAGTTGTGCGATATGCTGACGGACAAGGACAAAGAATATGTGGCAGAGATGCTGCTGGGGGTCTGTACGGACACCCAGGATACCACGGGGCAGGTTTTGAGCGAGCGTCCGGTGGAGGTGTCCGAACAGGAGGTGCGGGATGCCGTCTGCAGCTTTGTGGGGGAGTATGACCAGATTCCCCCCATGTATTCGGCTCTCAAGGTAGACGGCAAAAAGCTGTATGAGCTGGCACGGGCAGGCAAAGAGGTGGAGCGCAAGGCGAGAAGGGTGACCATTGCGGAGATTGAGATTTTGGAGATACATCTTCCGGTGGTCAAAATGCGTGTGGCGTGCTCCAAGGGAACCTATATCCGTACACTCTGTGCAGATATCGGGGAGAAACTTGGGTGCGGCGGTACCATGCAGAGTCTGGTGAGAACCAAGGTGGGACAGTTTACCATAGACCAAGCAGTGACGCTGGCGGAACTGGAGCGACTCAGGGATGCGGAGCGCGTCGGCGAGGTGATGCTCCCGGTGGACGCAGTATTTGGACATTGTCCTGTGCTGCATATCCGCAAAGACACGGAGAGACTGCTGGAGAACGGCAATGCAGTCTATCCCGACCAGACAGTGGAAGGGGAGCGCTACCCGGACGGAATGAAGGTGCGGTTTTACCGGCAGGACGATTCCTTTGCGGGAATCTATTCCTATGATGAGACGAGGAAACAGTACAAGCCGGTGAAGATGTTCTTGGAGAGGTGAATGTAATTTTATGGAACTGATTCAGGGTACTACAGATTTTCAACTTTACAGAGATACGGCTGTTGCCATGGGAAAGTTTGATGGGGTACATATCGGGCACCGCAGGCTGCTGGATGAGATTCTGGAGCAGCGCCAAAAGGGACTTAAGTCCTGCGTGTTTACCTTTGATCCTGCTCCGGCAGTGCTGTTTGGACTCTCGGACGGCAGGGAGCTTACTACCAGAGAGGAGAAACGCAGTATCTTTGAGCGCATGGGGGTGGATGTCCTGATTGAATTTCCGCTGAATGCGGAGACGGCGGCAATGGAGCCGGCACTCTTTGTGAGGGAGGTTTTGGCGGAGCGTTTGCAGGCTGACTTCATCGCAGCGGGGGAGGATGTCTCCTTTGGAAAACGGGGAGCTGGCGACAGGAAACTTTTGCAGGAGCTGGCGGAACCTCTGGGGTTTGAGGTAAAGGTGGTGGAGAAGGTATGCGTGGACGGCGTGGTGGTGAGCTCCACCTACATCCGCGAGCAGATAGAGCAGGGCAATATGGAGCTGGCGGAGAAACTGCTGGGTGCGCCTTATACATTGTCCGGAACGGTGGTGCGGGGCAACCGCATCGGGCGGACTCTTGGATTTCCCACGGTAAATATTGTGCCCGCTGCAAGTAAACTTCTGCCTCCGTCGGGCGTATATTTTTCCAGAGTGCTGTGCGAGGGAAAGGTGTATCGTGCCATCAGCAATGTGGGCTGCAAACCCACGGTATCCGATGAAAATGTCATGGGCGTGGAGTCTTATCTGTATGATTTTGACCGGGATGTCTATGATAAGGAGATTGAGGTGGAGCTGCTGTCCTTCCGCAGACCGGAGCGGCGGTTTGCCGGGGTGGAGGAGTTGAAAGCCCAGCTACAGGAGGATATCGTGGCGGGTAGGAACTATTAGAATTTTTGAAAAATATAAAAAATGTATTGTAAGTTTCCTGTTTTTCTCGTACAATACCATCGGAGTAGTTTGTTTTGGGTATTTTATTTTGTACGGAGCGAGGAAGTTATCGGAATGAATACGCAGGAAATAACGAGTATGATATTGTCAATGGCAGGCGGTCTGGGGCTTTTCCTCTTTGGCATGAGCCTGATGAGCGAGTCCATTGAGAAGGTGGCGGGTGCAAAGCTGCGTCGGATTTTGGAGATATTCACCACCAATCGATTCATGGGGATGATTGTAGGTATCGTGTTTACGGGTATCATCCAGTCGTCTTCAGCCTGTACTGCCATGGTGGTCAGTTTCGTAAACGCGGGGCTGATGAATCTGTATCAGGCGGCGGGGGTGATTTTTGGTGCCAACATCGGTACGACGATTACCTCGCAGCTGGTGTCTTTTAACCTTTCGGAAATTGCGCCGATTATTCTGCTGGTCGGTGTGCTGATTGCCATGTTCTGCGGCAGGCAGAACATTAAGCAGATGGCGGAAATCATTATCGGTTTCGGTATTTTGTTTCTGGGATTACAGACGATGTCCGGAGCCATGGCGGGCATGAAGGATGTGCCGCAGGTGGTGAATCTGCTGTCGTCACTGAAAAATCCCTTTCTTGCAACCCTCACGGGTATGTTGCTTACCTCCATCATTCAGAGCTCATCGGTGACGGTCAGCATTGTGCTCCTGATGGCAAATCAGGATTTGCTGGCGCTGCCCATCTGCCTCTATATCATCCTGGGCTGCAACATTGGTGCCTGCACCACGGCATTGCTGGCATCCCTCTCCGGTAAGAAGGATGCGAAGCGTGCGGCGTTGATTCACTTTTGGTTCAATGTAATCGGCACAGTGCTGATTTACATTATCCTGATGGTGGCGATGAATCCCGTGATACATATGATTCAGGCAATCTCCTCGGACAACGGACGTTTCGTGGCAAACGCCCACACGATTATCAAGGTGTTCCAGGTGATTGTGCTGTTCCCGTTCTCAGGTCTGATTGTCAGACTGGCAACCTGGTGTGTGCCCGGTGAGGACAAAAAGATTAACTACCGTGAGAGCTATCAGTTGAAATATATCGGCGATAAGGTAGTGTTCAACCCTGCCACCGCAGTGGTGGGAGTCATCAAAGAGCTGGAGCGCATGGCGGATTTGGCAAGTGAGAACTTAAACCGCGCCATGAATGCGCTGATTACGCTGGACGAGGAAGATATCGAGGAAGTGTACGAGGTGGAGAAAAACATCAATTTCCTGAATCATGCAATCACCGGCTATCTGGTCAAGATTAACCAGTCGACACTGCCGATTGAGGACTTGAAAAGTCTGGGTGCGCTGTTTCATGTGGTAAATGATATCGAGCGCATCGGTGACCATGCGGAGAATGTGGCTGATGCAGCGAGACAGCGCAAGGAGAACGGAGCTACCATCAGCAAGGAGGCACAGCGTGAGCTGGGAGAGATGCTGGATATGGTCAATACCATTATCCGGTACTCGGTTGACATATTTGCCCACAGCGATGACAGCAAGCTGCAGGATGTGGTGGAGCTGGAGCAGAACGTGGACGACAAGGAGCAGGAGCTGCAGAGAAAGCACGTAGAGCGGCTGACCAGAGGGGAATGTTCGCCGGAGGCGGGAATGATTTTCTCCGATGTCGTCTCCGGATTAGAGAGGGTGTCCGACCATGCCACCAATATTGCCTTTGCAATCACCACGGCTGAGCGCGAGGCGGAGGGTGAGACAGAATAATTTGTTTATATGTTTTTTTTCTTAAATTTTTCGAAAATGTTTCGGCATTAGTTGACATTAGATAATCACATCTATATAATTAAAAACGTAATAAATTTGTAACAAATTTGTAAATTATTAAATTATATGGAGAAAATACATTTATGAAGATAAATCGAAAACATATTAAAAACGGTGCGCGAATTGTGTCCACAGGTCTGGTAATCTGTATGCTGCTTGAGCCCCTGCAGGCAGATGCATCGTCAGCCTCAGGGATACTTCTGGCTGCCGGGGTAGGCTCCGTGTTTGAAAGTCAGCTCACGGCGGAGGAGTATATCGCCATAGCGGAGCAGGCGAAGGGTGCCTCATGGGGATATACCAACATCGGTATTGCTGATGTGGAGAGCGGCAACCTGAATGTGCGGGCAATTCCCTCCACAGAGGGCAAGCTGGTTGGAAAGATGCCGAAAGATTCCGCCTGTGAGGTGGTGAGTGTGGAGGATGGTTGGGCATATATCCAGTCCGGCGAGGTGGAAGGATATGTGAGCACGGAATTTCTGCTCATCGGACCTGATGCTAAGATAAAGGCTGCAGAGTTGGTTCACACGGTGGCGATTGCCCAGACAGACGGCTTGAATGTCCGGGATGAGGCGAATACCAACAGCGCGGTCATGACGCAGGTGCCCAAGGGTGAGGAGCTGGATTTCGTGGAGGATTTAGGAGATTGGATTCAGGTCTCCATCGACGGTGATGATGCTTATGTGTCTGCACAGTATGTGACCGTGGAGGAGAAACTGGATACGGCAATCACCATGACAGAGCTGCTTTATGGGCAGGGTGTATCCGATGTGCGTGTGGATTTGGTGGAGTATGCAAAGCAGTTCCTCGGAAATCCCTATGTGTGGGGTGGGACAAGTCTGACAAAGGGCGCGGACTGCTCGGGCTTTGTCATGAGCGTATTTAAAAAATATGGTGTGAAATTAAGTCACTCATCCAAGGCGCAGGCAAACGAGGGAACGAAAATCTCGACTTCCGAGCTTTTGCCCGGAGATTTGATATTCTATGCCAACAGCAGCGGAAGTATCAATCATGTGGCAATTTATATCGGAGGAGGCCAGGTAATCCATGCCAGCAATCCCAAGACGGGTATCCGTATCAGCAAGTATAATTACCGTACCCCTGCCAAGTGTGTGCGGGTGCTGTATGATTGATAACAATAGCTGCTAGCTATAGCTGATAGCGATGGCTGACAGCCATGATGAAAAAAGTGTTTACATTTGAAGATATTTATGATACACTGGTTCAGTGTGATTTAGCCGATGCTCAGATATGGGACACTCCGACCCGGTCTTAGTGTCAGGCGTTTTATAGAAAGAAGGAGGAAGAATCAATGATTTCCAAAGAAAAGAAGACAGCAATTATGAACGAGTATGCCAGAACACCCGGCGATACCGGTTCACCTGAGGTTCAGGTAGCAGTTCTGACCGCAAGAATTCAGGAGCTCACCGAGCATCTGAAGGAGAATCCCAAGGATCATCATTCCCGCAGAGGCATGCTGAAGATGGTTGGTCAGAGACGTGGCCTGCTGGATTATCTGAAAAAGAAAGATATCAACAGATATCGTGCTCTGATTGAGAAACTTGGCTTAAGAAAATAATGCAGAAACAGGAGCGGAGATTGCCCGGAAGGGCACTCCGCTTCCTTTTGTGTAGTTGCGCAGGTTTTATGCAGGTAATTCCGGGACAGAGAAACTATCCGAGATTGCTGAAAAGTGCGTGAGAAGTTCACGTCCTTTTCAGTGGTTTCGGTATTCTCTGTTCTGCTGAAATACAATAACAAGAATGCCGTGAGAGCGGCGGAATGGAGGAAATTATGTACCAGAGTTATGAGATGGAGCTCGCCGGACGCAAACTGGTGGTAGATGTCAACCGTGTGGGCAAGCAGGCGAATGGCTGTGCGTTCATGCACTATGGTGACACCACTGTGCTTTGTACCGCAACAGCGTCGGAGAAACCCAGGGAGGGCATTGACTTTTTCCCTCTCAGCGTGGAATATGAGGAGAAGATGTACGCAGCAGGCAAGATTCCCGGCGGCTTTAACAAGCGCGAGGGCAAGGCAAGCGAGAATGCGATTCTCACCAGCCGTGTGATTGACAGACCTATGCGTCCCCTGTTCCCCAAGGATTACAGAAATGATGTCACTCTGAACAACATGGTCATGAGCGTTGACCCTGAGTGCCGTCCTGAGCTGGTTGCAATGATTGGTGCAGCCATTGCAACCTGTATCTCTGATATTCCTTTCGATGGCCCCTGTGCCATGACCCAGATTGGACTTGTTGACGGAGAACTCATCGTGAACCCTTCCCAGAAACAGTGGAAGGAGGGCGATTTGAACCTGACCGTAGCCTCCACCAGAGAGAAGGTTATCATGATTGAGGCAGGAGCAAATGAGGTTCCTGAGGCAAAGATGATTGAGGCTATTTATAAGGCGCATGACATCAACCAGACCATCATCGCCTTTATCGATAAGATTGTGGCTGAGACAGGCAAGCCCAAGCACGAGTACACAAGCTGCGCAATCCCTGCGGAGATGTTCGAGGAGATGAAAGCTATCGTGACTCCCGCTGAGATGGAGGAGGCTGTTTTCACCGACGAGAAACAGGTTCGTGAGGAGAACATCCGCCAGATTACCGCTAAGCTGGAGGAGGCATTCGCTGAGAAGGAGGATTGGCTTGCAATTCTGGGCGAGGCAGTTTACCAGTATGAGAAAAAGACCGTGCGCAAGATGATTTTGAAGGATCACAGGCGTCCGGACGGTCGTGAGATTACACAGATTCGTCCTCTGTCTGCAGAGGTTGACCTGATTCCCCGTGTGCATGGCTCCGCTATGTTCACCCGCGGACAGACTCAGA
>CAZUAP010000058.1:0-12682 GCA_964617975.1 uncultured Acetatifactor sp. | reverse complement strand
CGGCGAATAAATCTCCATTCTGTCATCATAGATATCAATGTGAACTTCACTACCAATGCCTGCCACTGTGTAGCACTATCATCCACAGATTATTTATTTCGGAAATTACTCTCCTCTGAAAATGGGCAGAAGAAAACCTCCAAATCTTCAGGGACTTGGAGGCTTGATTCTGACTATTTATCTTTTAAATAAACTTTGCCAATCCACCTTGTTATATAAAACTCTGATTATGTACACTACATCATTTTGCATATCATAATAATAGAAAATGTTGTAGTTATCAAAGCGTGTCATTCGAAGCCCTACACCTCGTAAAAGTTCATCATCTACAAGTGGATGACCTGTTGGATATTCACTTAATTTTTCAGCGGCATCTAATATACCATCTGATATTCTCTGAGCTGCTTGCGGATTGCAGAGGTCAACGGAGATATAGTATTCTATGTCCAGCAAATCATACTCTGCCGGTTCTGTAAATACCACACTAGCCACGTTCTTCTCTCCTCTTTTTTAATTTTTCTCTTACCTCATCGATTGTACTGGTTCTGCCATCCTGCATTGCTTTATAGCCTTCACCAATTAATCGATAAAATTCCAACTTTGCAGTATCAGTTGGTTCGATTACCTTTTGTACATTTGTTGCTAACATACAATCACACCCTTTCTTCATTGTAAATATACCATATTTCTTCGTCCTCAACAATCACTTATTGCTCAAAATTATTTATATTATATGCTGTGGAACCACAAAATACTCATCCAACTGCTTATGTAAAAAGGAAATAGTTGTTAAAAAATCCTTTTCCATTTTGTGCTTTCATTACTTGTATCCCTTACTCCACACTCATGAAATATACTATTGCGGTGCTGAATTCAAGACCCGAATTACTCATGAGTTTTATCTCCTAACTGTAGTTTCAATTAAACCGGAAACTATCATTTGGTTAAAACATGTTTGCAATATTTGGCGGAACCACACTTCGGACAACGCAATTTACGCTTGGTCAAGGTATGAGGAGCCATAATATATGCCCGCATATAAGGGACAAAGCGTTCGTAACATTCAGGGCATTCAAAAGCACCTGCTTCCCTATCCAATATACAAGCGATAATAATGCCAACAACAATTTATTTGTTATTTTTATCTTTTATTTTTTTATAAAGTTTATCAATAGAAATTATTAACCAAATGATACCCAAAATTAATTCTAGATTATCACCACTTCTAAAGTAACAAATAAACCAAAGAATTGCTGTTATCAAATATAATATAATCATTCTATCCTCTTTTTTCATAAAATTCATCTCCTCTCCAAATAACGGGCAAGACATCTGTGTCCATCGTGATATTTGCAACTTCTAAAAATAAAATAAGTCCTCAAATTTACACTCTAAAGCAGTGCATAACACTAATGCCAATTTAGCCGTCGGATTGAATTGACCTGTCTCAATAGAGCTAATAGTATTTCTTGATACTCCAACCAAATCTGCCAATTGTTGCTGTGAAAACTTCTTCTCATTTCGCATCGACTTCAGATTATTTTTCAAAATTAGTTTTTCATCCACGATATCATCCTACCATTCTTTTAATATATATACCTATGAAAATAATTGCCAATGCCAACTGCAACAGGCCAACAAGAAGTTCGTGTTTCCTTCTGAGTATCGAATACTTAACCAGCAATGTCGTCCCTGTCATCGAAAGATAAACCGCCCATGTACTAAAGCTTACAAAATCAGAAACAATGGCTTCAAAAAGTATAATGAATACACATACCACACCACCGACAGCAGTTGCTTTCTGTCCTGCTTTTGCAAGTGCATCTTTTTCCCGCTCATCCATATTCCGGTTTTCTTTTCTGCTTTTTTCAAGAATATCATTTCTATCCATAATAGCACTCCCCTTTGCCAAGTTTTGTTTGCAATCATAATAGCACCGCCAAGTATACTTGTCAACTCTTTTTGCAAAGTTTTGTTGGCAACAATCAAAATTTCAGTTTGATGTTATTTACCATGTTTTATGTAATAATGTTTTGAATTCGTTGCTAAACCAAAAAAGATATGGTATCATTCTGTATTAGGATGGTGATTTGGTTGCAAGGCAAAAGAGACAAAATATATTGCTTTATTTTAATAATATGTTTAATTGCATCTTGCCTCTGCTTTGATGAACTCAAAACAGATGGTTCGATGTATCTTTTTGATGCAACGAATGAATCAAGTCAAGTCATTACAGCAGGCTATAGTTTCTCAAACGAAGATGCGTGCACATTGGAAATGCTGGGGAATATCCATACCAGCCTGCTGAGTCACCAAGCTACATCCCGCAACAGTGAAACGCAGAGAAAATCTGAATCACTATATTTTTTGTTGGATGAATTAGCATTTTTGCATTCTCCATTCAAATTCTTTACTTCTGCAAATCTAAATATCTATATTGCGGATACGGATGTTGCAGAAATCATACATTTTATCCATGAAAAGGATGGGAAAAAGAGAATCTGATATTTGCTTATTGTGACAGCCTGTGGAAACATGGGTTTATTTGTGTACGAATAAATTACGAATATCGGAGGAACTTACAATGAATCTTTTCATGTATATCATTATCTTTTTGGGCGTAATCATTGGCGGTGGTTCTACTCTTGCAATAGTTCTTATACTATTGGGAACCATAGTTTTTAAGTTATATAGAAAAATCAAATATGGTATTTCTATGTATGATTAAGGGAGGGAATAGCTATGATACAAAATATTTTTGTCGGATTACTCATAGTAATTGTTGTTGGCGCGGGAATATGGGCCTGGTGCTTAGAAAATAGAACCACCAAGGAAAATATTCCGGAAAAAGAAGGAATAACTCAAGAAAAAGAGACAAACAAAGAGGATTAACAATTGCAGCAATGCGGATAAGCACCCCTGAGGCGGCTGTAAGTATTACAGCCGCACTTAGGGGGAATGCTTGCCGGGAAAATATATTTAATCAAATAAATTTTCCCACAAAATCTGTCCCCGTCTCCCCCTGCATCTTATTCACGAAAGGTTTCGGGTCAACTTCCATCTGCAGCATAATGTCCATTGCGTGCAGGAACAGTCTCTCCGGGTGCCAGCGGTTCACTTCCTCATGCCTGTCCAGATATGCCTTGAAATGGTCCACCTGCCATACCAGAATATCCGTCAATCCGTAGCCTGCCACCTTATAGCCGCCCCAGAACTTTCCATAATCATGATAATAAGCCAGCTCTTTCAGCACTCCCTCGGAAGTCTTAATTCTCTGCCACAAATCTGCGGCATATTCTTCGCTCTCCCCCGCTGCCGCCGCCAGTTCATACACATAGCGTTCCAATGTCTGCATCGCTAACGTTAGTTTCTCCTTCCGCTCCGCTTCCTGTTTTTGCTCCATGTCCTGTCCCACAGCATTTCCTCCGTTCTCATACCACTCTCATGCCAATCTGCATTCTCTCAAATTTTGCTCCAACTTTTATTCCAAATAGAACAAAAAGCCTCCAAATGTCGCAAGCAACACTTGAAAGCCTTATCACGAGCAGAGGAAGAGGGAATCGAACCCCCGTTAACGGTTTTGGAGACCGCCGCACTACCGCTGTACTATTCCTCTGTATACGCTGGCGAATCACCAACGAAGTATATTGTACCACAAAGTATTCCTCTCCGCAAGAAAAAAATTATACTTTACATATAAATTTATACATATTTTCTATGTTTCACTATTTTTCAAAGGTAACAGTCAAGCTGGAGCGTTCCACCATCGCCTCCATACACATTTCCCTCAGGGATGCCTCGTACCCGGGCACACATTGAGCAAACTCCTCCCAGTTCAGGAAATTCAGCTCCCACGGCTCGCTGCCCTCTGTCAGCAAATCATAAAGCGCATCCAGATTCCTCCCGTAATAGCCCGGGCACGGCAGAGTCTCCTCTATCTTCTCATGAAATCCTATTTTACTTCTGACACCCTTTAAGTCTATTTCGTATTTCATATTCCTCTCCTTTTCATCTTATAGTTTGTTTGATTATTTCAATCATATAAAAGCGTAAAACTTTCATAATGATCTTCTGTGTAATATATCAGCCCATCGTTGGAAAAGACAATGCGTTTGGCGCCCCGGCTGTCTGCCCCTAAAGTGTCGATGTCGCACTCCTTATAGGTTCTGCCGTCCGCCTTGGGCAATATCCCCTCATAGTTGCCGAACTTATCTCCTCCGATACATTTTCCCGGCGCATAGGGCTCCAGAGAGCCTCCCTCCCAGCCTAGCGCCTGAGCTTCTTTCTTGGTGATGAAATTCCCCGGCAGCTTACCATAGGTCTCCAGATACAGTGCCACATCCTCGCATGAGGTATAACTGCCGTCAACATCCAGTGCAGTCTTCTCTGCGGATTCCGATGCAGCAGTCTCCGATGCGGCAGGCTCCGACGAGACCGCATATTCCTCTGCCGCCGTGTCTGTCTCCGATGCGACAGTCTCCAGCGTTTCTGCGGATTCAGCAAATTCAGCGGATGTCTCAGCCAATGCTGTCTCCGTTGTCTCGGCAGTCGGAATTTCTGATATGGGGACCGTCTGATAGGCTTCAATCCCCCCGCAGCCTGTACATAGGACCATAACCAGCATCGCCAGCCATAGTGCCAGATTTCTCCTGACGTCTCTTTTAAATTTATTCATCCCTGATACCTCTCTCCCTTACGGGCACAACCTCAAAGCTACAGCAGACTGTCAATAGCATCCTGCACTGTCCTGACGCCGATAATCTTCATGGATTCCTCTCCGCCGCCCTCCTGCGCGCATTCTTTGGCACTCACCCATGGCAGTACACAGATTTCAAAGCCGAGCTTTCTGGCCTCTGCCACTCTCTGTTTCGCCATGCTCACGGCTCTCACCTCACCGGAAAGCCCCACCTCGCCGAAGGCAACCAGCTTAGGGCTTAACACCTGATTGCGGAAACTGGAAAGAATCGCCAGCACAATCCCCAAATCGATGGCGGGCTCCTGTATCTTCATTCCGCCCGTGATATTCACATAGGCATCACAGCCCGCAAGCTGCACCCCGGAACGTTTCTCAAGAACTGCCATCAGCAGATTTACTCTGTTGAAATCCGTGCCGGTGGTCTGTCTGCGTGGAATACCGAAATTGCTGTGGCATACCAACGCCTGAATCTCCACAAGCAGGGGTCTTGTCCCCTCCATGGTACACGCCACCACAGAGCCGCTGGCATTCTCCGGACGCCCGGTCAGCATATATTCCGATGCGTTGACCACTTCGGTCAGCCCCTGTTCCCGCATCTCAAAAACGCCGATTTCATTGGTGGAGCCGAAACGATTCTTCACCCCGCGCAAAATACGGTAAGAGGCGTGCCTGTCACCCTCAAAATACAACACGGTATCCACCATATGCTCCAACACTCTGGGTCCGGCAACCGTCCCTTCCTTGGTCACATGACCAACGATGAATACGGAGACTCCCAGTCCTTTGGCAAGCTGCAGCAATACTCCTGTGGACTCCCGCACCTGAGACACACTGCCCGGCGCTGCGGACACATTCTCGTTGTACATGGTCTGGATGGAGTCGATGACCACCACCTCCGGTTTTCTCTGGCGAATGGTCTCCTCGATATCTCCCAGATTGGTCTCGCAAAGCAAAAGCATCTTGTCCGTGAAGGAACCGATGCGGTCAGCCCTCATCTTAATCTGCACCTGAGATTCCTCGCCGGAGATATAGAGTACCGTATGTCCTGCCTGTGAAAGATTGCGGCACACCTGCAATAGCAGCGTGGATTTTCCGATGCCCGGGTCACCGCCCACCAGCGTGAGAGAACCCTGCACAATGCCGCCTCCCAGCACGCGGTCAAGTTCCCCGATGCCGGTGAGCACTTTCGCCTCCTCCTGTATCGCAATCTCTGAAAGCACACAAGGCTTCGTCTTTTGTCCGGTATGCCTGGCTCCGCCCGCAGACTTTAAATCCGCTTTGCTTACCGTCTCCTCCACAAAGGTGTTCCACTCCCTGCAGGCGGGACACTGTCCCATCCACTTTGCCGACTCATACCCACAGTTCTGGCAGTAAAATATCGTTGCTGTCTTTCCCTTCGCCATAAAACCCTCTCTCACCCTATTGGGGAAATATAAATATGTCAAACCCGCCGGGGCTTTAAGTCAAACATCCCGGCCCCAGTCTGCCCGGGGTCGGGATGGATTCGTCCTTGCATATTTCTCAGGCTTGCACCACTTTCACCGAAACCTCACCTGCGTTTCCAAGTTCAACGCTCAATGAAAGCTTGCCGCCCAGTCCGGTCTTCATCTTTCCTACACTCTCGCCGGCCACGAACACCTCATACTCCGTATCATCTGTCAATCCAACTGTAATCTGTGCATCTTCATCGCCTGTCACCGTGAATTCCACGCCGTCCGCCTGCTCTTTAAAATTCAACACACTGGTTCCGGGTACAGACTCATACAAAAACATACCGTTTTTCTCAAGTTTGGTAATCTCATTGTAGGTTTTTACCTTCAGCAGGTCTCCCTCATGCTTGAAATCCTCCACCTTCGCCTTCCGTGTCAATTTGTGGTTGCCAAAACTGATTGCGCCGCCTTCCTCGCTGCGAAGCAATTCTTCTACTACTGCCATTTCTTTTGTCCTCCTGGTTCTCAACCTGGACGGGAACTCCCGTCACGTCCTTCCGATAAGTTCAGTATAATATAAATTTCATCATTTTGCCACAAAATTCTTGTTAAATTTTTATGTTTTCCGAATTTATAAATGCAATCCTAGGATTTTACCACAAAATTCACTTTTTCGTTCTTAAACCCAGCCGTCACCGTGTCTCCCGGCTGCACCTTTTTCATCAGAATCTCCTCCGCCAGGGCATCCTCCACCTCAGACTGAATAGCGCGTTTCAGAGGACGTGCACCCATCTTATTGTCCGCATACTTTTTCACCAGATGTTCCTTCAGTGCGGAAGTCATATTCAGCCGGATATCCATCTGGGTCTCACAGCGCTTGTAAAGATTAGATGCGAGCAGGTTTACGATGTCCTTCATATTCTCATCATTCAGCTGATGGAACACGATAATATCGTCAATTCGATTGATAAATTCCGGTTTGAAGCTCCTCTTGACTTCCTCCATCACAGCGGATTTCATCTTCTCATAATCCTTCTTCTCACTGCTTTGGGCGGCAAATCCCAGATTCTTGGGGTCCACAATGCGCTGCGCTCCGGCGTTGGAGGTCATGATTAAAATGGTATTTTTGAAACTGACCTTCCTGCCCTTGGAGTCCGTGATATGTCCGTCATCCAACACCTGCAGCAGGATATTGAACACATCCGGATGCGCCTTCTCAATCTCGTCAAAAAGCACCACGGAGTATGGATTCCTGCGAACCTTCTCCGATAGCTGTCCGCCCTCCTCAAAGCCTACATATCCGGGCGGTGAGCCAATCATCTTGGACACCGAATGCCCTTCCATGTATTCGGACATATCCACGCGAATCATGGCATCCTCAGAGCCAAACATCGCCTCCGCCAATGCCTTGGACAGCTCTGTCTTGCCCACTCCCGTAGGTCCCAGAAACAGGAAGGAACCGATGGGGCGGTTGGGATCCTTGAGGCCTACCCTGCCCCTGCGCATTGCCTTGGATACCGCGGAGACTGCCTCCTCCTGTCCGATCACGCGCTTGTGCAGTATGCTCTCCAGTTTTAACAGCCGCTCGCTCTCCTTCTCTGCCAATTTCTGCACCGGAATCTTGGTCCACATCGCCACGACCCGGGCAATATCCTCCTCGCCGATGCTGTAGCTGAGATTTTCCTCCTGTCTGCGCCTCTTGCTCATCTGTCTGTCGTATTTCTTTATCAGCTCATCCTGATTGCGCTTAATCTCAGCAGCCTGCGTATAGACCTCCATTCGGATGGAACGCTCAATCTGCTTATCCATCTTCTTAATCTGCTCTGCCATTTCCTTTACCTTATCCGGCAAATCCGCCGACTGCAGTCTCGCACTGGCTGCCGCCTCGTCGATGAGGTCAATCGCTTTATCCGGCAGATTGCGGTCGTTGATATAGCGATTGGAGAGACGCACTGCCGCCTCCACAGCCTCCTGTGTGATGCGCACCTTGTGATGCTCTTCATATTTTCCCTTGATTCCCTCAAGGATGCGGATAGCCTCCTCCTCCGTGGGCTCCTCCACGGTCACCGGCTGAAAACGACGCTCCAGCGCCGCGTCCTTCTCCACATACTTGCGGTATTCCGCAATGGTGGTAGCGCCAATCAGTTGAATCTCCCCTCTGGCAAGAGAAGGCTTTAAGATATTGGAGGCATCGATGGCACCCTCTGCACCTCCGGCACCGATGAGCGTGTGAATCTCATCCAGAAAAAGAATCACATTCCCGTCCTCAATGACCTCCTTCACCACTTTCTTGATGCGCTCCTCAAACTCGCCTCGGTATTTGCTGCCTGCCACCATGCCGGACAAATCCAGCGTAAGCACACGCTTATTCTGCACCGTAAAGGGAACGTCCCCGGAGATGATGCGAAGTGCCAGCCCCTCAACCACGGCAGTCTTTCCCACTCCGGGTTCCCCAATCAGGCACGGATTGTTTTTCGTGCGTCGGCTCAATATCTGTATCACGCGGCGGATTTCATCCTCCCTGCCGACCACCGGATCCAGCTTTCCTTCTCTCGCCAATGCCGTCAAATCCCGGCTGTACTGGCTCAAAGTGGAGCCCTTGCCTCTGCCCTGGCTTTTCCTGCCCAAATCCTCCTTGTAGAGATTGCCGTCCTGACCGATGGCAATCAGGGTATCCACATAAATCTTCTGAATGTTGATGCTCAACGTATTCAGAAGCCGCACTGCCACATTCTCTCCCTCTTTGATTAAAGCCAGCAGAATGTGTTCTGTACCTGTCTGTTTCTGTCCGAAACGCTCCGCCTGTCTGTGAGCCTCCTCCAGAATCTTCTGGGCACGGGGAGAATATCCTTCCCGCTCCTTTAACGAAACTCCCTTGTCAAAAGCAATCAGGTCACTAATCATCTCCCTGACCTGCTCGATATCGACACCATTGTCCGCGAGCACCTTCGATGCCACGCCTGTCTGCTGTTCCAAAAGTCCCACCAGAATATGTTCTGTGCCGATATATCCCTGCTTATAACTTTTCGCACATTTAGCTGCAAGCGCTAATGCTTCCCTCGCCTTATCCGTAAACTCTGACTGCATATTCTCAGTCCTCCATCATCAACTTAATAATCATTTCCGCGATGCGTTACTCTCATGTATACTCGCTGTATATCTCATCAATCAGTTCATGTATCTCATCGACAGAAATATTTCTGCAACAGCTCTTAGCAAGTATGACCTGCAATTCTCTTTTCAATTCCTCCATTGCCTCTACACGGTCCGCATCCACTGCGATGACCGCCCCACGCCTGCGGTCCACCTTGACGTAACCCTCCTGTTTCAGCACGGTATACGCCTTGTTCACTGTATGCATATTGATACCTATTGTTTCTGCCAGCTGCCTCACACTGGGAAGGGAATCCCCCTCGTGAAACTGCGAAGTGGCAATGCCCAAAATAATCTGATTGCGCAGCTGCAGATACAGAGCTTCATCACTGTTAAAATCAATCTCAATTATCATTCAGTGCACCTCCCTGCGCGTCTGCACACTCCGGATTTTCGGAATAAAAAACCACCGGCATTGTTATACTCATGATATAACAGTGCCGGTGGGCTGTCAACCGTGCAATAACTTTATTTAGAGAAATTTAATCATCATTTCCCGAAAATCACCAAATTACTGCTCCTCATCATTCCAGTCCAAAAATTGAAATTCAAACTCGTCATCATCCATAAAGTTCTTTGATTTCCATCCCTGAGACTCCGTCTTGCGGGCAGCCACATTCTTACGGACATTCTCCTGCTGTACGCTCTCCTGCGCATTCTCCTGAAGTTTCTCCTGAAGATTGTCCTGCACCGTTTCTTCCTGAACATCCTCGGAATACTGTTCCGCCGCGCGCTGAGCCGACATACGCTGACTTGAACGCTGATTGGAACGCTGACCCGATGCCTGCTGATTGGCACTGCCGGTGCGCTGTCCTGAACGCTGGCCCGATGCCTGCTGGTTAGCACTGCCGGTGCGCTGTCCTGAACGCTGGCCCGATGCCTGCTGATTGGCACTGCCGTTTCGCTGTCCGGAGCGCTGGCCCGATGCCTGCTGGTTAGCACTGCCGGTGCGCTGGCCCGAACGCTGACCTGATGCCTGCTGACCGGCGCTGCCGTTTCGCTGGCCCGAACGCTGTCCTGATGCCTGCTGACTGGAACGCTGGCTGCTCTGAGGTCTGTCCGCGGTTCGTCTGCGCACAGTTTCCTGTTCCACCTCGTTGAAATATGCTGCATCTGTCAAATCCTTCACCTTGAAAATCAGGAAACTGACGGCAGATGCCAACACGACCAGCAGAATCACCAAAATGATAACAATAATCTGCTGTGTCTTGTTTTTTGCCAGTGCCTCCTTCAGCGTTGTGGTATTTGCCTCCACAGAAGTAAAAATCTGTTCAATGTCGTAGGAGTTCCCTGTGGTATTGTCCATCAGATGCCATTTGTCATCGGCATAATAGGTATCCCAATCCTTGGTTTCCACCTCGGACTCCGACTCGGTCACGCTCTCCTGCTCTCCGTCCTCCGAAACCTCAGCCGCCGTGCCTGCGGGTACAAGTTCACCGCTCACCGACACATAATCCGCACGTATGAAACCTGTCACCTCGGAACCGTTGGAAATGAAGTTCACCTGATACCACTCATTGCCATCCGTTCCGGTCGCCTGTCCTGTCACGGTCAATGCAAGTCCGCTCTGCGCCGTGCTTACAATACGGCTGGTAGTGGAAGCATTCTGCCGCACGCGCACCGGGGAACCTCCCGACACGCTGGCACTCACAGCCTCTACCTCGCTCACCTCCACAAGTGTCTCATCCGGAGTAGACGTGGTGGCGGTGGAGGTTGTGGTTGTAGTCGTTGCTGTCGTGGAAGCCACAATAGTAGCCGGTGTACTTCCATCGGTAATCGTAATGAGGTCTGAACGTATGTAACCCGTGGTCGATGCATCCACGCTCACCTGATACCAAGTGTAACCATCACTGCCTGTGGTCTGTCCCTTGACGCTCAACACTGCATCCTTCTCGGCACTGCCCACCGTGTCACTTCCGGTATTTGGCTCTTTCCGTATTTTGGCACTGGTCGCCGTAACCTTCGCTGCACTATCTGCCAGGCTGGTAATCGAGAGCATCTGTAAGCCTGCCGTCAGCACTGCAATCAGCATGAGAATGCCAAATGCCGCTCTGAAACCTTTGTCTAATCCGTCGATTTTTCTCATAAGTTCTTCCTCTCTGTCTTGCTTATCTGTCACCGCTCCGAGTAAATCTTCTCTGACCGTCCTCAGCTTTGATTTCCTTGGCAAAGCCCTGCAGCGAGCGTTTCCTGCGCTCCTGTTCCTCCACGTTTCTGTGTGTCTGCATTTCACACTTGGGACACATCCTGCCACTGCGGATTGCCATGCCGCAGACCTCACAGTGCAGAAACGCCTGAGAATTTTCTGCCACCTGAAGTCTCGACTCCCGCAGCATCTGGCGGATGGTTCTCTGGGTTACGCCTGTCGCCTGTTCCACCTCCACTGCATTGGCACCCTTGTTTTGTTCCAAATACCCTCTCACTTTTCCGTAATCGTCATAGTCGACACTGCCACAATCCTCGCAGTGATATTCGCCGACGCCTTTGAATATCATGATACCGCCGCATTCCTTACAGGTGCGTGGCACATGATAGACATCCAACAGACCAAAGTTATCCATAGCCTTTCCTTTTCCTCTCCTAAACTCTGTTCCATTACGCCTCGTCAATCGCCTTGCCAATGTCATGGCGCATATATTTGTTGTCAAACTGAATCCACTCTGTGGCAGCATAGGCGTTGGCACGCGCCTCCTTTAAGGTGCCGCCCTTCGCAGTGACGCCCAGCACACGACCACCGTTGGTGACAATGCCTTTTTCCGTCTGTTTCGTCCCTGCGTGGAAACAATAATATCCTTCCTCCTTTTCAAATCTCTCAAGTCCCTTAATCAGGAAACCCTTCTCATAGGACACCGGATATCCGTCGCTCGCCAGAACCACGCACACTGCCGCATTGTCCTCAAATTGCAAATCTATCTTATCCAGCGTGCCGTCCACACACGCCTCCATCACTTCAATAATATCATTTTTCATGCGAGGCAATACCACCTGCGCCTCGGGGTCACCGAATCTGGCATTGTACTCCAGAACTCTGGGGCCATTGGGCGTAAGCATCAATCCGAAGAAAATTACCCCTTTGAAAGGTCTGCCCTCCGCAGCCATGGCATCCACGGTAGCCTGATAGATATATTTCTTACAGAACGCATCCACTTCCTCCGTATAGAACGGACTGGGAGAAAAGGTTCCCATGCCGCCGGTATTCAAACCCTGGTCTCCGTCCTTAGCGCGCTTGTGGTCCTGCGCCGAGGTCATGATGCGAATGGTCTTGCCATCCACAAAGGAAAGCACACTGACCTCCCTGCCTGTCATAAATTCCTCGATGACCATACGATTGCCTGCATCGCCAAACTTTTTGTCCTTCATGATGGAGTCCACGCCCTCCAGCGCCTCCTCCAGAGTGTTGCAG
>CAZUAP010000057.1:0-12683 GCA_964617975.1 uncultured Acetatifactor sp. | reverse complement strand
GAAGGCAAGGATTATGTGGTGAAGGATGGAGATGTCATTCTGTTCAGATTTAATGTATAAGAGCTCACATGGGAGGATTTTCGAGGAGATTTACACCAAATCTTAAGAATTTCTAAAAAAATTTTATAAAATTCAAAAAAATATATAATGATATATTTAGTATGGGATGAACCCCCACCGAACTATATCTTGTGGTTTTTGAGAAAAAAGCCCTTCGCAGACCCCTGCGAAGGGCTTTTTTTGCGTCTTTTGGTCAAAAAAAGCCGCTTGATTTTGCTTGCAAAATACAGTAGTTTATATTAAAATCAATGTAAAAGTGGGTGGAAGTGGTGCAAAGTGTCACAAAGTGGTAGATTTAAAGTGGCAGCCATTTTGTGAAATACAAGGGCATCATTGTTTCCGTGGCAGACCCGGCTTTAAGGTGGTGATTGTTATGTTTATGAGCGAGTACAATCATACGATAGATGCGAAAGGCAGGTTGATTATTCCTTCAAAATTCCGTGAAGTTCTCGGCGAGGAATTTGTTGTTTCTAGAGGAATGGATGGCTGCTTATTCGTCTATGCCAACGATGATTGGAACGCTTTTGAACAGAAACTGACCTCACTGCCGCTGATTAACAAAGAAACGAGACAGTTTGCCCGATTCTTCCTGGCGGGAGCCGCTCAGGTGGAACTGGACAAACAGGGAAGAATACTTTTGCCGGCAGCACTTCGTGAGTTCGCCGGCTTGGAAAAAGATGTGGTGTTGGTTGGTGTGGGCAGCCGCATTGAGATTTGGAGCAAGGAAAAGTACGAGGCAATCAGCGAGGATATGGATATGGACAATATCGCTGCAGCCATGGAAAGCCTGGGACTTACCATTTAGCTCCGGGAGGAGAATATGGAATTTAACCACTACTCCGTTCTGCTTTCGGAGACCATCGAGCAACTTCATATCAAGCCGGAAGGGATTTATGTCGACGGCACTCTGGGGGGCGGCGGTCATGCTTTCGAGGTATGCAGACGTCTCACCACCGGAAAATTTTACGGTTTCGACCAGGACGATGCGGCTATCGCTGCGGCGGGAGAGAGACTGGCACCCTTTGGGGATATGGTGACGATTATCCGTGACAATTATTGCAATGCAAGGGCAGATTTGCAGGAGCAGGGGGTTCACGGAGTGGATGGCATTGTATTAGATTTGGGAGTTTCCTCCTATCAGCTGGACACGGAGGAGAGAGGTTTTTCCTATCGCTACGATGCACCTTTGGATATGCGGATGGACCGCAGGCAGACTTTAACTGCCAGGGATATTGTGAACAATTATTCCGAGTCAGAGTTGTTCCACATGATTCGGGATTATGGCGAGGATCAGTTCGCCAAGAATATAGCGAAACATATTGTGCAGGCAAGAGCGGACAAGCCCATTGAGACAACCTTTGAACTGAATGATATTATCAAGGCAGCCGTCCCGGCAAAAATGCGGCAGAACGGGCATCCCTCCAAGCAGACTTTTCAGGCAATTCGTATCGAATGCAACAGGGAACTGGAGGTCTTGAGAAATTCACTGGAGGATTTTATTGATTTGTTGAATCCGGGCGGGAGACTCTGCATCATTACCTTTCATTCACTGGAGGACAGGCTGGTGAAAAACGCTTTCCGAAAGAGTGAGAACCCTTGTACGTGTCCGCCGGAATTTCCGGTCTGCGTATGTGGGAAAAAACCGCTCGGGAAATGTACTACCAGAAAGCCTGTTTTGCCCGGAACGGAAGAGCTGGCAGAAAACAGCCGTTCAAAAAGCGCAAAGCTTCGCGTATTTGAAAAATTTGTGGTATAAAAGACAGGAGCATGGAAAATTATGGCACAGACAAGAAGAAAAAATGTTTATATTTACGAGAGCACCGCTCGCAATCTGGATGTGCGCAGACAGCTTGAGGAGGAACCGAGAAGACAGCTCAGTCACGTGACGAGAAAAAATCGTGACAAAGCGCTTCACATGAACCTGGGATATGTATTTTTCCTGATGGGTGCACTGTGCATCTGCGCTGTGGTTTTAATCAATTATTTGCAGCTGCAGTCCGAGATTACCACGAAGGTAAAGAGTATTTCGAGTTTGGAGAGCAGTCTGAACAGCATGCAGCTTGCAAATGATGAGGATTACAACCGGATTATCAGCAGCGTGGATTTGGAGGAAATCCGCAAGATTGCCATCGGCGAGCTTGGTATGACCTATGCGAAGGAAGGTCAGATTATCACCTACGAAAATGCAGGGAATGATTATATGCGTCGAGTGAGTGAATAGAGAGGTAGAGAGCACCGATGAGAGAACAGAAGGTCAAAAGATTTACATTGAAAATGCAGAAAAAGCTGGTGGTACTGTTTTTGTGTGTACTGCTGGCTTTTGCCGGGTTGAGCGTGAGACTGTTCTATCTGGTGAAGGAGAATGAGACTTCCTATCAAAAACAGGTTTTGTCCCAGCAGATAAGTGATTCCAAGACGATTCCCTACAAACGTGGGGATATCGTGGACGCCAAGGGGACTACGCTGGCTACCAGCGAGAAAGTGTACAATCTGCAGCTGGATGCCTACATTATGCAGTATAAGGAGGCTTATTTGGAGCCTACCCTGCAGGCATTGGCGGATAATTTCCCGCAGTTGGACATGACCCAGATTAGGCAGTATATTTTAAACAATCCCAGTTCGCGCTATTACATTGCACTTAAACAACTGACCTATGATGAAATCAGCGGTTTTAAAGAGGCGCAGTCCAATGATGGCAATATTCAGGGAGTGTATTTTGAGGAAGAATACAAGAGAGTGTACCCTAACGGCTCCCTGGCGGCGGATGTCATTGGATTTGCCCGCTCGGACAATGAGGGACAGTATGGGTTGGAGGAATATTACAATGATACCTTGAATGGTACCGCCGGCAGAGAGTATGGTTATCTAAATGAGACGGATGAAGTGGAGACTACAGTTAAGCAGGCGGTGAATGGCAATACATTGCATTCCACCATCGACATGAACATACAGAGTATTGTGGAGAAGTATTTAAAGGAGTTTAATGACGAGCACAAGGACACGGCACATGAGGGCAACGGCGCGGAAAACGTGGGCTGCATTATCATGGAGGTCGATACGGGGGAGATTCTTGCCATGGCGAGTTATCCCACCTATGATTTGAATGATACCAAAAATACGGACGCACTGCTGGGCAGCGTGATGATTGAGCAGTATGTCAATGAAAACGGGTACACTGTCTACAGCAATACACATACGCCCATCACACAGGAGGTTCTGGACTCCATGGATGATGACCAGATTCTGCTGAATCTGAATAATCTGTGGAAGAACTTCTGCATCTCCAACACCTATGAGCCCGGTTCCACGGCGAAACCCTTTACGGTGGCTGCCGCTTTGGAAACAGGTGCTATTTCGGCGACAGACAGTTACGAGTGTACCGGTTCCCTGGAGGTTGGGGGACATACCATCAAGTGTCACAGCTATAAGACCGGCGGTGAGGGAACGGTGACGGTTCAGGATTCCATCGCCTGGTCCTGCAATGTGGCGCTGATGAAGATTGGCGCGCTGCTTGGAAAACAAGAGTTTTCGGAATTCCAGAAGGTATTCAATTTCGGTCTTAAGACCAATGTGGATTTGGCGGGAGAGTCCAGGACAGCGAATCTGTTGTTCCCGGTGGACACCATGGGCGCTGCGGATTTGGCGACGAACAGTTTCGGACAAAACTTTAATGTGACAATGATTCAGATGATTACCGGATTCTGCTCCCTGATTAACGGCGGCTATTATTATGAGCCCCATATGGTCAATCAGATTACCAACTCCAGCGGAGCGGTGGTGGAAAATATTGAGCCTCGTGTATTGAAACAGACCGTATCTGAGTCCACCTCGGAGCTGATTCGCCAGTATTGCCGTGCGGTGGTTATGGAGGAAGGAGGTTCCAGAAGAACCGGAAAGACAGCGCGCCCTGCGGGTTACGCCATCGGCGGTAAGACGGGAACGGCGGAGACACTTCCCCGTAACAATGGTCAGTATGTAGTTTCCTTCATGGGATATGCGCCTGCAGACGACCCGCAGATTGCCATTTATGTGGTGGTGGACAGACCCAATGCAGTCGCTCAGGACGACGCGAAATACGCCACGGGAATCGTGAGAAATATTCTCACGGAGGTGCTCCCGTATCTGAATATTTTTATGACAGAGGAGCTGACGGAGTCGGAGATTGCGGAGCTCAATGAAAAACAGCTTGCAGTGACTACCATGTATGCGCAGCAGATTGAGGATGAAAAGCGAGCAGAACTGGAGGCGGCTGAGGCAGAGATGGCACTGAGAGATACCGGGCTTGACCCCGATATCGGAGATGACCCCGGGGAGGGAGACGTGCTGGGCGACAGCCCTGCCAATCCGAATCTTTCAGGTGACGACCAGGTGCAGGAATCTTCGGACGATGCACCATGATAAGTGCTTGGGTATAGTCATAACCTCATAAAAAGGGGAATAGAGTATACAAACCCTTTTTTATGAGGTTTTATATGCAATACAACCGTATTTTCCACCGCAGGAAAATTATGATATTGTTCTTTCTGCTGACTGCGGCATTTGTTTTTCTGCTTGGACGTCTGGTTTATTTGATGGCGTGGAGAGCAGAGTATTACTCGGAACTTGCTACACAGCTCCATGAGAGGGAGAGAAGCATCAAGGCAGCGAGGGGACGGATACTGGACCGCAATGGCACGGTGCTGGCGGATAATAAGACCGTCTGTACCATATCGGTCATTCATAATCAGATAGAGGATTCGGAGGAGGTTATACAGATTCTCTCCAAAGAACTGGAAATGTCGGAGGAAACTGTGCGTAAGCGCGTTGAGAAATATTCTTCTATGGAGCGCATTAAGAGCAATGTAGACAAAGAAATCGGAGACCGAATCAGGGAGTATGATTTGCCCGGTGTGAAGGTGGATGAGGATTACAAGAGGTATTATCCCTACGATGAACTTGCGAGCAAGGTTTTGGGTTTCACAGGAGCGGACAATCAGGGAATCGTAGGGCTGGAGGTTATGTATGAGGAATACCTGCAGGGGGAAGCCGGAACCATCCTCACGGTGACAGATGCTTCCGGTATTGAAGTGGAAAGAATGGGAGAGCAGAGGATAGAGCCCGTGCCGGGGAAGGACCTGCGCATCAGTTTGGACAGGAATATTCAGACCTATGCTACCCAACTTGCCTGTCAGGCGATGGAAACCAAGGAGGCGGAGAGCGTCTTTATCCTGGTAATGAATCCTCAGAACGGTGAGATACTTGCCTGTGTGAATGTGCCGGAATTTGATTTGAACAATCCCTATGACCTGCCGGAGGACGCGGGGGAGAATCTGACCTCGGAACAAAAGCAGGACCTTTTGAATAATATCTGGAGAAACGGCTGTATCAACGATACCTACGAGCCGGGCTCCACATTTAAAATTATCACGGCTGCAGCCGGTTTGGAATCGGGTGTGGTAACGCCCCAGAGCAGTTTTTCCTGCCCCGGTTACATCGTGGTGGATGACAGAAAAATCAGATGCCACAAGGTCGGGGGGCATGGCAGCGAAGACTTTGTTCACGCCACCATGAATTCCTGCAATCCTGTGTTTATCACAGTGGGGCTCCGCATGGGGGTGGAACAGTATTATCAATATTTTGAGAAATTTGGTCTGAAGACCAAGACGGGGGTGGATTTGCCGGGGGAGGCCGGAACCATCATGCACAAGATGGAGGACATGGGAAATGTGGAACTGGCGACAGTATCTTTTGGACAGTCCTTTCAGATTACCCCCATACAGCTTCTCACCACTGCGTCCTCCATCATCAACGGAGGCAGACGCGTTACGCCCCATCTGGGGATAGAGGCATTGGACAGTGAGGGCAATGTGGTGGAGACCTTTTCCTATCCGGTGACGGAGGGGATTGTGTCGGAGGAAACCAGTGCCACTATGAGAGAGATATTGGAACTGGTAGTCAGCGAAGGAGGTGGTAAAAACGGTCAGGTGGAAGGCTATCGGGTGGGCGGCAAAACGGCGACCAGCCAGACACTTCCCAGAGGAACAGGGCGGTACATCGCTTCTTTTATAGGCTTTGCGCCGGCGGATGACCCGCAGGTCATAGCTATAGCGATTGTGAACAATCCGCAGGGAACGTATTACGGCGGTCAGGTGTCGGCACCGATTGTCCGTCAGCTTTTTGAAAACATACTTCCGTATTTGGGGATAATGGGGTATAATCAATGAATGAAAACATTATAAGCCTTGTGGGAGCTGTAGCGGCGGCGTTTGCGGTCACTGCAGCGGGCGGACCTTTCGTCATTCCATTTTTGAGACGGCTCAAATGCGGGCAGACGGTGCGGGACGACGGACCGGCGACACATTTGAAAAAAGACGGAACGCCCACCATGGGAGGAATCCTCATACTGTTCGGCGTAGTGGTTGTCTCCCTGTATTTCGTGGAAGACTATCCGGAGGTGATGCCGGTGCTTTTCCTGACATTGGGATTCGGAATGGTTGGATTTATCGATGATTATATCAAGGTTGTGTGCAGACGCTCCATGGGTTTGAGAGCATGGCAGAAACTGGCGTTGCAGCTTGTGGTGACAGGAATATTTGCCTGGTATCTGACGGGTTATACGGATGTGAGTCTGGCGATGGAGGTGCCCGGAGTGAGGGGTATGTGGCTGGACTTTGGAAAGTGGAATATACCTGTCCTGTTTTTTATAGTGCTGGGTACGGTCAACGGAATCAATCTTACCGACGGACTGGACGGACTGGCGGGCAGTGTGACGGTGATAGTTGCAGTCTTTTTTACCGTGGCGACAATCGGACGCCACAGCGGTATTGCTCCGGTGACCTGTGCAGTGGTTGGGGCGTTGATGGGATTTCTACTCTTTAACGCTCACCCGGCGGCGGTGTTCATGGGAGACACAGGCTCTTTGGCTTTGGGAGGGTTTGTGGCAGCGTGCGGTTATCTGATGCAGATGCCGCTGTATATAGCAATCGTGGGCGCTGTGTATCTGGTGGAGACAGGGAGCGTGATTCTTCAGGTGGTTTATTTTAAATTGTCCGGCGGCAGACGGCTGTTCAAGATGGCTCCGCTGCATCATCATTTTGAACTCAGTGGCTGGTCTGAGACTGCCATTGTGGCTTTATTTACGATATTTACTGCGCTTATGTGTCTGGTGGCACTTTTGTGTATGTGAGGGCGCAATATAGGAGGAGAAACATGGAATTTCAGAATGTAAAGACGTTGGTCATAGGCTCCGGAATCAGTGGAATCGGAGCAGTCAGTCTTCTGGCGCGTTTCGGCGCAGACATCATACTCTATGACAGCAGTGATAAGGTGACTGCGGAGGAGCTGCAGGATAAACTGGAGCAGGGACTTGCAGGGCAGGGTGTGGAATCCCCTGTGTACTGTATCGCCGGGGAACTCCCCACAGAGGTGGAGGAACAGGTGGAGACAGTGGTGCTGAGTCCCGGCGTCCCCACGGACATCCCTCTGGTCAACAGACTGCGTGAGAGGGGTGTGCCGATTTTGGGTGAGATAGAGCTGGGCTTTTTGGCAGAGCAGGGGCGCGTTGCGGCAATCACCGGAACCAATGGCAAGACGACGACTACGACGCTGGTGGGAGAGATTATGAAGGCTCATCTGGGTGCCGACAGGGTGTTCGTGGTCGGCAACATCGGCAATCCTTACACTCTGGAGGTTCCGAAAACCCGTCCGGACACTGTGACCGTGGGCGAAATCAGTTCCTTCCAGCTGGAGACAGTACATAGTTTCCGCCCGAAGGTTTCGGCTATTCTCAACATTACGCCGGATCATTTGAACAGACACCACACTATGGAGGCATATGTGGCGGCAAAGGAGGCAATCACCTGCAATCAGAATCAGGAGGATATCTGTGTGCTCAATGCAGAGAATGCTTATACGGCAGCATTTGCGGAGAGATGTCCGGCAAGGGTTGTGCTTTTTTCCTCCCGCAGGGAATTGAAGAATGGATATTATCTCAAGGGGGACGCCATTGTAAAGAGCGTGGACGGACATGAGGAGACTCTGCTTGATATTCACCGGGATATGAATCTGGTGGGTATGTGTAATGTGGAAAATGTGATGGCAGCCATTGCAATCGCAGAGGGTATGCAGGTTCCCATGGAGACAATCCTCAAGGTAATCAAGGAGTTTCACGCGGTGGAGCACCGCATTGAGTTCGTGGCGACCAAGAACGGTGTGGATTATTATAATGATTCCAAGGGAACCAACCCCGATGCAGCTATTCAGGGCATTCGTGCCATGAGTAAGCCCACGGTTTTGATTGGAGGCGGCTACGACAAGGAAAGTGAGTACGATGAGTGGATTGAGAGTTTCGAGGGCAAGGTGACATGGCTGGTGCTCATCGGACAGACTCGTGAGAAAATTGCAGAGTGTGCGAAAAAGCACGGCTTTGCGTCGGACAGAATCAGGTTTGCAGATACTTATGAAGAGTGCCTGAAACTGTGCAGCAGTCTGGCGGAGGAGGGCGATGCAGTGCTCTTGTCCCCGGCGTGCGCAAGCTGGGGAATGTTCCCCAATTACGAGGTGCGCGGACAGCAGTTCAAAGAGTACGTCAATGCCCTGTAAGCCGAAGTGAAGGAGTATGAAAATGGCAGGTAAATCCCGCAGAAAGAGAAAAGAACAAACAGAATACTTTTTTGATTACAGCCTCTTGTTTATTGTATTGTTCCTATTGGGATTTGGGCTTGTAATGATTTATTCCGCCAGTTCCTACACGGCGTTTCAGGATTATGACGGCGATGCCGGGCATTATATGAAAAGACAGCTGCTCGCCATCATTATCGGTCTGGTATTTATGGTGATAGTGGCGAATGTTGACTATCATTTTTGGGCGCGGTTCTATATGGTGGGGTATGTTCTTTCGGCTGGTTCCATACTGATGGTGCTCACCCCGCTGGGTATTGAGTCCCACAATGCGAGAAGATGGTTTAAAATTCCGGGAATCGGACTGCAGGTGCAGCCGGCGGAGATTGCCAAGGTATGTATGATTGTATTTCTGGCGGTGATGGTGTGCAAGATGGGCAAACGAGTGCGCAGCTGGAAAGGCTTTTTTGTCATGATGGCAATGCCGGTCCCCATTGCGGCAGAAATTTATCTTGTGACCAAGAATCTGAGCTCTGCATTGATTGTCATGGCGATTGCGCTTTTGATGGTGTTTGTTGCAAGCCCGGACTACAAAAAGTTTTTGCTGATGGGGCTGAGCGGTGCAGCACTGGTGGCGGTTTTGGTATTTTACATTGTGAGTACAGGCGGCGAGGGCGGCGGATTTAGAAGCGGACGTATTGTGGCGTGGCTGGACCCGGAGAGTGCGTCGCAGGACACCGGATTCCAGACGCTGCAGGGTTTGTATGCCATCGGGAGCGGCGGCATCTGGGGCAAAGGACTGGGGCAGAGTATGCAGAAACTGAAATTCCTGCCGGAGTCCCAGAATGATATGATTTTTTCCATCATATGTGAGGAGCTGGGACTGTTTGGCGCCATTGCCATTATCGTGATGTTTGTCATGCTGATTTGGCGTATGATGATTATTGCAAACAATGCGTCGGATTTGTTCGGAGCCATGCTGGTGGTGGGTGTCATCGGACATATCGCGGTGCAGGCGATTCTGAATATTGCCGTTGTGACCAATACAATTCCCAATACGGGAATTTCGCTGCCGTTTATCAGCTATGGAGGTTCCTCGGTTATGTTCCTGCTCATTGAGATAGGGCTGGTGCTGAGTGTGGCGAAACGGATACAACTGAGGGAGCTGTAAGTCGTTCAATCACATTTCGAGGGATTGCAACATACAATACATGGTACCCAAAATATAAGAAACAGGGTGGTATTGTATGACGACACTTCATATTCACGGCGGAGTCCCATTGCGTGGGGAGGTCTGCATACAGGGCTCTAAAAATGCGGTATTGCCGATTATGGCAGCTGCATTGCTGCCGGCGGGAGAGTCTTGTATCCGTAATTGCCCGCGGATTGCGGATGTACGGCATATGATATGTCTTTTGCAAAGTTTGGGATGCCGGGTGAGCTGGTCGGGCGATGGAATTGTGATTGACAGTTCCGGGGCAAACCTCTGCGGTATGCCGGGGGAGTCCATCACGGGCATGAGGTCCTCCTTGTGTCTGCTGGGAGCTATGCTGGGGCGTTTCGGCGAGGTGGTTATGGAGTACCCGGGAGGCTGTGTCATCGGAGAGCGTCCCATTGATTTACATCTTCAGGCATTGGAAAAGATGGGGGTTGCCTTCTCGGAGGAGGACGGAAAGCTGAAAGGTGCTGCAAAAAAGCTGCATGGTGCAGATATTCGGCTTGAGATGCCGAGTGTGGGTGCCACGGAAAATATTTTGCTTGCTGCGGTTTTGGCTGAGGGTGTCACAGTCCTTTCGGGAGCCGCCAGAGAGCCGGAGGTGGAGGCGCTGTGCCGATATCTGGCGGCATGCGGTGCGGAGATTGAGGGCATAGGAAGTCCGGTGCTGCGCATAAAGGGAGGCAGCAGACTGCATGGGGCGGAATTTAACGTCCCTGCCGACAGAATTGTGGCGGGAACCTATCTTTTTGCCTGTGTGGGGACGGGCGGCAGCGTTCTTTTAAAAAATGCTCCCTGTAGACAGCTGCAGGCTGTGCTGCAGGCGGCAGAAAGTATGGGAGCGCGATGCCATAGCGGAAACTCTGAAAAGACGAGTGTTTTTGATGAGGGCTTTGACGGCAACTGGCTGTATGTACAGGGACCTCAGCGTCCGGAGGCAGTCTGCGGACTGCGCACGGCAGTTTACCCGGGATTTCCAACGGATTTGCAGTCTATGGCGCTTGCTGTGCTGACCAGGGCAGTTGGGGAGAGCCGCATTGAGGAGACGATTTTTGAAAACCGTTTTCGAGTGGTGGAGCCCTTGAGACGGATGGGGGCGGATATAGAGCTTTTGAGCCGGAATGCTGTCCGTGTGCGCGGCGTGGAACAACTGTTTGGAGCATCGTTGGAGGCACAGGAACTCCGAGGAGGCGCGGCGCTGGTACTGGCAGCCCTCATGGCGGAGGGCGAGAGTGAAATTACAGGCGGTGCTTATATTGAGCGCGGCTATGAAAATATCGGAAAAGACTTGAGAGATTTGGGAGCGCGGATAGTCAGTGTTTAGATTACAAAACAGGAAAACGACGATTGTCATTATATTGGTACCTCTGGCTGTATTATTACTTCTGGGCGGGCTTGGATGGTATGTGATGGATTCGCATACCGTCCAGACCGTTTACGTGGAGGGCAATGTCCATTACACCCAGGAGGAGATAGAGGCGTTGGTGATGGATGGGGTGTTCGGGCATAACTCCCTCTATCTTGCCATGAAGTACAAAAACCGCAGTGTGGAGAACATTCCGTTTCTCGATGCCATGGATGTGACCGTTCTGGCTCCCGACACAATCAAGATTACCGTCTACGAAAAGGCACTTGCGGGATATGTCAAGTACATGAACACCTATGTATATTTTGATAAGGACGGCTATGTGGTGGAGAGCTCCTCCATCCGCACGGCGGGAATCCCGCAGGTGACAGGGCTTTCTTTTGATTATGTGGTGCTGGGACAGCCTCTTCCGGTGAAGGAGGAGTACAAGGATGTGTTCGGAACCATTCTGGAGCTCACGAAACTGCTGAATAAATATGAATTGTCCGCGGACAGAATTTATTTTCATTCCGATTCGGAGATTACGCTTTATTTCGGAGATGCGAAGGTGGCACTCGGCAGTGAGACGGACAAGCTGGAGGATAAAATTATGTGCCTGCCCAATATGCTCCCGAATCTCCAGGGACTCAGCGGTACACTGCAGATGGAGACATACAACGATAAGGGAGAATACACTTTTAAACCCGAATGAGATACCCTTTCAGGGGAGCGCACATACATTAAATTTGTGCAGATTGAAAATAAGATGCAAATTTCTCAAAAAATGTGTTGATAAATTTGAAAAATGATTATATGATAGACTATATGGAGTTTTGTAAGGAAGTAAGAACAGATACCTTTTGAAAAGGAGGACAAACCTTTGCTGGAGATTAAGACAAACGATGCGGAGGCTACTGCAAAGATTATTGTGGTCGGTGTTGGTGGCGCTGGTAATAACGCTGTAAATAGAATGATTGAAGAACAGATTGACGGTGTTGATTTTATTGGAGTGAATACAGATAAGCAGGCATTGCAGCTTTGTAAGGCACCCAGATTGTTGCAGATTGGAGAGAAACTTACCAAGGGACTCGGCGCAGGCGCAAAGCCTGAGATTGGAGAGAAAGCGGCTGAGGAGAGTATAGAGGATATTGAAAGTGCGTTGAAAGATGCAGATATGGTGTTTGTCACCTGCGGAATGGGTGGAGGTACCGGTACAGGTGCAGCTCCCGTTGTTGCCAAGGTGGCGAAGGATATGGGAATCCTTACCGTTGGTGTGGTGACGAAACCTTTCCGTTTTGAGGCGAAGGCACGTATGAACAATGCCATCGGCGGTATTGAGCGCATCAAGGAGAATGTGGATACATTGATTGTGATTCCAAATGACAAGCTCCTTGAGATTGTGGACAGGCGTACCACCATGCCTGAGGCGCTTAAGAAGGCGGATGAAGTGCTTCAGCAGGCAGT
>CAZUAP010000056.1:0-12744 GCA_964617975.1 uncultured Acetatifactor sp. | reverse complement strand
CCCGACCTACACCCTTAGCAGGGGCGCCTCTTCGGCCTCTTGAGTATTTCTCCATAATCCGAACTGCAGCTCTGCCAATATGCTATTTGTGTCACATCGTGACGCGAATATTATTATACCTAAGGAGTTCTCTTTTGTCAATCGCTTTTTTACAAATTACATTCTTCTGTTCGATACTCCCGGATAGCTGTCTCATACAAGTTGTTTCCAACGGAATCTATTACCACAATCACCGGGAAATTCTCTACCTTTAATTTGCGGATTGCCTCCGTTCCCAAATCATCGTAGGCAATCACTTCCGATTCCACAATAGAACGGGACAGCAACGCCCCTGCACCGCCCACGGCTGCAAAATACACTGCGCCGTTGCGCACAATGGCCTCTTTTACTTCCTCTGAACGCTTTCCTTTTCCAATCATTCCCATCAATCCCATATCCAGTAGAGCAGGAGCATATTTGTCCATCCTGCTGGCTGTCGTGGGACCTGCCGAACCTATAGGACGCCCCTCCCGCGCCGGGGAAGGCCCCATATAATAAATGACATTGCCTTTCATTTCCATAGGTAAGGTTTCCCCTTTTTGCAATGCCTCATACATCCTTTTATGGGCAGCATCTCTCGCTGTATAAATCGTCCCGGTAATATATACATAATCTCCCGCACGCAATCCGGCGGTTTCTTCGGGATTAAGTGGTGCACTAATATACTTATTCATATAGCTCTTTCACCTTTCCTGACCACAAACTGCTCATACTTAAATCACTCTCACAGCATGACGGTTCACGTGGCAACAGATATTAACCGCTACAGGCAAACCGGCAATGTGGGTTGGATATGTATCAATATTGACCGCCAGAGCTGTAGTACTCCCGCCCAGTCCTCCGGGGCCGATACCTGACGCATTGATTCTTCTGAGCAGCTCCTCCTCCAACTCCTTCACATATGGAATGGCTGAATGTTCATTCACCGGGCGTGTGAGTGCTTTCTTCGCCATCAATGCACATTTCTCAAATGTACCGCCAATACCTACTCCCACTACCATAGGAGGACACGCATTGGGTCCGGCATCCTTCACCGCCGTGAGAACTGCATTCTTTACCCCTTCTATACCATCAGCAGGTTTAAGCATAAATACACGGCTCATGTTTTCACTTCCGAAACCCTTCGGTGCAACCGTGATTTTCACCTTGTCCCCCGCAACAATACTATAATGAATAATCGCGGGCGTATTGTCTTTGGTATTGTCTCTATAGATAGGGTCTTTGACGACAGATTTTCTCAGATAACCGTCCACATATCCCCTGCGCACTCCTTCATTGATAGCGTCCTCCAGCACACCGCCTTCAAAATGAACATCCTGGCCTATCTCCAAAAAAATTACCGCCATGCCTGTGTCCTGACATATGGGAATCATATCCTCTCCGGCAATCTGCATATTCTCCTGAAGCTGCCCCAGAATCTGTCTGCCCAAGGGCGCCTTTTCTTCCCGAGCAGCATCCGCCAAAGCCCCTTTCATATCCTCCGAAAGGAAATGATTCGCTTCAATACACATTTCTTTAATATTGTCCGTGATAACTTTTACATCTATCGTTCTCATAGGTGCACTCCTGATTTACTGTATAATCTGCTGCCGGACAGCCTCCAGCTCCTCCTGGGAAATCTCCCCGGGAACCCATTCAATTTTCTGTCCATCGTTTTTATATCTCGGAATCATATGCAAGTGAAAATGCATTACCGTCTGTCCGGCTATCTCTCCATTGTTTTGCACAAGGTTTAAGCCGTCACATTGCAAGTTTTCCTTCATTTTAGCAGCAACCTTCTTTGCCACAGGCAGAACACCTGCCGCTGTTTCCTCCGGCAATTCATAGAGATTACCCGCATGCTCCTTCGGAATCACCAACGCATGACCGCGGGTCGCAGGTCCCATATCCAAAATCACCCGGAAATTGTCATCCTCATAAATCGTCTTGGAGGGAATCTCCCCATTTGCAATTTTGCAAAAAATACAATCGTCTTTTTTCATACTATTTTTACCTTCCTTCAAACAAAAATGCCTGATCAAGCATGCGCATGATTTTCAAATCGCCCTTCGCCGTCATCGCACCGGACATAAACGCTCTCTGAAAGGTCATGCGCCCATTGATAATATCTTCCATTGTCGCGCGTGCGGTATTCATCACCATATCCGGCTGTTCGCAGCTACCATACCCGCATTCCAGAATCGGCCCCCTGACATCCAATAAAAGAGGCTTTCCCTTTTCTTCTATATTGATAATACAGGCGGCATGGAATCCTGCCTGAGGTTTGTACGCCTTACGAAACTCGGAGATATATTCCTCCTCATTGTCTGCGCCCTCCTGGCTTAATTTATCCCTGAAAAGGCTGGCAAGTTCCTGGATATCCTCCTTCTGGCGCTGCACATACCCGTCATCCGACGCATATCGGGACAGCTGCTCCGTCTCCTGCGGCGACAAATCAATCGCCTGCGATACAGCTATCTTCTGGCGGACTGCCTGATTGCTGGTCGGAAAATTAGATGCCCGCTGATTGATGGTTCTGTACAAATTCTCTGCTTTCTTCTCAATAATCTGGGCATAATTTTCATTCATTTCCAATGCAACCGTGTTTTCAATGTAGCCGCATATCCCACTGCAGGGCAAACCGCCCAGTATCTCCCACGCGTTGGCGAGATCTAACTTCGCCTCCCTCTCGCCATAGGTTGTAGACATGACAATCGGGCACATATAAATCTTCGCAATGCGCTCCTTATCTCCGTAGAGCCAGCACGCGTCCAGAAACTGCTGCATATAACCGCCGATGCCAAACCACTCCACGGTGGTGGCAAGGATAATGCCATCGGCATCCTTCAAGGTCTGCGGCAATGTAGGAATTGTACTTTTCAATTCATACAAGTTAAAGCGTGTGACATTTACACGCAATTCCTCCAGTACCTCCTGCATCTTGTTGATGACATAACTGGTCGGGTCATCAATAATTCCCCGTCCGCCATAGTAGATATGAATATTCAAATCTGCACCTCTCGTCTATATTGTTTATTTTGTATGTTTCTTATCAGGCACAGGACAACGCCTGAAACGAACCCTGTCACAAGACCACCCACATGGGCAGCGTTGTCTATATGTGTCCCCACAAATCCATCATACAAAGACAGCACTATCATCAAAACCACTCTTGTAAGGGAAGTGGTGCTCCGAAAGCTACCGGATAACCACACCATGGCAAGCAGCAAACCATCCAGTCCGAAAACCGCTCCGCTTGCACCGATGGACATAGCATTGTCTGCGGTCGCCACTTTGACCGCCAGCGAAAGCATATTTCCTCCGATACCGGAGAGAAAATAAATTACAGCGAAACTGATATGTCCTGTCTCCTTCTCCAACATCGCACCCAAAAAGAACAAAATGACCATGTTGTTAAACAAATGTGAAGTATCTGCGTGCAAAAATAATGCCCACAAAATTCTCCCATACTCATGTCTGATAACAATACCCTCTCCGGATAAGCCACCTACATCATATAGCATTTCCCCCGTGAAGATACATACAAAAAATACGATTACATTTACAAGCACAAGAGTTGCACTCACAAGCGGTACATCCTTATATTTTTTCAGCAATCAGCTCATCCCTTCCTCGCCAAAACAAACTCTCACTCAAATGTACCACTCTTTACCCTGCTACGTCAACCGGCAACCATCACCGATACACAAATAATAATTTACCAAACCGTATTTCATCCCCCTCCTCCAGCCGCCGTTTTTCATAAGGCTGCAATCGCAAACCATTCTTGAATGTACCATTGGTGGAATTCAAATCTTCCAGATAAACGATTTCATTATCCGCAAAAATTCTCGCATGAATCCTGCTGACGGAATCATCCTCCAGCACCACATCAACCTCATCCTTTTGTTTTCCTATAGTAATCATTTCTTTTTCAAGAATTGATGCAATTCTTCCGTCCGGAGTATACAGTTTATGAATTACCTCCGTCTCCTGAGACTGCTCCACGTAAATTGTGCGCCCATAGTCTTCTTCGACATACGCCGCATCTTCCGCCACAGCTCGTCCCTCCATGGCTGCCAGCATACTGTCCCTATAACTATTTTTCTGTTCCTCATATTTCTTCTTTCTGCCGCCGAGCCGTCCAAAGAAGCTTTTCTTCTCAGCTCTTAATTCTTCCCGTCCTGCTGCCGCAGTCACCTGCTCCACACCGCAGCTCGCATCATCCTTCTGCACTTCCACAAAATCCTCCGTCCAAATTTCTCCGTCCGGCTTTGCCTGTTTCTCAAGCTCTTTCACGTCCTCAAAAATCTGTGCCTGCAGGTATACCTCTCCCATCTTCTCATATTTCTCGTACATATTATAAACACACTGCACAAGCACATCGTCCTCGTAATCCATCTGTGCAAGTAAAAATTCAAAAAACTGCATAAAGCCGTCGCTCTCCTCATTGTACGGCAGATACAGAAAGAAAAAATTGCGATTGCTCAAATCCTGAAAAATCTGTTCCGGATACACAAGAATATTTTTCTCGTCCAGAAGGAATCTCCCCAACTCCTGCCGGACTTCCTCATAGCTCCAGAAGAAATCCCGCACCCAGCTCCTGTCTATCACCTGCTTTCCATATAACTGCGCTACATTTTGTCTGGAGGTGATATCATAATAAAGATATACCTGCCCATTGATATACCGCAGGCTGCAGGGCAGAAGTCCCCTGATTCCTCCTCTGGTTAAAATACAGTATTGGTACCTCTGTTCATCGGGTTTATCCGCCAGATGTATTCTTTCATAATTGCTTTGCAGGCTTCTGATAAATTCTGTCTCTAACATTTATTTCCCTCCCATTATTTTTCTGCACTTTCTCACAAAAAACGTCGGTTTGATTCTGAGATTTTCATATGTTACCTCGCTCTCCCATGTACTGCTGTCCTGCCAGAATGCTAATCCCTTGAAAGGAAAGTTTAGTTCCCCGGAGCATTCCACTGTCACATAATTGCCTTTCATTCGAATCTTTGCCGAGTTTGCATTCCACGCCAGATAACGCTCGTCCTCCTGCTGCGACTGGATAAGCATCACTTCCACCAGTTCCTTGCTATCGGCTATCTGCAATGTGCACCCACGCATCGCCAACACTCCTGCACCCTGTTCCATCAGGCAGCGGTCATATTGAAAAAATAACAGATAAATCACAAGCAGTATCGTTCCCAAAACAATCGGCAGAACCAGCGCCGCTTCCACAGTCAGATATGCCTCAACCTTTTTCATTCACCTATCCTCCCCAAACCATGCCCAACAGATATGCTGTCGCTAGAAAAGGCAGGTATGGCAGAGTCGTGTTTCTGCCGACTCTCCTGAGCACAAGCATACCGATGGAAAAAAATGTCATCAACAGCATACTGAAACACAGAAGCGCCAGACAGGTTCCGTAGTTTGTGAGCAAACCCACATTTATCAAAGCCAGTCCGTCCCCGTATCCCGCCTTATGACTGACATAAGCTGCAATAAGCATAAAGCATCCCGGCACAACTCCCAGAAGGGCAGAGGCTGCAACCCATTTCCAGTTGGAAAAATCCATGACACAGGTATAAATGTTTAAACCCAGAGCCATCACAGCTCCGCCGCACAGCAATCCAACCGGCACTTTTTGCTCCTTCCAGTCAAAGATGCCCAGAGCCACCAGATATAAAAGTATAATCATTTTTCTCATATGAATCTCCATTCCTACGATGCCGCCGCACATCGCGAACATGGTCTGTAATTCGACGCCTGCTTTCTCGGAAGCGTGTGGATTGTGCGTTTCAGTCCGGAACAAGTCCGGTCGTAGTGGTAAAAGTCTCCTTCTTTTCCTATATAAACTGTCCCATTAAAAGGCTTTCCTCCGCACTTTGAACACAGCTGATACCGACCGCCATTTTCATTTCTGGCATTTTGCGCCTCCTCCAAGGTTACTGCGCTGATGCTGAGTTTCAGATGCGTACAATCCGGTGTCTCGTGATACACGCTGCCATTCTCTGCAATGTACACCACATCCTCCGTATCTTGATTTGCTGTGGAGTCATTATCTATATCATATCCCGTCCACAGATGTCCGTAGTAACGGTTTGACATACGAAACGGGCGCACGAAAGGTATGTCCAGCCATGGGGACACCTGATAGGTCAGCACAATTTCTATCGTGTCTCCCCGCACCGGAGAGTCCGCAGCACCCAACAATTCACTCTCCCAGAACTGCAGACTGCTCACCCCATCGCTGAGAGGAGACTCCTCCAGATAGGTTTCGTCCACATAATTTACCACCTGACTTTTGATGTAGGTATAAGATAAAGCAATGTCTCCCAGTTCCTGCCACCATTCCTGATTGTCATCCGTGGAAACCTCATTCTCAATTTTGTCGGACGATTCTATCGCATATCCATAGACGCACATCTTATTTCCCACATTCCACAACGCCAACTGTAGATTGCCATGAAGCCGTATCATTTCCATGGCGCTCCCCAGATTGATAAAGAAAAACAGAAAGAGGGGCAGGACAATCGCCGCCTCCACCGTCATACCGGCAGGCAATTTTCTGCGCAGGGAGGCGGGCAGTGAAGCCTTCTCTATGGGATTTTCTGATACAGTAGATTCCTTATGCTTCGGAGAAGGACTTTTCATATTGGTCAACAGTTTCACTATAGCTTTCCATAGAAAAGGCATCACCGCTCACCTCCCTCCGATTATTGCGTGCTGTACCCCTTTTGTCTCGTAATCTCGCAGCTGTAACCATATACGCTCTCTATTTCCACACAAGCCTCCACGCAATCCATACAGCCGTCCAGACGAAAAGCTTCATTGCCCGCCGTCTGCCTTATGTCCGCCTCCACCATGTCCATAGCCCGCGCGGTAAGCGTATCCTCCTTCTGCAAAGACAGGAGAATGCGCAGATAATCCGCGTAGGACAATCCTTCCGAGGACTCGTCTGATGTCACATCACCGAGTGCCAACGCATTTTGCAAACCGTAGTGCCAGGTTTGGGAATCCTTCATCAAAGGCACCCTTTCCCCTGCCATCAGACATTTCATATCATATGTGCTTTCTGCGTAAGCCCATCCAAATAGAAGAATCCACTTGAGCAATCCCGATGCCTCAGGAATTGTCATTGCAGAGGCAAGCAGACTGCCAAGCGCTTCCGCGATGGCACATTTTTCCTCATCCGATGCGATATAGACTGCATTTGCCACCTCCCGGATTCCAAAGATTGTATTTGCCACACTTCTAAGATTATCCAAATCGTTTTCCTTGCCCGCTATGAGGTACTCTATTTGATATGTCAAAGCATCCTCATCGGATTCTGCTCCGTAATATCCCATGTAACGCAGAAGGTATTCCTGAAAAAGGAATCTCTCCAGCGTTTCTTCTATGGCGGAAGTTTCCGATATTTCCATGTTTCCCTGATTGACACGACCTGCAGCCAGACGGGCGGAGATAAGATTCTCAGTGGACAATGTCTTGTTTGACAGGCTCTCCGGATTTTGCACCGCCCATTTGAGAATCCCCTCCTTACGTTTTTTCTCCAATGCTGCTGTAGGATTTTTGACCTCTATGGTAATCCACTCCGTCTCCGATATTTGTTTGGTCTGCCCGTCATAGTCCTTTAACTGTTGGTCCAGCTTGCTTTTTTCCGCTGCGATATCTCTCTCCGTAAGATTTTCTAACTCCACCACCTGCATCCAGCTCTGCAGTTCCTGAAACAAATCCAGATTCATATCATCCTGAACTGCCTCAACCGCTCTCGTCCGAAACACACGTCCGTTGTCGTCCGTCATAAATGACACCTTTGTCATATCAACATTTTCCAGCGACATTCCCAGAAAGTCTCTATATAAGAGCCAGTCTAACAAGACATCCTCCGTAGACAGATTTTTGTTTATATATTCTTTTAAATGTTTCTCGGTATTTTCTGTCAACGGTCGGGATGTGCCATAGGACGAATCCACGGCAAAGAGATTATATTGAGCCAAAAGCTCCCTGTGATATTCAGCCAACACACTGTTTAACCCGATATCCGTCACACATTCCGTTTCCATGAAAATTGCATTTTGCCGTGTTCCCTCAATCAGAGCCAGACATAGGGATAGAATGACTGTCATGACAAGCGCGAGATAAACCGTCAGATATGCAGGAACACATCCACGAGATTTCTTTTTTGTTCTATGGTTCACTTTATCTCTCACCATATTAAAACTTGTTTGTCTGCTTTGTGATTTTAGAAAAGATAGAATCCACTATCGATGTTATCTGTTCCTTGAAAATCAACACAAGCCCGACAAGCACCACAATAATCAGGATAATTTCTACAGTCCCCATGCCGTCCTCCTCGACAAAAAGCTGCTGCCAGTCCTTTAACTGCGTATTCAGTAACATATCTCTCTCATTTTTTTCCATTGTAATTTCCTCCTTTTCGTATGCTAATTACTTAACTTCCCATGGGCAGTTAACTGCCCATGGAGCTGAATGCCGGCAGCATCACCATCACCATTACCACAGCAAGCATCATCACCATGGGAACCAACAGCTTGGTAGCCGCTTCCTCTCCCAATTTCCTGCCCATCCGTATGCGTTCCGTCAGAGACTTATCCACTTCCTCTCTCAGACGCGGCACCAGTGAGGCACTCCCCTTTTTAAGATTCTGCGTCATCAATGTGCACAGCCGTATGTACTCCTGCAATCCGGTCCTCTTGCCAAAATGCTCATAGGCGTTTCCCTCTGACACGCCGGATTTCAGTTCCCTGCAGGTATACAGCATCTCCTCATAAGCGTGTTTTTTGGATTTACCCATCGCTTTACTCTGTTCATACTCGGCTGCTATCTTTTGAAATGCCCCCTGCAAAGTCATCCCGGCACCCAGATATAAAGTAATCTTGTATACAATATCCGGATATTCCCGCCGCATATGTTCTCTGCGTTTCGCCACCTGCTCGTGCAAATCTTTGTCCCCCAAAAGATAAACAGCTACGCTGACCACCAGTGCCCCTGCCCACAAAATCAGGCTGTTGTCCTCCACCACACGGTGCCATTCCAACTGCACATCTCCCAGACTCTCCGGCAGAGTCCAATAGGTTTCGAGGCGGGTATCTTTCTCCGTTTCGAGCAGTCTCTCCTCCACCTCACGGTATCTCTTTTGCTCGTCGCTCAGCTTTTCCGCCGATACGACTACCTCAATCGGATACTCCCATTCCATTTCCCCGTAACTGATTTCCGCCTTCAGGCGCACCGTCTTTTCCTCCTCCGCCGGTTTTACCACTCCCACAGAGGTGATACTGTCGGTATCTTCGCTTTTCCACTCTATATAGAAGGGATACCCTGCATAATTTTCCTCCAGCAGCAAATCCTGCTCAATCTCCTGAGTGGATGTATTGTCTCCCAGAATCAGCTCCGGCAGCTTTTGACAAAATTCCTGAAAACAAACTTCAGTTTCCTCCTCACTCATCTGTGTAGGCTGAACCTGCACCTGAAATCTCCGGGTACTTCCCTCGATAACAGTTTCTACCGTAATCTCCTGTGCCTCATCCGTAACCTCACCTCTTTTCAACGTATTTTCCTGCAAGTCCCGCTCCCCCACTGCTCGCACAGCCACCAGCACTGCTGCCACAGAACCCACCAAAAGGATAAACAGGGATTTTTCCAGTTTACCCACATAGTAATCCCGGCAAAGCGTCTCCCTGTCCGCTCCCGGATTGAGCCTCTCCAAATCACATCTCACTGCGGGACGAACCAAAGATTTCCTGCGGGCAGCAATGGTATACAGACCTTGCGCTATTTTGTTCGTAATCTTCAACTTACACCTCCTTTCCGTGTGCTTTATCCGATTTCCTGCATAATTTTATGCAAAATCTTGTCTCCCAGCACATATGCTGCCAGATAAACTGCAAGACATCCCGTCATAATCGCCACACCGCGCCAGTTATGATACAATGTGTCAAAATATCCCGGATAGCTGGTGCCTATGTAAAATATGATTCCAAACGGCATCAGCTTCATAATATTCTGCTCCATCTGCCTGCCGCTCAGCTGTGTCCGGATTTCCTGTTTCGCATCCATTCTCTGACTGATTATTACCGCCGTCGTCTGGATTATCTCCGTCAGATTTCCGGCACTTCTCTTGGCAATGGCAAACACCTGGGCAAATTGCATGATATCATCGCTGCCGCTGCGCACTGCAAAATCCATCAGCAGCTCCTCCAAGGTAATATTGATGACCAGTCCTCTGCGGATATTTTCCAGCTCTCCGTAAATCATGGAATCCTCCCCGTACAAAAGTTTCATGTCATTACGGCTCTCTATAAAAGCATTTTCCACCGCATATCCTGCTTTCAGAGACGCCGTCACCGAAAGAATACATTCCTTAAACTGGTTGTCCAGCTCCTCCCGGCATCGTTCCAACTTTTTCCTGCTCTCCATACGGAAAAACAAAATTCCCACCCCCGCCAGAGGGAATACAGCCCACACACTGCGGTAGAAAAAATATGCGAGAAGGAGGACCACCAGAGATGACTTCACGATTTCCAAGGAAAGTTCCCTGCAATTCCACTGATATTTACAATAATCCCGCTGCTTGGAGTTTGTGTTCATGCACCAGTTTCCCCTTTCTCACGAGCTGCCCCAGAACGCGGCCGCTGCCATCCTGTCCATGTTCCTCAAAAGCAAACAATCCGTTCAGGCATATATGGTCTCCCTCGTATTTGACAACCTCTGTAATTTCCAGCACCTTTCTCGTCTTGTCCCGCAGTCTTCCCAGATGCACAATGACGTCCAGCCCCGATGCTATCTGCTGCCGGATGGCGGGCAGCGGCAGATCCATCCCCATGAGCACCATATTCTCCAGCCGCGACAGCATATCCACCGCACTGTTCGCGTGCCCGGTGGACATACTTCCGTCATGTCCGGTATTTAAACACTGCATCATGTCAAACGCCTCCGCTCCCCTCACCTCGCCGACGATTATCCGGTCCGGGCGCATCCGCAGAGAAGACCGTATCAGCTCTCGGATGCTGATTTCCCGACAGCCCTCCACATTGCTGTTGCGAGTCTCCAGCCGCACCAAGTTGGGAATCCCCTGAAGCTGCAGCTCTGCACTGTCCTCAATCGTAATCACCCTCTCCTCCGGCGGTATGTATCCCGACAGGGCATTCAAAAATGTGGTCTTGCCGCTTCCTGTTCCGCCGCTGATAAACAGGTTGTAACCCGCCCGAACCAGCTTTTGCAGGAAATCCGCAGCCTCCCGCGAGACGGAGCCCATCCTCACAAGTCCTTCCATAGTGATAGGATTGTCCGGGAACCGGCGGATTGTCACAATGGGACCGTTTAAGGCGATGGGATTCATTACAATATTCACCCGGGAGCCGTTGGGCAGTCTTGCATCCACTATGGGAGATGCCTCGTTGACGACCCTGTTGCAGTCCGCCACGATTTTCTGGATGACATCCTGCAGCTTTTCCATAGATTCAAATTGTACTTCCGCCTCCCGCAGTCTGCCGCTCTGCTCCACAAAAATGTGATTCGTTCCGTTTATCATAATCTCTGTGACAGAACTGTCATCCACAAAATTCTGCAAAATATCCAGTCGTCTCAGAGAATTAAAGAGCTCTGTTTTCAACTGCCTCCGAAGTTCCACCGGATAAAGGCTCAAGTCCTCACGCCCCAGCAGAGTTTCATCTATGAGTTCATCCACCTCCTCATCGGAATAATCCTTCACATAACCCATCCGCTCCTGCACGCAGGCTCTCAACTCCTGTTTCAACGCCGTATACTCCATTATTTTTCACCTCCCTCCAGCTCCCTCATCAGACCTTTGACAAAATCCGCCAGTTCCCCTTTGGTATACTGCTCCAGTTCCTCCGGGATTCTTTTCACCTGAGGAGCCGTGTACTTACTGGTTTTCTGTAGGACGTCCCCGTATTCATACATCTCCAGCAGCCGCTCGTACTCCGCAAGTTTTCCCTGTGCAATCCTGTCCTCCCGGGTCAGGGTGTAGACCC
Organism: uncultured Acetatifactor sp.; assembly: GCA_964617975.1. Classification (GTDB taxonomy): domain Bacteria; phylum Bacillota; class Clostridia; order Lachnospirales; family Lachnospiraceae; genus Acetatifactor. Next base: position 709 of record CAZUAP010000056.1, on the reverse strand, counting down.
TAGTACACATCCGCAGAATATCAAACAAACCCTGCATACTTTCACTTAAATCCAGAATCACATATTCATACTCTCCCAGCTCCTCAATCCGCTGCAGCAGGCGGAGCCATTCCCTGGAGGATACAGCGATTAAGTTCTGACCGGATTTCATGGGTGGGATATAGTCAAGGCTGCCCTTATGACACACCATCGTCTGCAGACGCAGCCGAAATTTTTCTCCGTCCGACATAAGAAAATACATCAAATCTGCCAAATCTCTCGCCCCCACATTTGCCATCAACTCCGATATTCCGCTGTAATGTTCAAAATTCAGATACAGCGTGCGATGGTTTGCAGCCAGCATCTGACTTAAAGTCAGGGAAAAAGTCGTCTGAAGACTCCGGCGCACCGGGGAATACATTCCGATAAAGCAGGTCTTTCCAAGCAAACGTCCTCCCGGAAGGTCAATATCTTCAATCTCCAGATATACCTCCAAAATACTCTGAAGGACATTTCTCGCCTGCTGGTACTTGTCCACACTGACAAATTCCTCGCTCTGCATCAGTCCGTTTTCCTTCAGAATCACGGTGCGCAGCGGGCGCAATGCCGAGAGCTCCTCCCGGTAAGTTCTCTCAGCCACCACCATCACATCCACCGGACAATTTTCTTCCTCCCGCAATAACTTCTCCACATCCGTATAGGTGTGGACATTCCACGGCAGCTCTCTTTG
>CAZUAP010000055.1:0-12896 GCA_964617975.1 uncultured Acetatifactor sp. | reverse complement strand
TCCTCCAGAAGTTTCAAGTCTCTGGTAGGTCCCAAGCCTGTCATCGCCATGCTGAGCCATTCCACCAAGGGCAGCGCAAAGCACGCTCTGGTAGACAAGGTGGTTGAGGCTACCAATATCGCTAAGGAGCAGTACCCCAATCTGGTACTGGACGGCGAGCTGCAGCTGGACGCAGCACTGGTTCCTTCCGTTGCAAAGACCAAGGCTCCCGGAAGCCCCGTGGGCGGACACGCGAATGTCCTGATTTTCCCCAATCTGGATGCAGGCAACATAGGCTACAAGCTGGTGCAGAGACTTGGCGGAGCAGAGGCTTACGGCCCTATGCTTCAGGGTATCGCAAAGCCCGTCAACGATTTGTCCAGAGGATGTTCCTGGCAGGATATCGTGGGTGTTGTGGCACTTACCGCAGTACAGGCACAGTTGGTATAAGGTTCGTTTAATCATTAGTGGAGAGGATGTAAAACATGAATATATTAGTTATTAATTGTGGAAGTTCTTCCCTGAAATATCAGGTTATTAACTCTGATACCGAGCAGTGTATCGCAAAGGGTCTCTGTGAGAGAATCGGCATTGACGGCAGCCAGATTACATATTCCCCGGCAGGCGGAGAGAAGGAAGTGACCGTGACTCCCATGCCGGATCATACGGAGGCTATCCGCCTTGTGCTTGAGGCACTGACCAACAGCAAGACAGGCGTGGTAAAGAGTCTGGACGAGATTGGCGCTGTAGGACACCGCGTAGTGCACGGCGGAGAAAAATTTGCAGCATCCACCATCATCACGGATGAGGTTATGGCTGCAATCGAGGAGTGCAATGACCTTGCTCCTCTGCACAATCCCGCCAACATCATCGGTATCAATGCCTGCAAGAAGCTGATGCCCGGCACTCCCATGGTGGCAGTGTTTGACACCGCTTTCCATCAGACCATGCCCGAGGAGGCATATATGTACGGTCTGCCTTACGAGTATTATAAGAAATATAAAATCAGACGCTACGGTTTCCATGGCACCAGCCATTCCTATGTTTCCAAGAAGGCTGCAGAGGTGCTCGGCAAAAAATATGAGGATTTGAAGATTATCGTTTGCCATCTGGGCAACGGTGCCAGCATTTCCGCTGTGAAGAACGGCAAGTGTGTGGACACCTCCATGGGTCTCACCCCTCTGGAAGGTCTGATTATGGGTACCCGCTCCGGCGATATTGACCCTGCAATCATTGAGTTTATCGCACACAAGGAGAATAAATCCATCGATGATATCATGACGGTTCTGAACAAGAAGTCCGGCGTGCTGGGATTGTCCGACAACCTCTCCTCCGACTTCCGTGATTTGGAGGCAGGTCACAACAAGGGTGATGAAAATGCAACCCGCACATTGAAGACCTATTGCTACCGCGTGGCGAAGTACATCGGTTCCTACGTAGCAGCTATGAACGGTGTGGATGTCATCTGTTTCACCGCAGGTGTGGGTGAGAATGCTCCTCTGGTGAGAAGCATGGTATGCGAATATCTGGGATATCTCGGTGTAGAGATTGACCCTGCTGCCAACGGCAAGCGCGGCGAGGATATCGCAATCTCCACTCCCGGCAGCAAGACTACGGTTATGGTCATCCCCACCAACGAGGAGCTTGCAATCGCAAGAGAGACTGTTCGCCTGGTGTAATGACAATCGGAAAAAGTGCTTGACATTCAATGGCAGCAGCGTTAAGATAATTGCAAATGAATAAATATGCGGACACAAACCGTAGATGTGGAGATAAAAACAGTGTGCAGTGATACTGCACAGGCACCTACAGAGAGACCGGTTGCTGAGAAAGGTCGGAACGCAGGCTGTTAAATGGACCACGGAGGGCGCAATGAAAAAATGATGGATTTTATATCCGGAGATTCTAGTATCTTGCGACGTGCAGACCCGCGTCAGAGGTCATGGATATGTTGGTATCCGGTAAGGGCACGAGGAATCGTGAATCAAGGTGGCACCGCGGGAGATTGAGTGTTAAACCCGTCCTTGACAGATGTATGAAATCTGTCAAGGACGTTTTATATTGCTTGGAAAAAGGGAGGAAATATCTATGAGAGTTACCCCGAGTCTGGAAGAATGCAACAAACTGGCTGCGCAGGGGCAGTATGGTGTGGTGCCTGTGAGCTGTGAGCTCTATGCCGACACCACCACACCGATTGAGGTGCTGCAGATTTTACAGAAGGTCAGCGGGCACGTTTACCTTTTGGAGAGCGCAGAGGCAAATAAGCGATGGGGACGGTATTCTTTTCTGGGATATGACCCGCTTTTGGAGATTACCTGCTACAATGGCACCAGCACGGTGCGCACGCCCATGAACAGCAGGACTACCACAGAGGATGTGCGTCAGCTGATTCGGGATGTGATTGAGGAGAATAAAAGTCCCAAGTTTGACGGACTTCCTTCCTTTACAGGGGGTCTGGTGGGGTATTTTTCCTATGATTATATTAAATACAGCGAGCCTACCTTAAAATTGGATGCCGAGGATGAGGAAGGATTCTCCGATGTGAATCTGATGCTGTTCCACAAGGTGATAGCCTTTGATAATTACAGACAGAAGATAATCCTCATTGTAAATGCCCGCACGGACGATATGGAGAAGAATTATAATAAGGCTGTGATGGAACTGGAAAGTATGCGGCAGCTCATTCGCAATGGCGAAAAGGCGGCGCATATCCCTTTGAAAATCAAGACGGATTTCAAGCCGCTGTTTGATGAGGAAGCATATTGCCGAATGGTGGAAAAGGGCAAGCATTACATCAAGGAGGGCGATATCTTTCAGGTGGTGCTGTCCAACCGACTGGAGGCTCAGATGGAGGGAAGTCTGCTGGATGCCTACCGTGTGCTGCGCACCACCAATCCCTCCCCTTATATGTTTTATTTCTCGGGAGCGGACGGTGAGATTGCCGGGGCGAGTCCAGAGACACTGGTGAAACTGGAGGAGGAGAAACTTTATACTTTTCCGCTGGCAGGAACCAGACCCAGAGGTGCCACGCCTGAGCAGGATGAGGCGTTGGAGCGGGAGCTTTTGGCAGATGAGAAGGAGCGGGCGGAACACAATATGCTGGTGGATTTGGGCAGGAATGATATCGGCAAAATCAGTCAGATAGGCACGGTTCAGGTGGAAAAATATATGTCTATTGAACGGTATTCTCATGTGATGCACATTGGCTCCACAGTGAGCGGACGCATCCGCCCGGACAAAGATGCGCTGGATGCGGTGGATGCGATTCTGCCGGCGGGAACTCTCTCCGGTGCACCCAAACTTCGAGCCTGCGAGATTATCAATGAATTGGAGAATAATAAGCGCGGGATTTACGGCGGTGCCATCGGATATGTATCTTTCACGGGCAATCTTGATACCTGTATCGCCATTCGACTTGCTTTTTCCAAAAACGGTAAGATTTTCGTCCGTTCCGGGGCAGGCATTGTGGCGGACAGCGTGCCGGAGAAGGAATACCGGGAGTGCATACAGAAGGCGGCGGCAGTCAGAAAAGCGATTGAGCTGGCACAGGATGGACTTGAGTAAGTGCAGAAAGGAATAAAACCATGATACTTTTGATAGATAATTACGACAGCTTTTCCTACAATGTGTATCAGCTTGTGGGTTCCGTGAATCCGGACATCCGGGTCATACGGAACGATGAGCTGACGGTGGAGCAAATCAGGGAGCTTGCCCCCAGCCATATCATCCTGTCTCCGGGACCGGGAAGACCTGCGGACGCAGGCGTTTGCGAGGAGGTCATCCGGGAGTTTGCCGGAGAGATTCCCATTCTGGGCATCTGCTTAGGGCATCAGGCGATTTGTGAGGTCTTTGGAGCCACTATCACTTACGCCAGAGAGCTGATGCACGGCAAGCAGTCCGTGGCGGCTCTGGACAATGAAAGCAGATTGTTCCGCGGCATGGAGGGAGAGATGACGGTGGCAAGATACCATTCCCTGGCGGCGGACCCCGAGACAATGCCGGCATGCCTGAAGATTACGGCGACAACCCCGGACGGTGAGGTCATGGCAGTGGAGCACAGGGATTACCCGGTGTATGGTGTGCAGTTTCATCCCGAGTCGGTGCTGACGCCGGAGGGGAGATATATCATGGAGAATTTCCTGCTGGGAAGATTAAAGGATAACACAGATTCCCAAAATCGACCGGCAGACCAAAATAAAACAGAGACGCCCAAGGCGCAGAAAGGAAGTTCCAAGATGATTAAAGAGGCGATTATCAAACTGAGCAGAAAAGAGGACATCGGCTACGAGATGGCGAAGGCGGTCATGAATGAAATTATGAGCGGCGAAGCCACAGATGTGCAAAAGAGCGCTTATCTGACAGCGTTGTCCATGAAAGGGGAGACCATCGAGGAGATTACAGGTTCCGCGGAGGAGATGCGTGCACACGCGTTAAAGCTGAATGCAGATGTGAAATCTCTGGAGATTGTGGGAACCGGCGGTGACGGCTCCAATTCTTTCAATATTTCTACCACTTCCTCCATGGTGATTTCTGCCGCAGGAGTTCCGGTCACCAAGCACGGCAACCGGGCGGCAAGCTCCAAGTCCGGCGCGGCTGATTGTCTGGAAGCATTGGGCGTGAACATTTCCATTGAGCCCGAGCAGAGCAAGGCGGTTTTGGAGGAAATCGGAATCTGTTTCCTCTTTGCACAAAAATATCATACAGCCATGAAATATGTAGGACCTATCCGTAAGGAACTGGGTATCCGCACCGTGTTCAATATTCTTGGACCGCTGACCAATCCGGCATGCCCTTCCTATATCGTGCTGGGCGTATATGATGAATCCCTGCTGGAGCCCATGGCGAAGGTGCTCTCCAATCTGGGAATTACGAGAGGCCTGGTAGTGTACGGACAGGAGAAACTGGATGAGATTTCAGCTGTGGGTGCAACAAGTGTGTGTGAGCTGGACAACGGCAAGCTGCGCTTTTACGAGATTACTCCGGAGGAAATGGGTCTGGAGCGCTGCGGCAAGGATGATTTGCGGGGCGGTACTCCTCAGGAGAATGCGGAGATTACCAGAGCGATTCTGGGAGGAGAGAAGGGTCCCAAGAGAAATGCTGTGCTGCTCAATGCGGGTGCGGCACTTTATGTGGCAGGCAAGACGGACAGCATTGCGGACGGCGTGAAACTGGCTGCGGAGACCATCGACAGCGGCAAGGCAAAGGCGCAGCTGGAAAAATTTGTGGAATTGACCAACAGATAAGGAGCGCATATGATTTTAGATGAGATTGCTGCGGCCACCAGAGAACGCATTGCGGCGCAGAAAGAAAAACTTCCGTTGGCAGAGCTGAAGGTGCAGGTGCGGGATATGCCGATTCACAGGGACGCAGCCCGGCCATTCCTGTTTGAACAGGCTTTGCGTGGGCGAGAGGGGGATGACCGGCACATCCGATTTATTTGTGAAGTGAAGAAGGCATCGCCCTCCAAGGGCATTATTGCAGAACATTTTCCCTATGAGGAGATTGCCGTGGAGTATGAGAAGGCAGGTGCGGATGCCCTGTCCGTGCTGACGGAACCTACTTATTTCAAGGGCAGCGACGATTACCTGGCAGCTATCCGCAAAAAGGTGCAGATTCCTATTTTGCGCAAGGATTTCACGGTGGATGAATATATGCTCTATGAGGCAAAAAAAATTGGCGCGGACGCGGTGCTGTTAATCTGTGCAATTTTGTCTCCCATGCAGTTGTCGGAATACTGGGGGATTGCTGAGGAACTTGGACTTTCCGCACTGGTGGAGGCTCATGATGAGTCGGAGGTGGAGATGGCGTTGAATGCCGGAGCGCGAATTGTGGGTGTGAACAACCGCAATCTGAAGGATTTTACCGTGGATATTAACAATTCGGTGCGGCTGAGAGAACTGGTTCCGCCTGAGGTTCTGTTTGTGTCGGAGAGCGGAATGAAGACGAGAGCGGATATCGCAAGACTGGAGCAGAACGGTACGAACGCGGTGCTCATCGGGGAAACCTTCATGCGAAGCGCTGACAAGGCGGGGATGCTGAGAGAACTCGCCGGACTGCGCCAGTTATAAAAATGCTGTATATAATTTAAGAAAGGAACAGTAAAATGAGTAAAGGACGTTACGGAATACATGGCGGTCAGTACATTTCAGAGACCTTGATGAATGAACTGATTCGTCTGGAGGATGCCTATGAGCATTACAAAAATGACCCGGAGTTCAACGCTGAGCTGAACAAACTGTTTAATGAATATGCGGGCAGACCTTCCTTGCTTTATTATGCGGAGAAGATGACCAAGGATTTGGGCGGAGCAAAGATTTATCTGAAACGTGAGGACTTAAACCACACCGGCTCCCACAAGATTAACAATGTACTTGGACAGGCACTTCTCGCCAAGAAGATGGGCAAGACCAGATTGATTGCGGAGACCGGTGCAGGACAGCACGGCGTTGCAACCGCCACGGCTGCAGCGTTGCTGGGCATGGAGTGCGAGGTCTTTATGGGCAAGGAGGACACAGACCGTCAGGCTTTGAATGTGTACCGCATGGAGCTTTTGGGGGCAAAGGTACATCCTGTCACCAGCGGCACTCAGACCTTGAAGGATGCGGTGAATGAGACGATGAGAGAGTGGACCAACCGGGTCAACGATACCCATTATTGTCTGGGTTCTGTCATGGGACCGCATCCCTTCCCGATGATTGTGCGTGATTTCCAGAGTGTCATCAGCCGTGAGGCGAGGGCACAGATATTGGAGGCGGAAGGAAAACTTCCTGCCGCTGTTGTAGCGTGTGTGGGCGGCGGCAGCAATGCCATGGGTGCTTTTTACAATTTCATTCCCGACGAAGGGGTGAAACTGATTGGATGTGAGGCGGCAGGCAAGGGAGTGGATACCGCTCTCACGGCAGCGACCATCGCAACCGGTACTTTGGGTGTGTTCCACGGTATGAAGTCTTATTTCTGTCAGGACGAGTACGGGCAGATTGCCCCGGTTTATTCTATCTCGGCAGGGCTGGACTATCCCGGCATCGGTCCGGAGCATGCCAATCTCCATGACACCGGCAGAGCACAGTATGTTCCCATCACCGATGATGAGGCGGTGGATGCCTTTGAGTATCTGGCGCGTACGGAGGGAATCATCTGCGCTATCGAGAGCGCACATGCGGTGGCTCATGTGATGAAGATTGCCAAGGATTACAGCCCCGACCAGAGTATTATCATCTGCGTATCCGGCCGCGGGGACAAGGATGTGGCTGCGATTGCAAGATACAGGGGGGTAGATATCCATGACTGATACAAGAGTAAACAATGTAAAAAATACAGTAGACGAGGTCTTTGACACGGTGAACGGCAAGGCATTCATCGGTTTCCTTACGGCAGGCGACCCTGACAGGGACAGCACGGTGAAATTTATTCTGGAGATGGAGCGGGCAGGCGCTGACTTGGTGGAGATTGGCATTCCTTTTTCCGACCCTACGGCGGAGGGCGTGGTGATTCAGGACGCCAATATCCGCGCGCTGAAAAACGGCATGACCACGGACGGCGTGTTTGAGATTGTGAAGAGAGTGCGGGAGACCTCCCAGATGCCTTTGGCGTTTATGACTTATTTGAATCCGGTGTTCCACTATGGCTATGACCGTTTCTTCGCAAGATGTGAGGAGCTCGGGGTAGGCGCCATTATCATCCCGGATTTGCCTTACGAGGAGAAGGGGGAGGTGGAGGAGCCGGCTGCAGCCCACAATGTGCACGTCATCTCCATGATTGCACCTACCTCTGAGGAGAGAATCCAGACCATTGCAGGGGAGGCTCATGGATTTATCTATGTGGTGAGCTCCATGGGTGTCACCGGAGTCCGCAGCGAGATTAAGACGGATTTGGGAAGCATTGTCGAGAGCATCCGCAAAGTGACGGACACGCCCTGCGCCATCGGTTTCGGTATCAGTACGCCCGAACAGGCAGCGGCGATGGCAGCTGTGTCCGATGGAGCTATCGTGGGAAGTGCCATCGTGAAACTGATTGAAAAATATGGCGCCCAGGCGGGACCGGAACTGTATAATTACGTTAAGAGCATGAAAGATGCGGTGGCTGAGGTATAAAATCGTGAGTCCATCACAGTTCAGCCCTCATTATTCATAAAAGTCGATGCTCCGCATCTGACGCCGCCAAAGCGGCTTGCCTTTTATTCATAATGAGGCGTTCCGCTCATGCAATATCATACAGACTGTGTATTGTGTGCAAGCACCCAACACAGTCTGTGTGATGTTGCATGGCTGAACTGTGAAAAATAAATTTTTATATTGACAAACTGTACCACTATATGTATAATGAACCAGTGTGTGAAAACACAATAGAGTGCATAGGAGTCGCTATGTTAGTGAATTTATCGGATGTTTTGACCTCTGAAGGCAGAGTTGTGACTAGGGAGATTCCTCTGGAGATGACCGCTTTCACGTACGGAATGGGAACATATTCCATTATTGAGAAGTCCCCTGTGGCATTCACCTTCTCCAACATCGGTGTGGACAAGGCGAGGGTGGAAGGAACCTGCAGAATCGTTTTTGCAGCCGTTTGTGACAGATGCCTTGCGGAAGTGCCTGTGACATTGGAGCTTTCCTTTGACAGGACGGTGATTTCGCCGGAGAGGGAGACGGACGATGAGGACGCCGATGCGGATGACCAGAGATTTATGGAGGGTTATCAGCTGGACACAGAGGCGCTTATCTATGACGAAGTTATTGTAAACTGGCCTGTGAAGATTTTGTGCAGAGAGGACTGTAAGGGTGTATGCCCGGTCTGTGGACAGAATCTGAACGAGAGGGAATGTGGATGCGACACCTTCGTACCCGACCCCCGCATGGCAGCAATAAAAGATATTTTTAATGCGAATAAGGAGGTGTAACGATGTCTATTTGTCCCAAGAATAAATCTTCCAAAGGCAGGAGAGATAAGAGAAGAGCAAACTGGAAAATGAGCGCTCCCACTTTGGTAAAGTGCAGCAAGTGCGGTTCTTTGATGATGCCTCACAGAGTCTGCAAGAACTGCGGTTCTTACAATAAAAAGCAGGTTGTCAGTGTTGACTAATCACACTGAAAGATTTGAACCCATTTCAGTATGAAAGACCTCTCCCGAGTTTGGGGGAGGTTTTTTGCTGCCTTTTGGTAACTTTTATTGCTTTCATTATTTTGGGCTTGATTTTTATTATTGCCTTTAGTATAGTAGTATGGAGTGCAGTGGATTGAGATTTCCTGCACGGATGAAACGGCGATGGAGAGGTAGCAGAATGGCTGAGATGGTGAAGGTGGCAGTGGACGCCATGGGCGGAGATAACGCACCGGCTGAGATTGTGAAAGGTGCTGTGGAGGCAGTAAATACAGACAGGCGCATTAAAGTATTTCTGGTAGGCAGAGAACCGCTGATTGCCGAGCAGCTTAAAAGCTATACTTACAATCCTGAACAGATAGAGATTGTCCATGCGGAGGAGGTCATTGAGATGGCTGAGCCCCCGGTGATGGCAATCCGTAAGAAGAAGGATTCCTCCATTGTAAAAGCAATGTATATGGTGAAGGACGGAAGTTGTGACGCCTTTGTCTCTGCCGGAAGTACCGGAGCGGTTCTGGTGGGCGGACAGGTGATTGTAGGGCGCATCAAGGGCGTGGAGAGACCCCCTCTGGCACCTCTGATTCCCACGGCGAACGGCATTGCTCTTTTGATAGACTGCGGGGCAAATGTGGACGCCAGACCGTCTCATCTTGTTCAGTTTGCCAAGATGGGCAGTGTCTATATGGAATATGTATGTGGTGTGAAAAATCCGAGAGTGGGCATCGTAAATATCGGTGCTGAGGAGGAGAAGGGCAATGCTCTGGTGAAGGAGACGTACCCGCTTTTAAGCAACTGTCCTGAGATTAATTTTATCGGCAGCGTGGAGGCAAGAGATATTCCGGCAGGCGCGGCGGATGTAGTGGTCTGCGAGGCGTTTGTGGGCAATGTGATTCTCAAGATGTATGAGGGCGTCGGTGGAGTGCTGATTAAAAAAGTGAAGGAGGGTATGATGACCTCCCTGCGCAGCAAAATCGGTGCACTTCTCGTGAAACCCGCTTTGAAGAAGACCTTAAAGAGCTTTGATACGGAGGAATACGGCGGAGCGCCGCTGCTTGGATTGAACGGATTGGTTGTCAAGACGCATGGAAGCAGCAAGGCAGTGGAAATCAAAAATTCCATTCTCCAGTGCCTGACCTTCAAGGAACAGCAGATAAACGAAAAAATCAAGGAAAAGATAGTCCTTAAGGACTGATTTTCGCCACTTAAAATAGCTAATGGGCAGGAGACTGTTCAGGATATATTATATTTTAACCCAGAAGGAAGGAATTGTGAGATGGAATTAGAAAAGCTGAAGAAAGTAATTGCAGAAGTTTTGAACGTGGACCCGGAGGAAATTACACCGGAGACGACTTTCGTGGATGACCTCGGAGCAGACTCACTGGATGTATTCCAGATTATCATGGGAATTGAGGAAGAATTTGATATTGAAATTCCTGCAGAGAAGGCTGAGAAGATTACAACAGTTGAGGAAGCGGTGGAATTGATTAAAGGAGCTTTGAACTAAAATCTGACTGTTGCAGGTATTCCCGAATATTTCTTATTTGGGAATACTTTTTTTAGGAGATGAGGAAAATGCAGGATGAGTATAATTTAAAAAATTTGGAGCAGCGCATCGGCTATAAGTTCCAGAATAAAGCGCTGCTGAAACAGGCTCTCACGCACAGCTCTTACACAAACGAACAAAAAATCAACAAGACAGAGGATTATGAGAGACTGGAGTTCTTGGGGGATGCGGTGTTGGAGCTGGTGTCCAGCGAGTTCCTTTTCCATGAGAATCCAAAACTCTCCGAGGGAGAGCTGACTAAACTCAGGGCATCTATGGTCTGTGAGCCTGCGCTTGCTTTCTGTGCTCGGGATTTGGAGTTGGGAAAGTTCATGCTGTTGGGCAAAGGAGAGGAACTGACCGGCGGCAGAGACCGTGAGAGTATCACCTCCGATGGCATTGAGGCGCTTATCGGTGCAATTTTTCTGGACGGCGGCGCGGACAAGGCAAAGGAGTTCATCAATCGGTTTATCTTGTCTGACCTGGAAAACAAGCAGCTCTTTTACGACAGCAAGAGTAATCTGCAGGAGCTGATTCAAGGTACGCTCAAGAAGGAATTTCACTATGAGCATCTGGAAGAACTGGGACCGGAGCACAACAAGACCTTTGTGGTGGAGGTCATCATGGAGGACAGAAACCTCGGCAGAGGTTTGGGAAGGACAAAGAAGGCAGCGGAGCAGCAGGCGGCTTATCAGGCGTTGCTTCTCTTGAGGGAAGAAGGATATGTATTTAAAAAGCATTGAGATACATGGCTTTAAATCTTTTGCAAACAAAATAGTATTTCAATTCCACAATGGAATCACGGGCATCGTGGGTCCTAACGGAAGCGGAAAGAGTAATGTTGCGGATGCCGTGCGCTGGGTGCTTGGTGAACAGCGTGTCAAGCAGCTGCGCGGTGCCAGTATGCAGGATGTCATTTTCTCGGGAACAGAGACCAGAAAGCCGCTGAGCTATGCCTATGTGGCAATCACTCTGGACAATTCCGACCATCAGCTTGCCATCGACTTTGATGAAGTCACGGTGGCGAGAAGGATTTACCGTTCCGGAGAAAGTGAATATCTGATTAACGGCAGTCCCTGCAGGCTGAAGGATGTGAATGAGCTTTTCTATGATACAGGTATCGGTAAGGAAGGATATTCCATCATCGGACAGGGCCAGATTGACCGGATTCTGAGCGGCAAGCCGGAGGAGCGCAGAGAGCTTTTTGACGAGGCGGCAGGAATCGTGAAATTCAAACGCCGCAAGGCAGCTGCACAGCAAAAGCTGGAGAATGAAAAGCAGAATCTCGTGCGTGTGAACGACATCCTGTCAGAGCTGGAGAAACAGACGGGACCTTTGGAGAAACAGTCCGAGACTGCCAAGATATATCTGAAGAAAAAAGAAGAACTTAAAACGCTGGATGTGAACGTTTTCCTGCTGGAGAATAATCGCATCAGGGAGCAGCTGCAGTCTGTGGAGGAGAAGTACGGCATTGCAGGTGCACAGCTGCAGGAGACCACGGAGAAGTATGAGAGCATCAAGGTGGAATATGAGCGCATTCAGGGGGAGATTGAGACGTTGGACAGCGCCATTGAGACGGCGAGAGAGAATCTCACGGATACCGGACTTATGCGCGGTAAACTCGAGGGAGAAATCAATGTCCTGAAGGAGCAGATAAACTCCGCCAGAGGCAGCGAGGGGCATCTGAGCAGCCGAAAAACGGCACTGCAGGAGGAGATAGCCACTCACAATACGGAGAAACAGGGCATCTTGCAGGAGAAACAGGGCATTGACAGTCAGGTGCAGGAGATTTCGGACACGGCGAATGCCATGAAGGCGACACTGGAGAAGGTTCAGTCCGAGATTGAGGAGTTGAATGGCCGGATTGAAAATGGGAAGAATGTCATTATTGGCGAGCTGAACCAGCGCGCTACCATCAAGTCCAAGATGGGACGCTTTGATACCATGATGGAGCAGGTCAACATCCGAAAGGCGGAGTTGAATTCCAGACTTTTGCGGGCTAAGTCGGACGAGGCGGCGAGGGAGGAACAGCTTCACCAGTTGGAGGATGAGTTCGCCGCTGTCACGGAAGAACTCAAGCGGATGAATGAGCAGGAGGCGGCAGCCAATCTGGAATTGGGCGGTATCCGCGAAAAGCTGACGGATATGGATGCCAAGCTCCGCAAGACGCAGGAAACATACCATATGGAGCAGTCCAAGCTGGAGGCTCTGACCAATCTGACGGAACGCTATGAGGGCTACGGCGGCAGCGTCAAGAAGGTCATGGAGCAGAAGGAGAAGG
>CAZUAP010000054.1:0-12942 GCA_964617975.1 uncultured Acetatifactor sp. | reverse complement strand
GTTGCATTGCTGTTTATTTGTCAAGGTACTGTTCGTTGCTGTCTCAGCGGCAACTTTGATATCTTATCATGTGCGGCTCGCTTTGTCAACAACTTTTTTTGAAAACTTTCGACTTATTTATTTTCAAATCTATGTTTTCTTCGCTGTCTTCTTGTTTATCCGACAGCAAAAATGAGTATAGCACTGCTCACACAAATTGTCAACACCGAAAATGTAATTTTTTGCAACTTTTTCTACAATTTTATTTCGGCAGCAAAAAAGCCCATATTTACGGGCTTTTTTGCTAATTTTATAAGTATCGCATCCTGTATATTTACAGTTTTTGAGTTATAATAACTGAATTGTGTATGTATTTGATTCATTTTTCATATTAAGCGAAATAGAATCAATATTCTCCGCCTGATCAGCTCCCACCTCAATCATCAGCACCATCTGCTCTGACGCCCCGGGTGCCACAACCCCTACATATGTCGACAAATCATTATCCAGCATGGTGGTCAATGCAGAACGCGTATAACTCCCGTCCACTGTAATGCGGTAACTGTCTCGTCTTTCCAGCAGATTGACACTTTGTTCAGAGCCGGAATCATTGCGCATCTCAAAGCTGAGTACCAAAAGCTGTTTCCCCTCCGAGGCTTCCAGCGTAAAATAAGCGTTGGAAGGCTCCTGATAACTCTGGCATAGTTCATAACCGGTATAGGTAAGGCTCAGCCCTTCCGGAAGTTCCAAAAAGTTCTCCATGCTGTCTGCCGTCTCTCCCGTTCCCTCACTGACATCCACCACAGGAGTCTCAGAAGTATTCTGCTGCTGTTCTTCCTCCTGCTGACTCTGCTCAGGTTCGGAAACCGGTGTTTCTACCTGTTCCTCCTCGTCTTCTATCTGGGACAAATCCACCAAACGGCTTCTGCAGTTTGCATCGTATCTCAATAAAGTAATCGCCGCATATTCACCGACAGACGATTCCTGCTCGTCCGTCATCTCCGGGAAAGCCGCTCCGCATCCGGTCAGCAAAAGTGCTGCCGCACATACAACTCCTACTACTTTCTTTTTCATACAGATACACTCCTTTTTACTGCTCACTTACCGCCGCTGCGGCTCCCCGTTTCATCTGCAATCGTTCCAACACCATATATATTGCAGCGATTACCAGAGCCAAAACGCCTACTACAAAGAACAAAATGGTTTTCTGCAGCATATTGGCACCCATAAAATCATACAGGACAATTTTGGCACAAACTGTAAGGGAAAGTACCAGTCCGTAAATTCTAACGGACATTTGCCTGATGGCAAATCCCATTCCCACGCAGAGCAGCGCAATCATCATAAGCAGAATGCTGTTGACGATTGAATAGCTTGTGCGGACTATCAGCCCCATATAAGTGAGGAATACCGCCAATATCAGCTGTTTATATTTAAAATCCAGATGGTAATGTTTCTGAAAACACACCACAATGGTAGCTACACCAAATACCAGCATACATAAGTAGGTCAGATAAGCATTGCGGTATACCGGATTCACCAGAAGCAGGAAACAAATCGCCTGTCCCGAAAGCACCATAATATTGTAGGTTATGATTCCCTGCCCATGCCATCTCTTTACATTGTTAAATATCAGCATTCCTACGAATAAAATCCCGACAAACACGGGAAGCTTTAATCCTACTAGCATATGTCCGGCAGTATATAATGCAATCGTAAAGGTTAAAATCACTTCAAAGTACGTCTTCCAATAATTGACGCAAAGCACACTAAGCAGCAGCCCCACAAACAGCGGAATCGCATATACCAAATCCTTGTTTATAAGAACAGCCAGACAGACAAATGTAGTCACAACAGCATCGCTGATACAAAGCATGGTTCCTCCGGCAAAGGACAGCAGTTTGGACACCACAAGCAAAACCACCAGACAAATACTAAGCTCCCATCCTGCACTTCCTATGTGGATTGCGAACACCAGCAGATTCATCAGATACCACGCAAACCATTTTTCCTGTCTTTTCCGAAGCGCAAGCATCGGAATCAGGCAAAGCACCACAGCTACTGCAGAACAAGCCAGTCTGTAAGGCAGATATGTCTCAACAGATGCCCCAGCGGCATCAATAAAATCATAAAAATCTGTAGCAAATGCCGCCAGCACGACATAGACCGGACTTACAATACAATATGTGACACAGATTCCAACATTTTGAGCCATACCTCCGCCGGGGGTCTGTCTCTCACGCCAACGAATCTGAGCCGCAAACAACATCTGTGTCACAAGAATTGACAGTGCCACAAACGCCGGATACTGCCACATCTCCCCGATGCCTTCATACCTGACACTTCCGTCTATCCATGCAAGATATGCCCACAGGGTAAATATTGTATTCAATGCCATATGTGTGATGCTGATTGCAGTATGCCCTTTTCTGACCGGTACAGCCAGACACATAAGATTGACAATAAAAGCCATAGCTGTCATTGTCACAAACTCCATCTGGGACAAGCTGCCCGCATCTGCCTGCCAGACCGGAACCGTCAAAATGCAGACATATACTGCCACCATGCCGAGAATTCGATATGCCGCTGCATCCCTCTTTCTGCTGAGTAGAATCACGACAGCGGTAATCAGAATCGTCACTCCCAGTGTAACCCATTGATTAAAATTTTTCAAGGCAAGGTAATTGATTAGAGTGGATATGTACAGCCCACCCATTCCTATCGCTGAGAGGGTCATGCCAAGCTTTGGAAATCTTCGATACAAAACCATCTCTGCAAGAACCATCACCAACGCACAAACGCCATAGAGCATCAGCCCCTTTACAACGCCTGCCATGAAATACATCCCCAGCAGCACCAGTGCCGTAAGGATAAATATACCTCCTACAATGCTCAACACGGCAGCACCGACTACAAACTCGGCATTTCCGCCCACCTTCTGCGGCGTGGGCTGAGGCTGCGGAGCCGGCTGCGGCACAGGCTGCGCCAATACCGTCTGAGTCTCTTGTGTTACAGGCTGCGAAAATACTGCCTGTGGTGCCTGAGGTGCCTGCTGCGGCACAGGCTGTGATGGTAACTGTTGCGCCGCCTGCGTCTGCTGCATTGCCCGCATCCGATTTTCATACATTCTGACGCGCTGTTCCAATTCCTGCGACAGCAGACCAATCTGGCGCTGCTGCCCAGCAATGCGCTCAAGCATCTGCCGAAGATACTCCGTAAACGCTATATCCTTTGACGTCTGAATCAGCGAGCGAACCCGCTGTTCCAACTGTTCTAACTGACCCACCGCAATACTCTCCTCTGTCTTTTTTAATATTTTCACCCGTCAAATCATCATTTACCGAATCACACGGTACTGTGCATACCCGGCTGCGTCCTGCTCATGGCACCGCACTTTAAGATATACACCGTTTTCCCGGTATTCCTTCTCAAGGACTACTGCCTGCTCCATAAGATAGGAAGTAATCCTCCCCTGCTCATAGGGCAGCACAAATTCGCATATCACATAATTCTCATAGAGCTTTGTCTGAATCAGTTCCACAAGCTCATGAATACCGATTCCCGCTCCAGCCGCCATATGGATACTGTCTGCCGCCACCCGGGGCAGCAAATCCGTCTGACATTTATCAGCCTTATTATACACTATAATTTGCGGAATGTCTCCAATTTTTAATTCTTTTAGGGTCTCCTGCGTAACCTCCATCTGCTGTCGATAGTTTTCATCCGAAAAATCTACCACCTGCACCAGCAAATCCGCATACCGCACCTCCTCCAGAGTGGAGCGGAATGCCTTGACCAAGCCATGAGGCAGCTTGTGAATAAATCCGACAGTATCTGCCAAAAAGAACGGTCTGCCATCCCCGGGGTCAATGTTTCGCACATTGGTCTCCAGTGTCGCAAAAAGCATATCCTTTTCCAAGACCTGTTTGTCCGGCACACGTCCGTATTCCGCAAGCACACGGTTCAAGATGGTAGATTTCCCGGCGTTCGTGTATCCCACCAGCGATACCTGCGGAATCCGGGAGGCATTCCGTTTCTTGCGCTGGGTATCGCGGGCGCGCTCCACCGCCTCCAGTTCCTTTCTAAGCTCTGAAATACGATGCTCAATCCTTCGCCTGTCCAGTTCCAGTTTCTTCTCCCCGGCGCCCTTGTTGCTCATGCTGCCGCCGGTTCCGCCCTGTCTGCCCAGCGACTCATGCATTCCCACAAGTCTCGGCAGCATATACTGCAGCTGTGCCATCTCCACCTGCAGACGCGCCTCCCCCGTTCTGGCACGCAGGGCAAAAATATCCAGAATCAGGTTTGTCCTGTCCACAATCGGCATCTCAAGCTCCCTGACCAGATTGCGAATCTGAGAGGGTGAGAGCGTATTGTCAAAAACAATTTCCTCCGCTCCGCACTCTCCGGCATAGTCTCGCACCTCCTGCACTTTTCCTGTACCTATATAAAAAGCCTTATTCACACTTTCCATGCGCTGAGTAATAATGCCCACCACCTGTTTTTCACAGGCTTGCGCAAGACTTTTCAATTCTGCCATGGAACGTTCAAAATCACTATCTTCCCCGGTGTCAACTCCCACCAGCAATACTTTTACATTGTTCTCCATGTACTACTCCTGAACGGTCTCCAAGGTAAACCAGAACATCACCCCATCAGCACAATTCTCCACGCCATACTGCTGATTCATGGAATCCATAATTGCCTTCACAATGGACAGCCCAACTCCGCTTCCGCCGTATGCTCTGGTCCGCGCCTTGTCCACCTTATAAAACTTCTCCCAGAGATGTGGAATCGACTCCTCCGGAATCGGTGCGCCTGTGTTGAACACCTTCACCTTCACCCATCCGTGTCCCTGCTCCAGTCTCACCTCTATCACCTTTTCCCCATCGCAGTGATTTACTGCATTGGTGAAATAATTCATAAACACTTCTTCTGTTTTGAATTCGTCCGCCCACACATAGACTGGCACATAATCTTCCATGCGCACTTCAATCTGATTTGATTTGGTGAGTATCTGTGCCGACTGGATATAGTTGCGAATCAGCATCACAACATCAAAGCGCTCCATATTGACTACATCGTTGCCAAATTCCAGCTGGTTTAAGGTCATCAGCTTTTTCACCATATTGTTCATCTTGGCTGCCTCATCCACAATGACATCGCAGTAAAAGGCTCTGCTCTCCGCGTCATCATCGTTGATTCCCTCCTGCAGACCTTCCGCATATCCTTGAATCAGCGCAATCGGAGTCTTTAACTCATGGGATACATTCGCCAGAAATTCCTTGCGCATCTCGTCAATCTGCTCGCGTTTCTCAATATCGCGTTTTAATTCATTGTTTGCCGTTTTTAACTCGGATATCGACCGCTCCAGAGATTCCGAGAGTTGGTTGATATTTTCGCCGAGCACATCAACCTCATCCTGCATATGCGATATTCGATGGCGTTTCTGACCATACTTCGCCTCAAAATCCAAGTGCACCATACGTTCCGAGATATTGCTCAGCTGTGAGATAGGCTTTGTAATCCGATATGCCACCACCCACATGACAATACCTCCCAGCAGAGCTCCCATAATTCCGACATAAGCCAGAAATCGATTCGCCAGATTCGCGCTCTCTCTCACACTCTCCAAAGGTGTCTGCATAATAAAAGAAATACCGGAGGTGAGTCTCCCGTACATCTCCAGGCATTCCCCTGTTCCATGCCCCGATATCTGAATCCAGTAATCATCGCCGCTCTCCAGAACACGCACATCCTGACTGCCGTATCCGAAAATATATCCAATCAATTTGGCTTCCAACTGCCTGCCGCCGTTCTGGGATACATATTTAATCTGGGAGTCCACATCCATCACACACACAGTAATGTTATAATTTTTGCAGACCTCCTCCAGCTCCTTGGTAAACTCGTCCGCCTCATAGTCTCCCTGCTCCGCGGCACGCCTTATGGACTCGTACGCATTATGGATAATGGTCTTCTTCTCCCGGATATAATACTGCTCCAGGAACATAGTATTGACTGCCCAGCACAGCAGAATCACTGCAGCCATAAGCGTAATAAAAATCAAGGCAAACTGACTCCGGATAGAGAAGTTTTTCCTTTTTCTGCCCATCATTATTCCCCTTCGCTCAGCTTATAACCAATTCCCCACACCGTTTTAATCAAATCGCCCTTGGCGCCCATCTTGCTTCTGAGTTTCTTGACATGGGTGTCAATCGTTCGTGCATCCCCGAAATAATCATAATTCCAGACATTATTCAAAATCTTTTCCCGCGAGAGAGCCAAGCCCTTATTCTCAAGGAAATAGGCCAGCAATTCAAACTCCTTGTAGCTGAGCTCCACCTCCTGACCGTCTATGACCACGCGATGCGCCCCCTTATCCATCTCAATTCCGCAGAAACGAACCAAATCATCCTGATCCTGCTGTCTGCTACGTCGCAGAATCGCCTCGACTCTCGCCACAAGAATCTTTGGACTGAAAGGCTTTGCAATATACTCATCCACACCCAGTCCGAATCCCTGCAGCTCATCCTGCTCGTCTCCTCTCGCCGTCAGCATGATAATGGGCACCTTGGAACAGGAGCGAACCTCCCTGCACACCTGCCAGCCGTCCATCTTCGGCATCATCACATCCAGAATCAGCATTGCAATATCTTTTTCCTTATAAAAGATATCCAACGCCTGCTCGCCATCCTCAGCCTCAATCACCTCATAATTGCTGCGCACCAGGAAATCTGATACCAGTTTCCGCATCCTGCTCTCATCATCTACCACCAAAATTTTCAGTCTATCCATATCTCTTAAGCTCCCATTCAAAATGCCCGTCTAATTCGCGCCGTCATCTGTTTTGTGAACATGATAGCATATATATTTGTCCAAAGTGTGAAAACTATCCCTTCGGCAGCATTATTCCATATTTAATTGACGCTCTTTCTCCTTGACTGCCTGTTCCCGTTCTGTGAGCTCCTGCTCCCATGAAGCATAGTTGTTTGTGAGAACTTTTTCATAATTCAGAATGTTCGGCTGATTCGCGTTCAGCGCAATCGAGAACATGGCTATCATCGCAATCACCAGACAAATATTCAAAATAATTGAAATCGGAAGTGCCGCAGATTTCTTCGGCGTCTTCTTCTCGGGAGCAGGATTCACCCGGGTGCGTGCCGGATTTGCCTGCTCTCTGAATTCCCCTTCAAAGGAAACATACAGCGGAATGGCATCCACTGCCTCGGAATCAATACCCGGCTGTTCCATCAGATATTGCTGCAGCTTTTTGAGAAAGCTCAATCCCACCGGAGACCTGAATAAGCGCTCATGAATCGCCTTTTGATAAACGCGCAGAATACTGTCGGGATTGTTATAGTCCAGACGCGCTTCCAGATATTCTACCTTGCGGCGTTCACTTTCTGCCAGAGCCGCATCTCTCTCCGTATAAAAGGAGTAGCCCTCCGCTATAAATCTTCCTGCATCTTGTATATTGGTCACGATGCATCCCTCCAATCAAAAACTTCTTTCATTTTAACACATATGTGGGTTTATGACAAACAAAAGACGTTCAGATATCTATCTCAGCTATTTATGCAAATCATTTAAATGACAATAGGGCAAAAAAATAAACCGATTTGTGGTCGGTTTATCTTTGACAATGAGTGGAGTAGACGGGAGTCGAACCCGTGTCCAAAAGCCCATTCCCTGTCCTTCTACTATCATAGTCCGTTATTTTGGCGGGACTTGCTCCCGCCTGTTCCCTCCTCCGCGCGGAAACGAACAGCCGAACGGATTCAGTAGCCCCTTATACGCCCATGCGCCAGGAGCGTCACGCATGTCGTTTCTCACATAGTCGATGCCCGGATTCTAAAGTGTGAGTGCCCTAGAGCGGACAGCTGCTATACAGCAGCATTATTTGCAGCTTACGCTGCAAATGCTAAATTATCTTCAGCGTTTAATTTAATTTTGCCATTTAACGCATTGCGTGCGGATAGCTTCTCCAGCTGCAAGACCCCTGTCGAAACCTTTACTACCCCGAATGATTGTAAGTATATCCAATTAAATCCCGTTTGTCAATTATAAGTTTTTGACCTTAAACTCCCTCTGCGCCTCCCTTCTGGCATCTTTCTTTGCAATGGATTCTCTCTTGTCGTAGAGTTTCTTTCCTCGGGCGAGACCGATTTCCACCTTCACCTTGCCGTCCTTAAAATAGACCTGCAGGGGCACCAGCGTATAACCCTTTTCCTTTATTTTACCCTCCAGCTTGTTGATTTCATACCTGTGCATCAAAAGTTTTTTCACCCGGAGAGGGTCTTTGTTGAATATATTGCCCTTCTCATAAGGGCTTACGTGCATACCGTAGACAAAGACTTCCCCGTTCTCGATGCGGACAAAGCTCTCCTTGATGCTGCACTTTCCCATGCGCATGGACTTGACCTCCGTGCCGTGCAGCGCAACCCCCGTCTCATAGGTTTCATCTATAAAATAATCATGATACGCCTTCTTGTTGTTGGCAATCAGCTTTTGCGTCTCTTTCTTTGCCATCCTCATCATCCTCCAAGTTCAAAATCTATGGTGCGGGTAAAGCGGTCACAGCCGATGACGCGGACTCTCACAGGCATCCCCAGCTTATAGCTTCGCCCTGTTGCTTCCCCAACCATCTCGCTGGCACTCTCATTATAGTAATAATAATCTCCCGTCAGTCTGGAGACATGAACCAGCCCTTCCACAGTATTGGGCAGCTCCACATAGATGCCCCAGGAAGTGACGCCGGAGATAATGCCGTCGTACTCCTCATCCAGATGCCCTTCCATATACTCCACCTTTTTGAGCTTGTCCGTCTCCCGCTCTGCCTCGTCCGCACGGCGTTCCAGCCGAGAGGTCTCATTTGCCACGTCCGGCAGAATCTCCTTGTAATGGGCGATGCGCTCCTCATTCAATCTTCCCCTGAGCTGCTCCTTGATAATGCGGTGAATCTGCAAATCCGGATAACGCCTGATGGGGGAGGTAAAATGGCAGTAATACTGGCAGGCAAGTCCGAAATGCCCGCTGCTCACCACACTGTATTTCGCCTGTTTCATACTTCGCAGCACGAGCCGTGCAATCATGGGTTCCTCGGGTGTACCGGCAATCTTTTCCAGAAGTTTCTGAATCTCCTTGGGGTGTACCTCCTCACTCCCGACCTTGCTGCCCCGCTTGTCCATGGCTTTCATATAATATCCAAAGTTATGGATAAAGATGGAGAGTTTCTGAATCTTATCCGGGTCCGGCACATCATGGACACGATACAAAAAGGGCAATTCCAGCCAGTAAAAATGCTGCGCCACCGTCTCGTTCGCCGCCAGCATAAAATCCTCAATGATATCCGTGGCAACATTGCGCAGATAGGGCTTGATGTCCAGCGGATGCCCCTCCTTGTCCAGAAGAATTTTACACTCTGGGAAATCAAAATCAATGGAGCCGCGCTTATGTCTTTTCGCCCGCAAAAGTCCCGCCAAATCCTTCATCTGTCTGAACATTGGCAGCAAGGTGCCATACTCGTCAAAAAGTGCCTTCCATTCGTCACTCCCCTCATCCTCCAGAAGTGCCCGGACGATGTTGTACGACATCCGTCTGTCCACCCGGATGACCGATTCGCAGATTTCATAATCTACAATCTCACCCTTTAAATCAATCTTCATCAGGCAGCTCAACGCCAGGCGGTCCACCCCCGCATTCAGGGAACAGATTCCATTGGAGAGCGCATGGGGCAGCATGGGAATCACCCTGTCCACCAAGTACACGCTGGTACCTCTTTTTAGTGCCTCCCGGTCCAGTGCTGAATACTCCTGCACATAGTTGGTCACATCCGCAATATGCACTCCCAGATGATAAAAGCTGCCGTCAAAATCCACGCTCACCGCATCATCCAAATCCTTGGCATCCTCGCCGTCAATGGTGACCATCGTCACATCGCGCAAATCTCTGCGCCCTGCCCGGTCCGCCTCAGAGACTTCCTGAGACACACGCCCCACCTGATTCATAATTTTCTCAGAAAATTCCACCGGCAGCTCATAGGCTCTCACAATGGACAAAATATCCACGCCCGGGTCATTGATGTGTCCCAAAATCTCCACAATCCGTCCCTCGGGTTTCTTATTCTCCCCGCCGTAATCCGTCAGCTCCACCACAACCTTATGTCCGGTCACAGCCCCCTTGGAATACTCCGCAGGCACAAAGATGTCCCCCGGCAGTTTCGCATTGTCCGGAATGACAAATCCGTAGCTGTCCCTGCAGCGCTCGTAGGTGCCCACCAGACTGGTGATGCCCCTCTGCAGAATGCGGAGCACCTGAGCCTCCTGCCTTCTGCCATGCCCCGGTTTCAACAGGGAAACCTGCACAATATCCTTATGGAAGGCACCGCCTGTCTTATCCTCCGGGATAAACAAATCCTCCTCCCTGCCCTCTACCTCCACAAAGCCAAAACCTTTGGCGTTGCTGATAAAAGTTCCGGTGAGAATACTGCCGTCTCCCTTGATATACTTTCCCTTCGCAGTGAGCATGAGCTTTCCTTCCACCAAAAGCTCCTGCAGAATGCTTTGCAACTCCTCCCTGTCGGACTTGTCCACCTGCATGAAAGCGGCAAGCTCCTTCTCCTTCATGGGCGTATAAAACTCTGACTCCACCAGCTCACATATTTTATTTTTGCGCTCTAATCTCTTTTCATCACCCATTAAAAATAATTTCCCCTAAATAAATTTCCTTTAAACAAATTTCCTTTAAACAAAAGAAAACACTCTTTCTCAAGAGTGTTTGTCTTACGTGTTCTTAGTAAATGTTCAAATTCAACAGCGCTGCAAGAATGATAAACGATACCGCCAGCACCTTGGTCAGTTTCACCAGAAGTCCCTCCATGGAACGGCCCTTATTCTTGCCCCAGTAGGTCTCAGCCGCACCGCTGATGGTTCCCAGTCCTGCGGACTTGCCCTCCTGCATCAATACTAACACGACAAGCGAAACACACACTATGATAAAAATAACTGTAAGTACAATTTTTAATACTCCCATTTCACACCTCCTAATGTCAAGCAGATTTAATATTACCACAAGATGGTTACAATTTCAACAAATTTTTTTGTAATTATTGACGTTGCTCAAAATAAGCATCTATCCCGTTTGCAATTCCTGTGGCAATCTTGTCCTGGTAATCCTCATCCGCCATTTTCAAATCTTCCTCTTTGTTGGTCATATATCCCATCTCCACGATAGTGACCGGCACCTGACACCAGTTGATTCCACTCATTGTATCCGTTTCCCACACATACTCCTTCACTGCGCCGGTCGCCTCCACCATGGCATCCAGAACACAATCGGAAAGCAGTCTCGAATCCTTGTAGATGGACGAACAGTAAATATTATTTGCTGTGGGACAGATAGTCATCATACCGGTCACCGTGCTGTTCTCGGAACCGTTGGCATGAACCCTGATGAAAGCGTCCGCTCCCGCCTCATTGGCAACTGTCGCCCTCTCGCTGTTGCTGATATTCACGTCATTCTCAGTGCGGACCATGAGAACCTGATAGCCGCGCTCCTCCAATATTTCCTGCAGTTTCTGGGACACCATGAGGTTTAACTCATACTCTTTCAGCCCGCTGGCGACACCCTTCGTTCCCGATGCAACCTTCGATTTCATCTCCGTGGCGCCCGGTCCGACAGGTTCCTTCTCTAAATTTTGGTTCGTCTGATGTCCTGCATCAATGACAATCAGCCTGCCGTTGTCGGCAGATGTGCGAAACATTTCTTCGGTGGAAGGCTCTGTCGACATCTCGGATGCCTGCGGCAAATCCTGGGTTTCCGGCATCTCCTGTTCCTCCGATTCAGTCTGCGTTTCCCGGCTCTCCTCCGCATCCGTCGTCGCAGAGTTTTCCTCAACCGTCTCTGCCAGGATAGGAACTTCCTCCGCCGTGTCAGCCGTCCTGCCGCATCCGGCAAACATCAAGGCTGCGCCGAGAATCAACGCCATACTATATTTTGTCCAAAAGGAGTTTCCCCTCACGCTCATACATCCTCCCATCAACACAATCTGGGCAGCCTGCATAACAGACTGCCCAGACCCATCAATCTACTTCCAACCGAATCTCAACCTACATCTTAATAGTTCAAAATGCAAGCAACCTCGTCATCCACATCCGTAATCTTGCCATTCTTGTACAGTTTCAAATCGCCCTTGCCCTTAGTGAAGTTATAATCCGAAAGGAATACGATATTTCCGCTGCTGCCGGAGAGATAATCTGCAACATCATCGGCAATCTTTACCGTCTTGCTGCCATTATACTGCTTTAAGGTTCCTGCATAATTGGAATCCGGGTCGGTGGTATAAAGAATGCCTGCTCCGTCCTTCCAAGTCTTGACGGAACCGGACTCGACATCAGAATCCACCTTACTGCCTTCAAAATATAAATCACCGACACCGCTCTCAAGCTCTATGGTATAGTAAATTCCTTTGTCTGTAGTAAACTCTACACTTCCAAACTCCTCTGCAACCACCGTTGCTGTTCCATCCGGCTTAGATATGCTCGTCTTGAAAAGTGTGCTATCCTCGGAATCATAGCTGTAAATGCTGAAATAGCACTCATCCTGCGCACTCACTGTTGCATTGAGAGTAACGTCCGTGCCGTATTCCTCAAGGTCTACATCCAGCTGCGTCACGCTGCCGCCGCTGACCATATAGAGTCCCACAGCATCCTCACAAACCTGGCTCAACGCCTCCGAACGCTCATCATAATCCATCTCCAAGTATCTGGAAAAAGAAATCTGCTCCAGAGACTCTGTATCAAGTTCCGCATATAAAAATACCGGATTCTGGTATCCATACGCGAAGTTCACAATATACCCCGATACCACCTCTGTGCTCTCATCAGTCTTGGGAGTATAAAGGTAAATTGTCTGGCTTTGACCGGAAGATACATAAGAACTGGATTCCTGAAGCTGCTCTCTGAT
>CAZUAP010000053.1:0-13347 GCA_964617975.1 uncultured Acetatifactor sp. | reverse complement strand
ATAAAATCAAGATCAATTTTACCATTTGTTTTCGGCAGTAAAATATACTTTTCTTTCACTACATTCCATCCACCAAGTTTGTTTTTATATGAGTATATCGGTAGATCTGTTACTTTATTAATACACATAACCATAAACAAATACTGATTTTTTGTTAATTTGCTATCATCATATATCCAATCTATCGCATAGGCATCAGACAAAACCGTAAACTCATTAGACTGATAATATGCTCGATACACATCACTGTTTTGCGGTATTGTAATTACATTCTTCAAAACAGTAGCCCCGTCTTTAGGCGCATAATAATTCAAGCCCTGATTTTGGAAACTTGATGTTAAACATGGCAATACATTCTTACCTATTGGAGCAGTTGGTAATTTTTTTGCTTTGTACGGTAGTTTCTTGGTTTTTACCTTATCAAACAATTCACCGAGTTTGTATTCACCCCATGAAATCTTCTTTAGGTTTCCAAGAGCTTTAATCTCTCGAGCTAACAATTCATAATTGTCGTATCCGCTTACTTTTAAATAAGCTTCTAGCTCAGCTATAAAGGACTCCATAAAATCAAAATCAATTTTACCTTCTCTTACAGGTAATTCTATATTCAAATTTCTAAATGTATCATCTACATGCCGTACAAGTACCGAAAGCAATACCGGTTTTTGACGATTGAGTACTGCTGTAAAAAATGGGACTACCTTAGGTGTTATCTCAATTTTAGGAACTATTTTTCTAACAAATTGTCCCGCATACCACTTTTTCTTTCGATAAAAGAAATCCATTTGGAGCAATCCTAAACTCCACACACCAGCCTCATTTATATTCTCTTCGTTTACAAAACCTGTGGTCCTCAAAATTCCCTGATTAGTTGATGTTCTTGTAACATAATCATAATCATCACCTTCAATCAGTTTATCAGCATTAAAACTTGATGTATTACTAATATCAAACAATTCACCCAGTTTAAATTCGCCCCACTCAACCTCATTGAGCTTTTTATTGAGTGAGGCATTTATTTTCCCAGGCGCTCATCCTCCATATTTTGATTTTTCAAAAGATTTGTAACCTCCCAAGCCAGATAGTCACCGACGGTCTTCTTAAAATCATCTAATGTAGGTTTGGTATCTATAGGTGCGGTTTGGTTCCAGTCGTTACCATTTTCGATATTAATTTTTCCTTCGTAATATTCTTTCTCAGTAAATATATTAAGCTTTGATTTTCCGAAACGCACTAAATCTATAACTTCTTGATATCGTTCTTTTGCATGGTCTGTATCACGCAAATTACAACTTGACTTCTTTCTGTCAGTTCTTGTATATCCATCATTTGTAAAGTCAATAAATTTTACAACATCATCGTTTTGATGGGCTTCTCCTACTCTGAAAACATATATACTTGTTTGAACACTAGATTTTCCTACAAATAAATCCAATGGCATTTTTATACTTGCCAATAATATACTATGTTTCAATATATTCTTGTTATATGCCGTTGCTTTTCCGGAACCAGCTGAACTTTGGATAATAATTGCCGCATACCCTTTTTCCATCATTGATAGTGCTTTTTCAACAAATATCATTCCATTCCCCGGTGCAGAATATGGTGGATTTAATACAAATGCATCAGCCGGAAACTTCTTTTTTGTATTTCCAAATCCATAATTTCCATTAAAATCCTTTAATGAGTCCTTGTTAAGAATATTTGAGCTTCCATCACCCATCAAAATCATATTCAAAATAGCAAGCATATAAACACTTGACAGAATTTCTAGTCCTAAAAGCTGATTTGCTTTAATCTCAGCAGATTTTATAGCAAGTTGTTCCGGAGACTTTATTTTATTTTTTGCATCTATAAGCATTTCATTCATTGCAGCTACAAGCAAACCTGCTGAACCAGTTGCAAAATCCCATACATAGGAATCTTTATCTACACGTGCAAGCTTTACAAGTAAATTAGCTACATACGACGGTGTAAGCACTACATCATTTAACTTATCCTGCGTAAAACCAAGCCAACTGTACATCTCATTAAACAATTTTCCTGTAAAATCAGTGGTTAATCCAATTTTGTAGTAAATGCCTAAATCATCCACAATCTTTGCAAATACACGTTTTAATTGACTCTCACCATTTTCGACCTTATTGATATTATCAGTAGTAAGTGTATTTTGCAACGTTCTGATAATAAGCTCTTTCTTTTCCTTTGGAAGATTTTTTTCATTAAGAAAAGCCTTTATTTTTCTAACAATAATGTCACCATCTGTATTTCCTTCTTCTGTAGAAGATTTTAAATCAGCCTTTTCAAGTGGTGCAACCTTTCCCGGTACCCCTATAGTTGCAATAATGGATGCAGCAACTAAATACACTCTGTCATTCTCACCCAAACCTTTTTCATTCTGATATATATCATTATTGAGTCGTACTAAACTAGCATCAATTTCACGTTCACGTTTTTCTTTCAGTTTCTCAATTTCATCTTGAGATAGTTGCAGATTTTTAACCTTTTCAATAAATGCATCAAAATTTTCTTTTTTTAAGAACGAAAAATCAGTATAATCATCTACCTTCTGACCAATACCAAAATTACTTTTCGACACATAATATACACCGATAGAATATTGTACATTACCACCATCATCCTTATATCCTGTCATTCCGATAGAAATAATATCAGTATAGCTCGTATAGTGTAATAATGCATTTGCATAATGAACAGCACCATTTACAGCATATGCATTAATATTCTTCAATATTGGTTCATTCTTTGCTGTGCGATTATCAACCTGACCATTAGAATCAAGTTTTACAAGCTTATCCTTATATCCCTTATATTCAACAAGGATAGGATAAAAATTCAGACTTTTATCCTGTAATAGAAGTTTTGCATCGGGTCTATTCCCACCTTTTCCACCACTTTTTGAAAAATACTCATTCAGGGCAGTATCAATCTCTGTATTCAAAGATTCCTGCTCTAATTTATAATCCAGATTATATGATTTCAACCAGCCATTCGCTATATCTGCAATTATTGGCTCTATTGATTGTATTGTGGATTTTGCCATTTTTAGTTCTCCTTCGTCTATTTATTCTACATCATCCCAAAATGCTCCAACGCATCCTCTATCGCCTTTTCCTTCTCCTCCGGACATTGTGGTTGCTTACTATCTTCCGACTTCGGCAAATTATAATTCACCCCAACTTCTATACCACATTTCCTCTTTACCTGTGAAATATACAGATTAGAAACCTTCAATCCAAACTTCTCTAGCACATATTCCTGAATTTCCTTATAAGTCGCTTTACTCTCCGCACTGGTCAAATCCAGCTCATCCAACTCGATTTCAACCTCTATCCTATCATCCGGTTTTTGTTGGGACAACTGAACAATAGTCTCCACATGCACGCTATTTCCAAATAAATCACAGGCCCTCACCCGTCTTATCTCATACCCTCCATCGCACAGCATCCGCAAATCCCTCGCCAGTGTAGCGGAGTCGCAGCTGACATACACGATTTTCTCCGGCTGCATCTTGAGCATGGTATTTAAGCAGGCCTCGTCGCAGCCCTTGCGGGGAGGGTCAACCACGATGACATCCGGGTGAAGCATATCCTCGGAAAGACTGCTCTGCCGGGCGGAGCCGGCATTGTGTGCTGAGGAGTGGCTTGTGCTCAAGGTCTCATAAAATTCGGGCAGAACTTCCTCTGCCTTTCCCACGAAAAATTCCGCGTTGGTGATGCCGTTTCGGGCGGCGTTAGCCCGGGCGTCTTCGATAGCCTGGGGGATGATTTCCACGCCGCAGACCTTCCCTGCCTGCTCGGCCAGAAAGAGGGAGATGGTGCCGATGCCGCAGTACAAATCCCACACGGTTTCGCTGCCGGTGAGACCGGCGTATTCCAGCACAAGGCTGTAGAGCTTCTCCGTCTGCACAGGATTTACCTGATAGAAGGATAAAGGTGAGATATGGAAGGTAAGTTCCCTTCCGGTGAGAGGATATCCCGGCTGCCGCATATCTCGCACATGGATAGTGTCGGAGATGGTGGGGCTGCCCCACAGGGTATAAATATCTTTGCCCATAATTACGTTGGTCTGCTGGGTGTTGAGGCTGACGGAGATGCTGGTCATGCCCGGTATAGCGGTCAGTCGGTTCAGCAGTTCCTGCTGTGCGGGCAAAAAATCTGCCGATTTTTTATATTTGGTGTTCAAAACCAGACATACCATCAGTTCTCCGCTGGTAAAGCCTTTGCGGAGGAGCACATGACGCACCAGCCCTCGCCCGGTAGTTTCGTCGTAGGCAGGGATTTTGTTTTCTTTCATATGGTTCAGGATAATCTGCAGAATTTCTTTATTTTCCGGCACACCCAGATTGCAGTCGATATTGGGGATGATACAGTGGGTTCTGCCTGCATAGAACCCTGCGATGGGGTTGCCCTCCCTGTCCATGCCCACAGGATATTGAGCCTTGTTGCGGTAGCGGAAAGGGTTTTCGGAGCCGACGATGGGCTCCATGAGATGGTCAATCAATTTTTCATCGAAACCGCCGATGCGAATCAGGTTATTGCGTACCTTCTGCTGCTTGAAAGCCAGCTGCTGTTCGTAGGAGAGAACCTGCAGCTGGCAGCCCCCGCACTGTCTGTAGGTGGGGCAGACAGGCTCCACGCGGTGGGGGGAAGGCTCCAGAAGTTTTTCCAGACGGGCGTAGGCGTAGTTTTTCTTGGCTTTTACAATCTTCACTTCCGCCGTATCGCCAATCACAGCATCCTTGACAAACAGGGTAAATCCGTCCGCCTTTCCGATTCCCTCTCCCTCGCTGCTCATATCTTCGATTGTCACTGTCAAATAATCATTTTTCTTGTAATTCATTTTTTATTGTCTCGTTGCCCTTAAATTAGATTCAAAAAGTCTGTTATATCCCAGCCATCCGGCATTATCCCGGTTGTTTTCCAGAATTTCCTTAAAGGTTTCCAGCTTTGCGTCGGTATCATCGGCGTAGTTTAAAGCCAAGGCTTCCATGAGTGCGGGAATCTTGGGGGAACCGAACTCGTACTTGCCGTGGTGCGCCAATATGCAGTGTTGGAGCTGGGTGAGCTGCACATGGGGGAACCCGGGAATTTTGGCAGCGCGCTCCGCCACCATCTGGGAGCCCATGACAATGTGCCCCAGGAGCTGTCCGTCATCGGTGTAGTCGTTTTCCGGAAAAGGAGAAATCTCCTTCGTCTTGCCGATGTCGTGGCACATGGCTGCTGTCAGGAGTAAATCCCGGTTGAGCACAGGGTAGGCATGGCAGTAATAGTCGCAGAGCTTGGTCACGCTCAGGGTGTGTTCCAGCAGACCGCCCACGAAACCGTGGTGTACGGTCTTGGCAGCGGAGGAGCTGCGGAATGCCTTGGCAAAGGCCTCATCCTTCACGAAAAGGTCCTCCAGAAGCTGTCGGTAATAGTTATTGCCGATACTTTGAATAAATTCTTGCAATTCCATATACATTGTGTCGATATTTTTGGAGCTCACAGGGAGGTAATCTGCAGGATTATATTCATTTTCTTGGCAGACGCGGATGCGCTTTACGCTGATTTGAAGTGTTCCCTGAAAGCTGGTGACATCGCCGTATATGTCTATGTAATCCAGGGTATCATAGTCTCCGATTCCCTGACTGTTGGGCTCCCAGACCTTTGCATCTATGGTGCCGGTTTTGTCCTGCAGAATGACATTTTCATATGCCTTGCCGTTCTTGGTCACGGCAGCCTGTTTATGCTTGCACAGATAAATCCCGGAGATGGTATCGCCCTCTCTCCAATCCTTGATATATTTCATTTTAGTTTGTTCCTCCTTGCCAACTCTCTATTGATTAACGCTTATCCAGCGTGATTTTGAGCTTCATTTCTTTGTATTCACCTTGCGCTTGGCGCATTACAGTAAGTTCCACGGTAGATTCCGGTTGAGCCTGCATCAGTGCATTGATGTAGTCGTTGTAATAGCGGATTTTGCGTTCCCCGAAGGAGGTGATTACATCTCCCTGCTGGATTCCCGCGCGCATGGAAGGGGAATTCATATCCACATCTCTCACGAAAGCTCCAAAGGGCACACCGAGCTCCTCATTGGCCTCCTCCGTCACATCCATGCCGTTGATGCCTACATAGGCAATTTCTTCTTCATTCGACATCTTTTCGATAAGGGTTTTCAATTCCGAAATGCCGTATGCGGTGACGGCATTTTTCATATCGGAATTGATTCTCTGGGTGGTGATGATGCCGATTACCTGCCCCTGAAGATTGAACAGCACGCCTCCGGAATTCTGGCTGCCATAGATGTCGGTCTGCAGCAGCTTATAATTTGTATCTGCCTGATGCGACTGGCTGCTTGTGGCGGTAATCATGCCGTAGCCTACAGAGCCGCTGCTGCCCATGGGACTTCCCATGGCAATCACAGGCATACTCAGAATATTTTTGGTGTTGGAGGAACCCAAAGAGGCGATGGCAGTTCCGTCCGTCTCTGTCACTTCAGCCGGAATGTCTGTCAGACTGGCAGCCAAAACGGCGAGATTCGTGCTGGAGTCCGTGCCCTTCAAGACAGCCGGGACGGAATATCCGGCAGCGTTTGAGCCTAAGCTGGAGAAGGTCATGGTCAGGCTCTCTGCATTTTTCAGAGGGGTATAATCCACCAAAACCAAAAGCTCTTTGCCATTGTTGGCGACAATCACACCGGAGGACTGATTCTGGCTTTCCTCCACATTGTTGAACCAATCTAGGTTGGAGCTCACCCCCGTCACGGTCACCATGGAGCGGTTCATTTCGTTCACATAATCGGACAGCGCATCGTAAAGCTGTTTATAATTATCCCGGCTCAAAACGATTTGTGAGAGCAGGTTCTGAAGCTGTTCTTCCTCCAGAGACAGGTCTCCGGATGTCCCGGGCAGAGAAGTATCTGACGCAAGATTGTCGGACAGCATATCCTCGGGGGACATTTCCTCCTGGTCCTCCGGAAATACCACTGGCGCCGGCTCCTCCTCCGGGTAGAGCCAGTTGCTGATAACAGGCTCCAGCAGCAGAAAGGTCACACAGGCAATCAAACCGAAAATCACCGCCATCGCCGCTGTAGTGATAGTCCGGCGAATCAGTTTTTTTCTGTTGACCGGGCGTTCTTTAATTTTTTCAATCATAAAACTGTTCTGATTATTCTGTTCGGTTTCCGGCATGGTGCAGACTCCTTTCCGTAATTTACAGTATCGAGTCATTTTATTCACAGTCCACATTCGTGCCATTCTGCACGGTTTCTTTATTTATCCTTAAGATGACTGTGTGAGCTGTAACCAATTCTACCATATAGTGTCCGCAAATTCCATAGTGTTTCTTGCGGTTGCCACGCTTTTAATATATAATTAGTAGATAATTGCGAAAATTATTTCAATAACACAGCTTGTGCGTGTGCCTGTGTTGGACATATACAAGCTGCACAATT
Source organism: uncultured Acetatifactor sp. (assembly GCA_964617975.1). Lineage (GTDB taxonomy): Bacteria > Bacillota > Clostridia > Lachnospirales > Lachnospiraceae > Acetatifactor. The sequence continues at coordinate 5,892 of CAZUAP010000053.1, read as the reverse complement.
GCGGGAGCTATAATAATTGCGGAGAATAATCTGATGAATCAAAAGGTATTAAAAACATTAGAATATGATAAAATCATACAGATATTGACGGAAAAAGCGGATTCTGAGCCCGGCAAGAAACTATGCCGAGAGCTAATCCCTTCTGCGAATCTGGAGGAAATCCGGCGCAGTCAGCGGGAGACGGGGGATGCGTTAGGGCGTCTTTTTAAACAGGGCAGCACCTCCTTCGGCAGCAACAGAGATTTGGGCTTTTCCATCAAATCGCTGGAGATAGGGAGCACGCTCTCCATTTCGGAGCTTTTAAAGATTGCAGCGATGCTGGACAATGTCAACCGCATCAAGACCTATGGCAGAAAAGAGCGGGAGGATGTTCCCGAGGACAGTCTTGACAGCTATTTTGAGCAGCTGACGCCGCTGACACAGGTTGCCAATGAAATCAACCGCTGTATCCTCTCGGAGGAGGAGATTGCGGACGATGCCAGTCCGAAACTGAAAAGTATTCGCAGGGCGAAGATTTCCGCCAACGAGAAAATTCATGCCCAGCTCACATCCATGTTAAACGGTGCCTACCGCACTTATCTGCAGGATGCGGTGATTACCATGCGCAACAACCGCTACTGCATTCCGGTGAAGGCGGAATACAAGGGGCAGGTCAACGGTATGGTTCATGACCAGTCCTCCACCGGCTCCACCTTTTTCATCGAGCCTGCCGCGGTGGTAAGTCTCAACAACCAGCTGAAGGAATTGGATTTGCAGGAGCAGGAGGAGATTGAAGTGATTCTCGCTGCGCTCAGCGCTCAGGCGGCAGAGCACACGGAGGAGCTTGCAGTCAATCAGAGGCTGATGACGATGCTGGACTTTACCTTTGCCAAGGCGAAGATGGCGATGGAGCAGAATGCAACGGAGCCCCTTTTTAACAGAAAGCGTTACATCAATATCCGAAAGGGCAGGCATCCGCTTCTGGACAAAAAAAAGGTGGTGCCCATCGATATCCATCTGGGCAGGGATTTTGATTTACTGATTGTCACAGGACCAAATACGGGCGGTAAGACGGTATCCCTAAAGACTGTCGGGCTCTTTACCCTCATGGGTCAGGCGGGACTGCACATTCCGGCTATGGATCGCTCGGAGCTGTCCGTGTTTACGGAGGTTTTTGCAGATATCGGGGATGAGCAGAGCATTGAGCAGAGCCTGTCCACATTTTCCTCGCATATGACCAGCATTGTCCACATATTGAAGAATGCGGACGAGAACTCGCTGTGTTTATTTGATGAGCTGGGCGCGGGCACAGACCCGACGGAGGGTGCAGCGCTTGCCATCGCCATCCTGAATCATCTTCACGACAAAGGCATCCGGACTATGGCGACCACCCATTACAGCGAGTTGAAGATATATGCGCTCTCCACAAATTTCGTGGAGAATGCCTGCTGTGAGTTCAGCGTGGAGACCCTGCGCCCCACCTACCGGCTGCTCATCGGCATCCCCGGCAAGAGCAATGCCTTCGCCATCTCCTCCAAGCTCGGCTTGCCCGATGAGATAATCGATGCCGCCAGAGAGCAAATCAGCAAGGAGGACGAGAGCTTCGAGGATGTGATTGCCGATTTGGAGCAGAGCCGCGTCACTATCGAAAATGAACGCCGGGAAATCACGGAATATAAGGAGCGCATCCGCACTCTGGAGGGGCAGCTCCGGCAGAAAAACGAAAAGATTGACCAGGCGAAGGAGCGGATTCTCCGGGAGGCAAACGAGCAGGCGCGGACGATTCTGCAGGAGGCAAAGGAAGTGGCGGATGAGACCATCCGGGATTTCAACAAGGCTGCAGCCTCCGGTACGGATATCAAGGAGCTGGAGCGCAAGCGTCAAAAGGTTCGGGACAAAATCAGCGAGAAGAATGAGCGTCTGAGCCTGAAGGAAAACAGTAAACCAAAGAATGTCAATACGGCAAAGGCGCTAGACCCCGGGAAATTAAAGAAGGGGGACAGCGTGAAGATTCTCTCTATGGGTCTGAAGGGTACTGTGAGCTCCCTTCCCGATGCGAAGGGAAATCTCTTTGTGCAGTGCGGAATTATGCGAACTCAGACCAATATAAAGGACATTGTCCCGGTACAGGAGGAGAGCATCACGGCTCCGGGCTACAGCGGCGGACGCGGCAGCAGTACCTCCGGGATTAAAATGTCCAAGTCCCTGTCCGTCTCCACGGAGATTAATCTTCTGGGGCGTACAGTGGATGAGGCGCTGGCGGAGCTGGACAAATATCTGGATGACGCTTATCTGGCACATCTTCCCAGCGTGCGCGTGGTGCACGGCAAGGGCACGGGAGCCCTCCGGAATGCAGTGCATAAGCATCTAAAAAAATTGAGCTATGTGAAGGAATATCGTCTGGGGGAGTACGGCGAGGGCGATGCCGGCGTGACGATTGTAACGTTTAAATAAATTTCAGAACAGGGGTAACTATGGCTGCGAAACAGAAAATTCTCATTGTGGATGATGACAATAATATTGCAGAGCTGATTGCGCTCTACCTTACCAAGGAATGCTATGAGACGATGATTGTGAATGACGGGGAATCGGTGATGGGCGCCTATGAGTCCTTCTCGCCGAATTTGATTCTGCTGGATTTGATGCTGCCCGGCATGGATGGCTATCAGGTGTGCAGGGAAGTGCGCGCCAAATATTCCGTGCCGATTATCATGCTTTCCGCCAAGGGAGAAGTCTTTGACAAGGTGTTGGGACTTGAGATGGGTGCGGATGACTATATTGAGAAACCTTTTGACTCCAAGGAGCTGGTGGCGCGGGTGAAGGCTGTGCTGCGCCGTTACAAGCCGGCGGGCACCATCTCGGAGAATCGAAATGACAAATGTGTGGAGTATCAGGACCTCACAATCAATCTCACCAATTATTCGGTGGTATATATGGGAGAGATTGTGGATATGCCCCCCAAGGAGCTGGAGCTTTTATACTTTTTGGCTTCCTCACCCAATCATGTTTTCACCAGAGAACAGCTTTTGGACCAAATCTGGGGATACGAGTATCTCGGCGATACCCGCACGGTGGATGTCCACATCAAGCGTCTGCGCGAGAAAATAAAGGACCATGCCAACTGGAAAATTTCCACAATCTGGGGCATCGGTTACAAATTCGAGGTTAGAAACGGATGAAAAAAACCCTTTATCTGAAATTTGTACTTGCATATTTCATATTCGGTGTGTTTTCATTTATCACTGTCACCATCTTTGTCCCCAGCATGACAAAGGAACAGCTGGTGCGTGAGAAGGCAGAAAACCTCTACTATGAGGCTATTTTGATTGCAGACAATTATGCCAGTGGTCTGTATACCAGCGAGATTAGCCTGGAAGCGGTGAAAAATGAACTGGATACACTGGCGACATATCTTGACAGCACCATCCGCATCATCAACCCTTCCGGGAGACTGGTGCTGGACACAGACACCCCTCTCAATGTGGAGGATGTGGTGATGATTGAAAATTTTGACCCGACGGTCACGCAGGGTTCCTATTATACCGTGGATGATTTTTTCGGCAATTATGACACAAAGGTACTAAGCGTCTTTGCGCCCATCACCTCCGACTATAAGGTGAAGGGATACGTGGTGATTGTCTGTGACATGAAAGCTATAGAGGAGTCCTGTAACAATCTCTTGAATATTACTTATATTACATTGGTCATTCTTTTCCTGCTCTCCGGGATTATCCTGATTTTTTTTACGGAGATGGTTTATATGCCTCTGCGCAAAATTACATATGCCACAGAGCAGTATGCCTCGGGCAATATGCACTATGAATTTCAGGTGGACAGTGAGGATGAGATGGGCTATCTGGCTGCCTGTCTGAATTATATGGCAAGTGAGATTGCCCGCTCTGAGGATGATCAGAAGAAGTTTGTTGCCAATGTATCCCATGATTTTCGTTCTCCCCTGACCTCCATTCACGGCTACCTTGAGGCAATGCTGGACGGCACGATTCCTCAGGAGATGTATGAAAAATATTTGAATATTGTGCTGAATGAGACAGACCGCCTGACCAAGCTCACCAACAGTCTGCTCACGCTGAACAACCTGAATACCAAGGGAATGCTTCTGGAAAAGACGGATTTTGATATCAATCAGGTAATCCGGCGCACCGCTGCAGCCTTCGAGGGAATCTGCCGGCAAAAGACGATTGCCATCGAGGTGGTTCTCACCGGGGACAGTATGTATGTCTGTGGTGATATGGACAAAATTCAGCAGGTGCTTTATAATCTGTTGGACAATGCAATCAAATTCAGCCATAACAATTCCGTCATCAAGATAGAGACCTCCGAGAAGAAGAACAAGCTGTTCATCTCTGTGAAGGATACAGGAATCGGTATTCCCAAGGAGGATTTAAAGCTGATATGGGACAGATTCTACAAATCTGATTTGTCCCGGGGCAAGGATAAAAAGGGCACGGGTCTCGGTCTTTCCATTGTGAAAGAGATTATCAATGCCCATGGGGAACATATTAATGTCATCAGCACGGAGGGCGAGGGCAGCGAGTTTATTTTTTCCCTGCCTATGGCGGCTGTGAATGAGGACGAAGATTAAAGAGGGTGCCTGAATATTGTCAGTAAGGAGGAGATACCCGTGAACGATATGGAAAGAATCCAGAGGGGCTTGGAGGAATTTCTGCAACAGGAGATGGCAGAGGAAGTGCAGTCAGAAAAAAAAATTGACATTATCAGCACAAATAGAACTTCCGCGTCAAAACCTACCCGGATTATCCGGGAGGATTTTGACGAAGATTGGGACAGCAGGGAAAACAGAAAAAAATCCGGAAAAGCCGTAAAATCGGATAATCAGAGCGGAACAAGCCGGAACAGAGAGAATCCGAGCAAAAGAAATTCGAGCAGGAGAAATCAGAACAGAGAACAGCAAGCCAGGGAAAATCAAAATCGGGACAACCGGATTGCGGAGGATAAGAGTAAGGGCAAGAAGAAAAAGAGAAAGAAAAAATTTCGTCTGAAACGCTTTCTGTTCAAGGCGGTGTTGATTGTGGCACTGCTGGCAGTGGGATGGTATTTTATGGTGGGGCTGATTTACAGCAAGATGACCTATCATGAGATAGAGAGTCTGACATCCTCGCCGATGAAGGAGGATGGGGTTGTCAATATATTATTGATTGGAAATGATTCCAGAGAAAATGGGGAGGATGGACGGTCTGATGCGATGATTTTACTATCCATCAGCAGCAGGACGAAGAAGATATACATGACCTCCCTGCTGAGGGATATGTATGTAGATATCCCGGGACATGACGGGAACCGTCTCAATGCGGCATATTCCTTTGGCGGTGCGGAGCTTCTCATGGAGACGGTGGAGAAGAATCTGGGTATCACCGTGAACAGGTATGTGCTGGTGAATTTTGAGGCATTTGCCAATCTGGTGGATGCGGTGGGAGGCGTGGATCTGGAGCTTTCCTCGGCGGAGATTGAGTGGGTAAACGCTTATCTGAATGAGTATAATCTCCTGACGGGCAAAGAATTTGGCACAGATTATATGGACACCTCCGTTGAGGGGCTGGTACATCTGAACGGTCCGCAGGCACTGGCGTACAGCCGCAACCGCTACATAGGAACGGACTTTGGCAGGACGGAGCGTCAGCGCAAGGTTTTGACGGAGGTATTTCACAGTCTGCCCAAGGCGGTGCTGCTGCACCCGGGAAAGCTGGTCAATGGTCTTATGCCCAATCTGACCACGAATCTCACCCAGTGGGAGTGCTATCGTTTGAGCCTGATGGCACCGGCAATCCTGACCTATGATATCGAGCAGCAGAGTATTCCTCTGGAGGGAACCTATAAGGATGCCACAGTACGCGGAATGGCGGTCTTGGAAGTGGATTTCGACACCAATAAAGA
>CAZUAP010000052.1:0-13357 GCA_964617975.1 uncultured Acetatifactor sp. | reverse complement strand
TTACGACCTGATTATCACAGGACGTCAGGCAATCGACGGTGATACCGCACAGGTTGGTCCCCAGATATCCGAACATTTGAATATTCCGGTTATCTCCTATGCACAGAATCTGAAGGTGGAGGGAGACAGCGTGATTGTGGAGCGTCAGTTTGACGACAGATATCATGTGCTGAAGGCTAAGATGCCCTGTCTGGTGACGGCACTGGCAGAGCTGAATGAGCCCCGCTATATGACCCCCGGAGGAATTTTTGATGCGTGCGATGCCGAGATTACCGTATGGGGCAGAGCTGACTTAAAGGATGTGGAGGATTCCAACTTAGGTCTGAAGGGCTCGCCCACTCAGATTGCGAGGGCTTCCGACAAGGTGCGCAAGGGTGCCGGAGAAAAGGTTACTCTGGATCCCACAGAGGCAGTTGACTACATTGTCGGCAAATTGAAGGACAGACACGTTATCTAAACATATGGAGGAAAAAACAATGAATTTAGAAGAATATAAGGGTGTATATGTCTTCGCACAGCAGGTGGATAATTGTATCAACAGCATTGCCTTCGAGTTGATCGGCAAGGGCAAAGACCTTGCGGAGACTCTGGGAACGGATGTGACTGCTGTACTGGTGGGCAGCGGCGTGAAGGGATTGGCTGATGAACTTGCCGAGTATGGCGCCGACAGAGTCATCGTGGTGGATGACCCGGAATTGAAAGAGTACAGAACAGAGCCCTATGCTCATGCGCTGGCATCAGTTATTCAAAAGTACAAGCCCGAGATTTTCCTAGTGGGTGCGACTGCCATCGGCCGTGACCTGGGTCCCCGCGTTTCCGCGAGAATCCACACCGGTCTGACCGCAGACTGCACACAGCTGGAGATTGGGGATTTCCCCATCAATCCTATTCCCGGCAAAGAGCAGAAACACAATCAGCTGCTCATGACCCGTCCTGCGTTCGGCGGCAACACCATCGCTACCATCGCCTGCCCGGATTTCCGTCCTCAGATGGCGACGGTTCGCCCCGGTGTGATGCAGAAACGTGCAAAGCAGGCCGGCGTGAAGGCAAATGTGGAGGAGTTCAATCCCGGATTTACCCCGGACAACAAGTATGTGGAGATTCTGGAGATTGTGAAAGCCGTATCCGACACTGTGGATATCATGGATGCAAAGATTCTGGTGAGCGGCGGCAGAGGCGTTGGAAGTGCTGAGAACTTCAAACTTCTGGATGACTTGGCAGAGGTGATTGGCGGTACTGTGAGCTGTTCCCGTGCGGTCGTGGATGCAGGCTGGAAACCCAAGGATTTGCAGGTTGGTCAGACAGGAAAGACGGTTCGTCCGAATGTATATTTCGCCATCGGTATCTCCGGTGCAATTCAGCATCTTGCCGGCATGGAGGAATCCGACATCATCATTGCCATCAACAAGGATGAGAGCGCACCTATCTTCGACGTGGCTGATTACGGCATCGTGGGAGATTTGAATAAGATTCTGCCCGCTCTGACTGAGAAACTGAAAGCGGAGATGGCAGCAAAATAAGTTACCCTCCTTAAAGGATGAATAGAATGCAAAACCCCCGCATACTGTCAAAACTGTGCGGGGGTTTTGCACAATTAACAGGCAGGTGAGGATTGATATGTCTAAATCGAAAGAAGTGAAAACCAATGCCATGCGCATTCTGGAATCTCTGAAAATCCCTTATGAGCATCTGACCTATCAGTGTGACGAATTTATTGACGGGATACACATTGCGGACCAGCTGGGGCTGCCCCGGGAGCAGGTATTCAAGACGCTGGTGACGGTGGGAGCCGGCAAAAATTATTTTGTGTTTGTCATTCCCATCGCTGAGGAGCTGGACTTGAAGAAGGCGGCAAAGTCTGTGGGAGAGAAGAATGTGGAGATGATTGCCGTGAAGGAAATCAATGCGGTTACCGGTTATATCCGTGGAGGCTGCACGGCGGTCGGCATGAAAAAACAGTATGTCACCCGCATTGATGTCTCCGCCCGCAATTTCGACAGGATTTATGTCAGCGGCGGCCGAATCGGCTCGCAGATTCTTCTGACGCCGGAGGATTTGGCAAAGGCATCCGGTGCGGAATTTGCGGAACTGCTTCGGCAGTAATTTCCCGGAAGGAGTAGGATACCGATTATGAGACGAAATGTGAGCCTGACGGATATTTCTGACGGCAGGCTTTATGATGAGAATGATATGGTGAAGGCGGACTGCAGGGGCTGTACGGGATGCAGTGAATGCTGCAGGGGAATGGGGGAATCCATTATTCTGGATCCTTGCGATGTCTATCGGCTGACCACCGGTCTGGGAAGACCTTTTGCCGATTTTCTGGATAAGGAGATAGAATTAAATGTGGTGGACGGCTGCATCCTGCCCAATTTAAGGATGGCGGGTGCGGGTGAGTCCTGCGCCTTTTTGAACAGTCAGGGGAGATGTTCTGTTCACGGCATAAGACCGGGAATATGCAGACTTTTCCCTCTGGGGCGCTATTATGAGAACGGCACATTCCGTTATTTCCTCCAGACGGGGGAGTGCAGTGCGGTACATACCAAGGTGAAGGTGGGCAAATGGATTGACACACCGGACCTTCGGCGCAACAGAGTCTTTGTCACCGACTGGCATTATCTTCTGAAACGGATGGAGGAGATGATGCTGGCAAAAGAAGATGACATTTTTCACAGGAAGATGAATATGATGTTATTGCAGACCTTTTATATGACCCCCTACGATGGCGAGAGGGATTTCTATGAACAGTTTGACAAGCGGAAGGAGGAATTTTATGCATTCACCGGTTGAGATTGCGAGAAACTTTGTGGAGATAGGGTATCACAAGGTCAGACTTTCGGCATTTAAAATGGTGCTGTTGGGCATTTTTGCAGGAATATTTATCGGCTTCGCCGGTATTGCATCCACGACCGCCTCGGCGACAGTGGATAATCCTTCTTTGGCAAAGCTGCTGGGAGCCTGCGTGTTTCCGGCGGGCATGGCGATGACGCTGGTGGCAGGCAGTGAGCTTTTCACAGGCAACAACCTGATTATCATTGCGGTTTTGGATGGCAAAGTCAGGTTTCGTGAGATGCTGAAAAGCTGGTTCTTTGTGTTCATCGGAAATTTCATCGGGGCATCCTTTGTGGCTGTCCTGGTGGTGGCGGGACATACGCCGGATTTGTTCGGCGGAGTGCTGGCGGAGAAGATGGTGGCTGCCGCCGTCTCCAGAGTGACGCAGACTTTTCAGGAGGCATTTGTCAGGGGGATTCTGTGCAACATACTGGTCTGCATCGCCGTGTGGGCGGCATTTGCGGCCAAGAAGGTGTCCGGCAAGCTGATGATGAGTTTTTGGCCCGTGATGCTCTTTGTGCTGTGCGGGTTTGAACACAGTGTCGCGGATATTTATTTTGGCGTGGCGGGGCTTATGACATCGGCGGAGTATGGCATAGAAGCTGCGGGCTTAAGCTGGAGCAGTTTCCTTTTGAAAAATATGCTGCCTGTGACTCTGGGGAATATCGTCGGCGGAGCGGGAATTGTGGGAGTTGGCTATTGGCTGCTTTATCTGCGCCATACACCCGGATACGTGATGCCGATTCAGGAGGAACAGGAAGAACTGGATATTGCGGAGGAATATTAAAGCATAAATCCATTTGGACTATCAAAAACCGAATTTTTGTGTTTAAAATCCCATCAAAACCGAATATTTTTATTGCAAAAACGGCTCAAAAATAGTAGAATATCTATAACTGTAGCTGAAGGAGTGTAACTTGGCTGTGCCTGTCGGAAAGGATGGTTGTGAGACAGATGTAGCCATGTAGAAAATGGAGTAGAGTTCCTATGGACAGACAAAATGTCTACGAAGTGAAGATTAACAGGAATACATACGATATTGTCTCTGCGGATACGGCGTTTTACGCATTTATTGGAGACAGGATATATGATACCTTTGACAAATTGATTGAGCAGTCAGATGCGGAGCGGCTTCAGGAGTATATCAATGCCGGCGAGACCGTCCCGATGTCCCTGCGGACGGAGCAGGGTGAGACCAGAGGATGCGTGGCAGCCTTTTATGTTCAGGAAGGCGAGCCTATTGTCGAGATTAAGATGATTCCTCTGGACCGCGTTCAGGAATGGGCGCAGCAGAACAGATATATGGTGGGTAAGAAAAATGGAATCCTGGGAATGTATGGGGATTACTATTTTGATTACGAGGTTGAGGCGGATAATGTGCGCATTTATGCGTCTGACCGTTTTGAACAGAATGTGATGTCCGTCACGTTCGCTGAGTTCGAGCAGAAACTCTTAGAGCAGGCTGACGAGAAGAATGTGGACGATGTCAAAAATCTGATTAGTACGTTAAGGAACGGGGTTGACCGCTTTGCTTTCAACATAGCAGGGGACGCCCTGAACCTGAAGGATACAGCTTATACGCTGGTGAAGGGAATGTCCTACTATGAGGACGGCAGACATATTTATTCCACCGGCTATATTCATCTGTGGGATGAGCGCTCTGCCATGTCCACGGAGATGCCGCGGGCTATGGAGAAGGATTATCTGACCGGAGTGCTCACCAAGGCGGAGATTACCAATCTGGCAATCAATATTGTGGATGTGAAGAAAACCTATAATGTGACTCTGGCAATCATAGATATCGACTATTTTAAGAAGGTCAATGATACGTATGGGCATATGATGGGAGACGAGGTGCTCAAAAGGGTCGCCTCCGTCATAGAGAAGGAGGTCAGGGATGAAGGGCTTGTGGGCAGATTCGGCGGCGATGAATTCCTGGTAATCTTTTACAATGCCTACGATATGGAAAATATGCGTGAGCGGCTCAGAAGTATCAAGAGCAGCGTTGCTTCCAGCTTTTTGAAGAAGGATGATGAGGACATCTCCATCACGCTTTCCATCGGCTGTGCCGCCTATCCCAAGGATGCGGACAATTACGAGGATTTGTTTTTCCTTGCGGACAGTGCTCTTTACAGGGCAAAGGAAAAGGGACGCAACCGATATATCATTTACGATTGTGAAAAGCATGGCAGCTTGGAGCAGCTCAGAAATACCAAGATGTCGGTGAACACTTTGAACAGCCGAGGCAATATGACTCCGGCGGAGCTGGTCTGCACCATGATGGACAGAGTGTATACAGGAGAAAATTATCCGCTGGATAAACTGCTGGATGATGTAGCTCTGAACCTGAATATTCAGAGAGTTATGTTGTATGCAGGGCGTCCTTACCGTCTGGTGGGTGTTGCCGGTTCCGGTAGACTTTCCAATGAAGTGATTGAGGCTACCAGAGATTATCTGACAGCTCCGGCTCTGTTAAAGCGATATGACGACACGGGTGTGGCGGTGATAGACAATGTCAAACGTTTTGAAAATTCAAGCCCTACGCTGTATGAGCAGTTGACAAAGCAGGGAATCCTTTCGCTGATTCATATTCGGTTTAAGGACAAAGATGGTGAGGAGGCACTGCTTAGTCTGGAGTATATCAAGGGTGTTGAGACATGGAACCGCTCCCACGTGCCTTATTTCCGACTGTTGGCGAAACTGCTCTCGGAGTATAATCTGATTGAGACTGTCAGTTGATGGATTGAATCTTCCCGAAGCTCTTTTATGATGAGGAGTTTCAGGAAGATTTTTATCATTAGGGAATACAGCTGTTCTTATGGATGAGGGGATGGTAAGTATTTATGACCAGAGAAAATGAGACAAGACTGAGGCACAGTGTACTGAGTAATCTGCTTATATTGCTGACTTTTGTGATTGTGATGCTGGTGGGCATTTTCATTATACGGCAGCATCTGATAAGTCACGAAAAGGAGATGAGTGTGCTCCTCTTGAGTAATTATGCGGCAGAGGAGGAGGACGTGCTTAATACATACAAAAATCTGCTGACACTGTGCGCGAACTATGTGGATGAGAGGGAGCAGGAGGGTGCCACCATCGCCCGGATACAGTCGGGCTTGTCCGTTTATTTCGGAGGGTTCGATGAATTGCATTCCGGCATTGATGTCCGCGCCACAGGATTTGTGGATGGCAATATTATCTCCAACGGTCTGAATTTAAATGAGGACGATGAAGACGAAAATGCAGATGACACCTATGATTATCGAGCAACCGAATGGTATCAGGGTGCTATGGATGCCGATGGAGAAATCTATGTTACGGACGCCTATCCAGATCCCTTTACCGGTGAGACGATTATCACATTGGCGAAAAAGGCTGATCACTCGGAGAGTATGGTTGCCTTCGACGTCTTTTTTGATGATTACCATACCGGCAGGGATTCGCTGCAAATGCCGGACGATGCAGCCTACTATCTGTGTGACGGCAAAGGCACGGTGATTTATTACGAGACGGAAGTGTATGACTCTTATGATGAGCTGCAGCAGTTTGCATACCACATATTGGAGGAGGCGGATGACAGCAGTTCTTTCTGGTATCTGGCAAGCTACGTGGATGCCCTAGGCAGCGAGCGGAGTGCCTATGTGCAGCGCCTTCAGAACGGCTGGACCATTATTCTTACCATTCCACGGAAAAACGCCATCGGCAGGATTCACACTGCCTACTATGTGCTGGGAGTGATCTTTGTCCTTGGTTTCCTGCTGATTTCCTATCTGGCTGTGAGGGACTATCGGGGAGAGAAAAAGAATCAGGCGCTGCGGGAGGAACAGCAGTCCACATTCCACACGACGCAGATTTATGAAAAGACCATGCGCAGCACCATGCTGGCATACCGTGAGGTGTGTTATGTGGATTTGGTAAAGGATACCTTCCAGATTGTCTATCCGCAGAACATCGGCAGAAAGAAAAAGGGCAGATTTCAGGAGGGACTTGCACGACTTTTTAAAGATGGAACCCTGCAGAGTGACGAGCAGGAGGAAGTGATGCGGTTTTTGAGTCTGGACAATATCCGGAAGGAACTGGCGCAGCAGGATTGTATTGAGACCAGATGCCAATACCGTGGGAACAACGGCGTCCGCGAAAACAGCACCCTGACCATCACCGTGGTGGAGAGGGAGGCGGGCAGCCCGGTCAGTGCCACGCTGTCGGTCCGCAGCATCGAGAATACGCTGCGCCGGGAGGCGGAACAGAGGGAGCTTTTGACGCTTTCGGCTCAGCGGGCGGAGGCGGCAAACCGCGCCAAGAGCGATTTCTTATCCCGTATGTCGCATGACATCCGCACTCCGCTGAACGCCATTTTGGGTATGACGGCGATTGCGGCGATGCACATTGATGATAAGGAGAGGGTTCTGGACGCTCTGAACAAAATCACACTCTCCGGCAGGCATCTCTTGGGACTGATTAACAGCGTTCTGGATATGTCCAAGATTGAGAGCGGTAAGATTACCTTGAGCGAAGTGGAATTTAATCTGTCTGATTCCATTCAAAGTCTGATAACCTTGTTTCAGGTTCAGATGGAGGAGAAGAAACAGGAGTTTAAGGTCAATATCAAGGCGATGGAGCACGAGAATGTCATCGGTGATGACCAGAGACTTCAACAGATATTTAATAATGTTCTGGGAAATGCTGTCAAGTTTACGCCGGAGGGCGGCACCATCTCTCTGGATATCCGGGAGAAGAATAAGGATGCCGCAGGCAGGGCATGCTATGAATTTGTATTCACGGATTCCGGCATCGGCATGGATAAGGAGTTCCTGGAACAGATTTTTGAGCCCTTCGCCCGGGCATCGGATTCCAGAACTTCACGCATAGAGGGCGTAGGGCTCGGCATGCCCATTGCCTTAAATATTGCCAAGATGATGGGCGGAGATATCCGGGTGGAGAGCGAGGTCGGAAAAGGCAGCAGATTCACGGTGACCGTTTATCTGAAAATCAACAATACCGCGCAGGATGATTTGCATATGCCAAGGGAAGATTTGGAAATTCATCGCAATGAGGATGGTCAGGCACAGCTGGAAGCCTTCCGGAACAAGGATTATGCCGGAAAACGTGTGCTTTTGGTGGAAGACAACGAGTTGAATATCGAGGTCGCGGAAACGCTGCTGCAAGCCATCGGTCTTGAGGTGGATAAGGCAGTCGACGGGCAGGAGGCCGTGAAGATGGTTTCGGCACAGCCGGCGGGTTACTACACCATGATTTTCATGGATATCCAGATGCCCGTGATGAACGGATATGAGGCGGCTTCCCGTATCCGTAAAATTGGGCGGAAGGATTTGGAGACCATTCCGATTGTGGCTATGACGGCGGATGCGTTTGCGGATGATGTTCAGAAAGCGATGGAGGCGGGAATGAATGGGCATATTTCCAAACCTATAGATTTGGAAAGGCTTCAAAAGGTAATAGAGAAATTTGTAAATATCGAAAGGACAGATGCGGATGGACGTGATTCAATTCAATAAAGAGGCGGAGACACTTCAGGAAACCTTGGTTTCCCACAGAAGATATCTGCATTCTCACGCGGAGACAGGCTTTGATTTAAAAGCCACGCTTCGGTTTGTGAAAAAAGAACTGCAGAGCATGGGATATGAGCCTGTGGAATGCGGAAAAGCGGGTCTTGTGGCTTTGGCCGGCGGCAAAAAGCCCGGCAGGGTATTCTTGATTAGGGGGGATATGGACGCGCTCCCGATAACGGAGGAGGCGGAGGTGGACTTTGCGGCTGACAACGGCTGTATGCACGCCTGCGGACATGATATGCACACTGCCATGCTGTTAGGAGCCGCAAAGCTGTTGAAGGAGCACGAAGGTGAGATAGCCGGGACAGTGAAACTTATGTTTCAGCCGGCGGAGGAAATCTTTGAGGGTTCTCGTGATATGATTGAGGCAGGGCTTTTGCATAATCCTGATGTGGATGGGGCGCTGATGATTCATGTGATGGCGGGAATGCCCTTTGAACCGGGTACAGTGGTGGTTTCTTCGCCGGGTGTCAGTGCGCCGGCTGCGGATTATTTCGAGATACGGGTGAGGGGAAAGGGCTGCCACGGCTCCATGCCGAACACCGGTGTGGACCCTCTCAATGCCGCCGCCCATATCTTGATTGCTCTTCAGGAGATTCATGCAAGAGAGCTGGCGATGGACGAGCGCAGCGTGCTCACCATCGGAACCATGAATGCCGGAATTGCAGCCAATGTGATTCCGGATTCGGTGGTCATGGGGGGAACCATCCGCACGTTTGATGAGGATACACGGTCTTTTTTGAAGGAGCGGCTGGTTCGGATTTCACAGGGAATCGCCGGAGCTTTCCGCGCGGAGGCAGAGGTTGTATTCGGAAACGGCTGCCCCACGCTGGTCAATGACAGGGAGCTGTGCGAGTGTGCGGAAAGGTATGTGAAGGAATTGCTGGGTGAGAATAAGGCATTTTCTGTTGCACAGCTGAAAGCCATGAGTACGGGCGGACAGGCCTCCGGTGCGGCGGGGTCGGAGGATTTCGCCTATGTCAGCCAGGAGGTGCCATCCATCATGCTGGCACTGGCGGCAGGACAGCCGGAGAAGGGATATCTCTATCCACAGCATCATCCCAAGGTGAAGTTCGATGAAAACGTTCTGGCGGGAGGCAGCGCGGTCTATGCCTACACCGCCATGCGCTGGCTCGAGGAGCATCCCCGGGAGTGAGGAAACAAAATAGTAGTTACAAAATATGTTGAAAAGACAGGAACAGGATAAAAAGTTATGAGTCAAAAGGTAAATCAAAAGAAAGAAAATTCATTTACAGAAGGACCGGTAGCCGGTTCCCTGATACGATTTGCGATACCGGTGCTGGGAGCGCTGATTCTGCAGGCAGCCTATGGCGCCGTCGATTTGCTTGTGGTCGGACAGTTTGGAGATGCCAGCAGTATCTCCGCGGTTGGGACGGGCAGCTCCTTTATGCAGATGGTGACCTTTATCATCACCAGCCTTGCCATGGGTGCCACGGTCATTATCGGACAGCACATAGGGGAACAGAAACCTAAGGAAGCAGGAAATGCAGTGGGAACCACCATCATAATGTTTTTGATTATCGGCGTTGTGCTCACAGTCCTTTTGGAATTGTTTGCAGGCAATATGATGAGTCTGCTGCAGGTGCCCGAGGCATCCTTTGAGAAAGCGGTTACTTATGTAAGAATTTGTTCCGCCGGTATTCTGATTATCATTGCCTACAATGTCATCAGCGGTGTGCTGCGCGGAGTGGGAAATGCCAATCTGCCCTTTATCTTTGTGGGGATTGCCTGCGTTGTGAACATTATCTGTGATTTACTCTTTGTGGCGGTGTTTCGCATGGATGTGGCAGGGGCGGCTCTGGCTACCGTGCTGGCGCAGTTGGTTTCGGTCGTTGCCTCTGTATGGGTGTTGAGACGGCAGAAACTGCCGATTTCCTTCTCTGGAAAACAGTGCCGTATCTATCCGGGCGAACTAAAGAGAATCCTGAATGTAGGTGTGCCGATTGCGCTGCAGGAGACCACCGTACAGATTTCTTTTCTGGTGATTAACACTATCATCAACAATATGGGTTTGGTGCAGTCCGCCGGATATGGCGTGGCACAAAAGATTGTGTCCTTCATCATGCTGGTGCCCTCCTCCGTCATGCAGAGTGTTTCTGCCTTCGTGGCACAAAATATCGGAGCAGGACAAAAGAAACGTGCAAAACAGGGATTCTTTACCGCCATGGGCGTGGGGTGTTCCGTGGGTATCGTTATCTTTCTGTTCGGTTTCTTCGGCGGAGGTCTGCTGTCCTCCCTGTTCACAAGAGATGCGGAGGTCATCACACAGAGTGCAGATTATCTGAGAGGATTTTCGGTGGAATGTATCCTGACGTGCATTCTGTTCAGCAGTATCGGATACTTTAACGGATGCGGCAAGAGTATTCCCGTGATGATACAGGGAATTACTTCTGCCTTCTGCGTCCGCATTCCGGTGTCGATTATGATGTCGAAACTGCCGGGGGCGTCTCTGACGATGGTAGGTCTTGCCACCCCCATAACGACGGTATATGGCATTATTTTCTTCCTGATTTGCTTTGCCCTGCTTCGCAAGCAATCTGATTCTCAGGCAAAAAATTAATCTAACTGGGCAATTTCCAGATATAAATCGGCATACCGCCCGCCCTGTGCCAGAAGCTCGCTATGGCTGCCGCGCTCGATGATGCGTCCATGGTCCAGCACCATGATGGCATTCGCCTTGCGCACGGTGGAGAGGCGGTGGGCTATCACGAAGGTAGTGCGGTCTCTCATCAGGGCATCCATGCCTTCTTCAATCTGGCGTTCCGTTCGGGTGTCCACGGAGCTGGTCGCTTCGTCCAGAATCAAGATGGGCGCCTTGCTGATGGCAGCCCGCGCGATGTTTAACAGTTGGCGCTGACCTTGGGAAAGGTTGGCGCCGTCGTGTTCCAGAATCGTGTCATAACCGTTTTCCAGATTTGTGATAAACGAATGGGCGGATGCCGCTCTGGCGGCTGCCTCCACCTCCGCATCGGTGGCATCCAGCCTGCCGTATCGGATGTTCTCCCGCACGGTTCCGGTGAAAAGGTGCGTATCCTGCAGAACCATGGCGATATTACTTCTGAGAAATCCCCTGTCAATCTTTTCCAATGGTATGCCGTCTATGGTGATTGCGCCGCTCTCAATGTCATAAAATCGGGAGAGCAGGTTGGTCACGGTGGTTTTGCCTGCCCCCGTGGAGCCTACAAAAGCGATTTTTTGTCCCGGCTTAGCGTAGAGAGAAATGTCATGAAGTACCGGAATCCCCGGTTCATATCCGAAATTCACATGGTCTAAAACGACATATCCCTCCAGACGGCTTGCGGGAATTGTTCCTGAATCAAGAGTTTTTGAATCAAGTGTTTCCGGTTGTTCATCCAGTATGTCAAAGACCCGCTCCGCACCGGCGAGGGCGGAGAATACGGTATTCATCTGCATGGATATCTCATTGATGGGGCGGTTGAAATGTCTGGTATAATTCAGGGAAACAGTCAGTCCGCCGATGTCAAAGCCTCTCGTCACCACCAGAATCCCTCCGATGCTGGCAGTCAGCGCATAAGTGAGATTGCAGAGCTGATGGGTGATAGGTCCCATGATACTGGAGCGAAACTGGGCATTAATCTGCGCCTCGCATAAAGCCTTGTTCAAATAGGAGAATTCCTCCTGAGCCGTCTGCTCATGGTTAAACACCTTCACAACCTTCTGACCGGAGATGGTTTCCTCCGCGAATCCATTTAACATTCCCAGAGTCTGCTGATGTGTCCGGTAGGCATTTCGCCCGCTTTTGATAATCTGCCTGCTGACCAGAGTCAGGACAGGCGTCATAACGATGGTGATGGCACCCAAAATCAAATTGGTATAAAGCATCAAAATCACGGTGCCCACAATGGTAATCAGACCAGAAATCATTTGAATCAGGGTGGTGTTCAACATTTCTCCCACAGCGTCCACGTCGTTGCTGAAACGGCTCATCAAATCTCCGGCGGCATGGGTGTCAAAATACCGGATGGGAAGCGTCTGCAGCTTGTCAAAAAGTTCCTGACGCATCCTCCGCAGGGAACGCTGGGATACGGTCAGCATCAGACGCTGCTGCAGCCACTGTGTCAGGATAGCTGTGGCATAGACGCACGCCATCAGGGCAAGCCCTTTGAACAGACCGGACATCCTTGGGGCGATGGAAGCGCTTTCGGCATCATAATAAAGAAAACGATTCATGATAGGACGCAGCATATAGGAGGAGGCAAGGTTTGCGACAGTGTGGATGATGGCGCAGCCCAAGGCAACCGCCATGAGCAGCCGCTCCCGGGACAGGTAGCGCAGCAGGCGCGAGACAGTCTGCGCCAGTGATTTGGGCTTTCCGCTGCTCGCCATCGCACCGCTCATCATGGCACGGTTCCGGCCCCGGGGACCGACGGAAATTTCTTTTTTGTTGGCGGTGACAGCAACATTGCCGCCGTATTTTGCTTTCAAGCGCATTGCCTGTTGTTCATTCATGTTTCTGCTCCTCCTTGTCCTTCTGGGAATAGTAGATTTCACGGTAGGGCAGGCAGTCTTCCATAAGCTGTGAATGCTTTCCGCATCCCACAATTCTTCCGCCGTCGAGCACAACAATCTCGTCGGCATCCACCACGGAGGTAATCCGCTGCGCGATGATGATTTTGGTAATTTGCGGCATATACTGATGCAGCGCCTTGCGGATGGAGCTCTCGGTGGCGGTATCTACGGCGCTGGTGGAGTCGTCCAGAATCAAAATCCTAGGCTTTTTCAGGAGGGCGCGGGCGATGCACAGACGCTGTTTCTGACCGCCGGAGAGATTTACGCCGCCCTGTCCGAGCTCCGTCTCGTATCCATTGGGCAAATCTTGAATAAAGCTGTCCGCCGCGGCAATCCCGGCAGCCTGCTCCAATTCCTGCTGTGTCGCATCCTCGTTTCCCCAGCGCAGATTCTCGGCGATCGTG
>CAZUAP010000051.1:0-13536 GCA_964617975.1 uncultured Acetatifactor sp. | reverse complement strand
CAAGGGCAGCGTGGAGGACACGGTATTTCAGCTTATGGGCGGTCTACGCTCCGGCATGGGTTACTGCGGTGCGCCTGATATCGAGACTTTGAGGGAGACAGGCAGATTTGTGAAGATTTCCGCAGCATCTCTGAAGGAAAGCCATCCTCATGATATCCACATCACCAAAGAGGCACCCAACTACAGTGTGGACGAGTAATTTTGAATCAACTAAATAAATAAATACACAAGGAGAGTTCCGATGGAGTGATATCATATTTACCGGGACTCTCTTTTTTTATGATTAAGATTGCACAATACGTTACAAATGTGGTAGTATATATACAATAGTGTCCGAGTTTTGCCTGTGGCAGAAATACTAGTGTTTGGAGGCCTATCGTGCAGAGCATATCATTTCATGAATTGATTAACCAGGAGAAATTACAGCTTATACAAAATGAGTTCTGCCAGGTTGCGGGGGTGTGTGCCTACTGTCTGGACAAAGAGGGAAATGCGATAACCCAGATGTCCTATGCTGAGGCAGGACTGATTGGCACCATGTCCCGGGAGGATTGGAAGTCCCTGAGAGATTCCGCCTATGCAAAGAGAGCTCTGGAGCGGGTGGAGAATGATTCACTGGAAGATTTGGCGGTCGAACAGTTCCCCGGGGGACGGGTGGCTGCTCTGGCAATCCGTGTGGAGAACAGGGTGATGCTCTACGGTATGGTGCTGGATTGTTCAGACCGGGATGAGGAGAGCTTTTCGGAGATATTGGATTTGCTGAGAGATATAGCGATGGTAGTCTTTGAGAACCGGGTGTCCTGTCTCAGCGCAGAGATGACCAGCAAGAGGAGCCTTTTGGCACAGCAGGAGATGACCAGGACGGTGCAGCGTGTGGAGGCGACCACGGGCATTGTCCAGCTTTTGGACAGTGATGATCAGATAGAACTTGTGCTGGAGAGATGGCTGGGGATTCTGGGACAGCATCTGCAGGCGGAATTCGCGGGTATCTTTCAGCTGAACAGCGATGAGAGGAACATGAATGTGCTGGGTCAGTGGTGTAACCGAGGAGTGATATCGCCTTTTGACCGGACGGAGGGACTGGATGCCTGCACGATGTTTCAGACGGACAAGCCCCTGGTATTCTCCAGCGGAAGTATACCGGGTGAACATATGTGGGAGGCGAATCACTATGGCTGGCAGGCAATCATGGTATTTCCCATTTTGCGGCAGGAGAGCGGTGGGAGTATGGTGCTGGCGGTGGAATATCGCGAGAATCACCACAACTGGGAAGCGTCCGAAGTGAAATTTACTGCCGATGCGGTGAAGGTATTGCAGAGTATCCTGACCAGACGGATTCAGAAAAATTCGCTGGCGGGTTCGTATGCCGCATTGGAAGCCATCTTGGACAACGTGGGCTGCGCCATATATGTGACGGATAAAAAGACGGGCAATATGCTTTTTGGCAATCGCAAGCTGCGAAATACTTTTGCGGCAGAGCTGCATAATCAGAGCCTTGACCGTCTGGTGGAGAACAATCTTAAGAACAGCAAAGAGAAGGGTCATTCAGAGTTCTTTCACGAGGGCGTAGCACATTGGTATGAGATGACCCAAAAGGAGATTGCCTGGGTGGATGGCAAGAGTGCCGTGCTGTATTCCTTTTACGATATTACGGACCGCAAGCTGTACCAGAGAAAAATTGAACAGCAGGCGTACACGGATTTCCTCACAGGTCTTTACAATCGAATGTGCTGCGAGCGCGATTTGGCGCGTCAGATTGACGAGGCGAAGAAAAATCATGAGACCGGTGCCATTCTCTACTTGGATTTGGATGATTTTAAACATATCAATGACGGACTTGGTCATCAGTACGGAGATGTGCTGCTGAAGGATATCTCTCAATACCTGCAGCATGTCGACGGCCTTGAGGGAAGCTGCTACCGCATGGGCGGAGATGAGTTTGTCGTTGTGATATCGCCGGCGTCCTATCGGAAACTGGATGCCATTTTGGAGGAAGTCCGGGGGATTTTCAGCAAGCCATGGTATCTGAAGAACGCAGATTATTATTGCACTGCCAGCATAGGTATCGTCACATTTCCAGATGCCGGAGATACGGTGGATGGCTTGATTCAAAAGGCGGATATCGCCATGTATGCGGCAAAAAAGGGCGGCAAAAACCGTATGGTCAGATACAGCGACAGTCTATACGCAGAGTCGGGGAAACGTCTCGACATGGAAAAAAATATGCGGGATGCCACGGCGGACGGATGCAGGGAATTCGAGGTATATTTCCAGCCGATTATCAATATACAGGGCGACAAGCCAGAGTGCGCAGGCGCGGAGGCACTGCTTCGCTGGAACAGCGCCAGACAGGGATTTGTCACACCGTCAGAGTTCATACCTCTGGCAGAGTACCTGGGTCTGATTAACCCCATAGGAAATTATGTTTTGACGGAGGCGTGCCGTTACTGCAGGAAGTGGAATGTCTCTGGGCATCCTGAGTACAAAGTCAATGTGAATCTGTCCGTTGTCCAGCTTTTGCAGAATAACATCGTGGAAATTGTGGATTCCACCTTAAAGGAGACGGGGTTAAGACCTGAGAATCTTACGCTGGAGGTTACCGAGAGTCTGGCAATCAACGACATGGAGCGTATGAAGAAGATTCTGGAACGCATTAAGAAATTGGGAGTCTCGATTGCTCTGGATGATTTTGGCACAGGATATTCCTCTCTGAATTACATCCGGGAGATACCTTTCGACGTCATCAAGGTGGACCAGAGTTTTGTGAGGGAACTGGCGGAGGATGCCTACTCCCAGTCCTTTATCAAGATGGTGGCTGAATTGGCAGAGACCATAGGCGTGAGCGTATGTGTGGAAGGAATTGAGGGGAGTGCGCAATACAAGGTTTTGCAGGGGATGAAGGTTAAATATATCCAAGGATATTATTTTGATAAACCGATGCCCGAAAGCCAATTTGAGGAGCGTTATGTGAAATAAATGAAGGAGGATGAATTGATGATATCATTGGAACAGGAATTGAAGGGAAATGCTTATCCCGGCAGAGGGATTGTAATTGGACGTTCCGCTGACGGAAAATATGCCGTGACAGCTTACTTTATCATGGGACGGAGTGCCAACAGCCGCAACCGCGTGTTTGTGACGGAGGATGAGGGCATCCGGACGCAGGCATATGACCCTTCAAAGCTGGAGGACCCCAGCCTGATTATTTATGCGCCGGTGAGAGTCCTTGGAAAAGACACGATTGTCACAAACGGTGACCAGACGGACACCATATACGATGGACTGAAGGCGGGCAAGACCTTTGAACAGTCGTTGAGAGTGCGTGAGTTTGAGCCGGACGGCCCCAATTTCACCCCCAGAATTTCCGGTGTGCTGCATGTGGAAAACGGGAAATATGATTATGCCATGTCCATCCTTAAGAGCAATAACGGCGATCCGGACTGCTGCAACCGCTATACTTATACCTACGACAATCCCAAGGCGGGGGAGGGACGGTTTATCCATACCTATATGCATGACGGCAATCCCCTTCCGAGTTTTTACGGCGAGCCCAAGGAAGTGTCTGTCCCGGATGATATGGACGCGTTTACGGATATGCTCTGGAACAGCCTGAATGAGGATAATAAGGTGTCACTCTTTGTACGGTACATTGATATCGAGACAGGAGTATACCGCACCAGAATAATGAATAAAAATTCATAATGAATAAGAATTCATAAGGAGAAAAGTTTATGAACGAAATGGAACTGAAATATGGATGTAACCCTAACCAAAAGCCCTCCCGCATCTACATGGAGGATGGCAGCGAACTCCCGGTGACTGTCCTGAATGGCAAGCCCGGATATATCAATTTTCTGGACGCCTTCAACGGCTGGCAGCTGGTGAAGGAGCTGAAGGAGGCCACGGGTCTTCCGGCGGCAACTTCTTTCAAGCACGTGTCACCTGCCGGAGCAGCAGTGGGACTTCCGTTGGACGAGACCTTGGCTAAGATTTACTGGGTGTATGACCTCGGCGAGCTTTCTCCGCTGGCATGTGCCTATGCACGGGCGAGAGGCGCGGACAGAATGTCCTCCTTCGGTGATTTTATCGCTCTGTCCGATGTGTGTGATGTCGATACCGCCAAGCTGATTAAGCGCGAGGTATCCGACGGAGTTATCGCTCCCGGATATACGGATGAGGCACTGGCACTCCTGAAGGCGAAAAAGAAGGGCGGCTACAATGTGATTCAGATTGACCCCTCCTATGTGCCTGCAGCCGTGGAAAAGAAACAGGTCTACGGCATCACCTTTGAACAGGGAAGAAATGAATTGGATATCAATGGCGACCTTCTCTCTAACATTGTCACGGACAACAAGGAGATTCCGGAGTCCGCACTGATTGATATGAAGATAGCGCTGATTACCTTGAAATATACGCAGTCTAACTCCGTATGCTACGTGAAGGGCGGTCAGGCAATCGGCATTGGTGCCGGGCAGCAGTCACGTATTCATTGTACCAGACTTGCCGGACAGAAGGCAGATAACTGGTTCCTGCGCCAGTCTCCTCAGGTGATGGGACTTCAGTTTGTGGATGGTCTGGGCAGAGCGGACAGAGATAATGCCATCGACGTGTATATGGGTGACGAGTATATGGACGTGTTGGCAGACGGTGTATGGGAGAAAACCTTCAAGGTAAAGCCCGCGGTATTCACCAGAGAGGACAAGAGAGCGTGGCTGGATAAGATGCAGGATGTGACGCTCGGCTCGGATGCTTTCTTCCCCTTCTCAGACAATATTGAGAGAGCGCACAAGAGCGGCGTGAAATATATCGCACAGCCCGGCGGTTCTGTGAGGGATGATGCGGTGATTGAGTGCTGTAACAAGTATAAGATGGTGATGGCATTTACCGGTATTCGCCTGTTCCACCATTAGGAGTTTGCAGATATAGGAAAGGATGTACGGCAATGAGCGAGAACCTGGAAACAAAAACAGAGAAGGAAAGCAGGAATTTTATAGAGCAGGAGATTGATAAGGATTTGGCGGAGGGCGTGTATGAAACGGTACACACGCGTTTCCCGCCGGAGCCCAACGGCTATCTGCACATAGGCCATGCCAAGGCAATTCTGGTGAATTACGGACTTGCCAAGGAGTATGGCGGCAAGTTCAATATGCGCTTTGATGACACCAATCCCACCAAAGAGGATATTGAGTTTGTGGAATCCATCAAGGAGGATGTGAAGTGGCTGGGTGCTGATTGGGAGGACAGACTGTTCTTTGCATCGAACTATTTCGACCAGATGTATGATGCGGCTGTGAAGCTGATTAAGAAGGGCAAGGCATACGTGTCTGACCTGACCGCAGAACAGATTAAGGAATACCGGGGAAGTTTTACGGAGCCCGGAAAGGAGGACCCTGCCCGGGAACGCTCTGTGGAGGAGAATCTGAAACTCTTTCAGGAGATGCGGGACGGAAAATATGCGGACGGCGAGAAGGTGCTCCGCGCCCGCATTGACATGGCTTCTCCGAATATCAATATGCGCGACCCGGTGATTTACCGCGTGGCTCATATGACCCATCATAATACCGGAGATAAGTGGTGTATTTACCCGATGTATGATTTCGCTCATCCGATTGAGGACGCCATAGAGGGAATTACACATTCCATCTGCACATTGGAATTTGAGGATCACAGACCCCTCTATGAATGGGTGGTGAATGAGCTGGAGTATCCCAATCCGCCCAGACAGATTGAGCAGGCGAAGATGTATCTGAAAAATGTGGTGACGGGAAAAAGATATATCAAGAAACTGGTGCAGGAGGGCAAGGTGGATGGCTGGGATGACCCCAGGCTGGTGTCCATCGCGGCGCTTAGACGCAGAGGATTTACCCCGGAATCCATCAGAATGTTTGTGGAGATGTGCGGCGTATCTAAGGCTCACTCCATTGCGGATTATGCAGCTTTGGAGTATTGCATCCGCGAGGATTTGAAGGCAAAGGCTCCCAGATACATGGCAATCCTCGACCCTGTGAAACTGGTGATTGACAATTACCCGGAGGGTCAGGTGGAGATGCTGACCGGCGTGAACAATCCGGAGACGGAGGCTCTGGGTACCAGGGAGATTCCTTTCGGCAGAGAGCTCTATATCGAGAGGGACGACTTCATGGAGGAGCCGCCCAAGAAATATTTCCGTATGTTCCCCGGAAATGAAGTGCGTCTGATGAATGCTTATTTTGTGACCTGTACGGGATGTGTCAAGGATGCAGACGGCAATATCACGGAGGTTCATTGTACTTATGACCCTGCTTCCAAGGGAGGCAACAGCCCGGATGGAAGGAAGGTGAAGGGGACGATTCACTGGGTTGCAGCGCAGACCGCCGTGTCCGCTGAAATTCGTCTCTATGAAAATCTGATTGATGAGGAGAAGGCGGATGAGGCAGGCTCCATCTATGGAGAGGATGGGGAGCTGTATCTGAATCCAAATTCTCTGGTGGTGAAGAAATGCTTTCTGGAGCCGGCTTTTGCGGGTGCAAAGGCATATGACAGATTCCAGTTTGTACGACAGGGATTTTTCTGCGTGGATGCGAAGGATTCCCGTCCCGACTCACTGGTATTTAACCGAATCGTATCATTAAAGAGTTCTTATATATTGCCAAAACAGGAGGGATAATATGGCTGGGTTGTTGTCAGGTTTGTCAGGATTAGGACTGGATGAGTTAGAGGGCGTGGATATTTTTGCGGAGCCTGAACAAAAACAGGATGGACATGGGAAAACAGATAGTGCAGAATCAAAAACCGTGATACAGGAGTACGAGTTAGTTTATGACAAAGCATTTGTGTGTCCGGTCTGCGATTCAAAATTTAACAATAAGGTGATGAAGACGGGCAAGGCGAGGATGCTGGGCACGGATAAGGATTTGCGCCCCCTGCATGAGGGGATTGACCCGCAGAAGTATGATGTGCTGCTCTGCCCTCAATGCGGGTATGCTGCGTTGAGCAGATTTTTCCCACAGGTGACTTCCTCACAGTCGAAACTTATCAGGGAGAATATCAGTAAAAAGGTACATCTGCATCAATATAGCGGGGAGACTTACACCTATGAGGAGGCTTTGGAGCGCTATAGTCTGGCTCTTGCCAATGCGGTTGTGAAACGGGCAAAGAACAGTGAGAAGGCTTATATCTGTCTGAAGACGGCGTGGACATACCGCGGATATGTAGAATATCTGGAGGAACAGCACGATACCACCGTGGAAAAGCTGGAGGAAGCCCGCAGCATGGAAGAAAATTATATGCGCAATGCCTACAAGGGATTTACGGAGGCATTGCAGACCGAGACTTTCCCCATGTGCGGTATGGATGAGACGACCATCAACTATCTGCTGGCAGTGATGGGAATGCGTTTTAAGGATTATGAGACTGCCGGAAAGCTGGTTGCCAAAATTCTGACATCTCCGGGTGCCAATGTCCGCACAAAAGACAAGGCGCGTGACCTGAAGGAAGAAATATTGGCGGAGTTAAAGAAGAACAAATGATGGTTCAATTAGGAAAAGGTATGAGACAGCCATGTATGATATGACTATCAGGCTGCAACTGAACAGCGATAAATGTCTGTATGAGCAGATATATGAGCACATCAGGCGTGAAATATGGGAGGGGAAGCTGCTCGCTGGAGAGCGGCTTCCCTCCACGCGCGCTCTGGCGGAATATCTGCAGGTGGCGCGGAGCACCATAGATTACGCCTACGACCAGCTGCAGAGCGAGGGATATATTGAGGCGAGACCATATAAGGGGTATTTTGTCTGCCCGATGGAAGGGCTTTTGCAGCTGGAGCCGCAGCAGACGGTGAAGGAGGAGAAGGAAGTCTGGGGGAGAGCCGCCGCTGAGGATGGGACAGGGAGCAGCGGTGAGGCTGAGCAGACGGTGGATTACGATTTTGCACTGCATGGCATCGATATGTCCGGATTCCCCTTCAGCGTATGGAAACGGATTAACAAAAATATTCTAAATGACGGCAACAGCGAGCTGTTTGCAAGAGGGGAGCCCCAGGGAGATTATGACTTGCGACTGACCATCAGCAGGTATCTGCATTCCTCCAGAGGGGTGAACTGCGGACCGGAACAGATTATCGTTGGCGCGGGTAATGATTATCTGTTGATGCTGCTGGAGAAAATTCTGGGCAGGCACGTGGGGATTGCCATGGAGAACCCCACATACCTGAGAACATGGCGGATTTTTCAATCCTTCGCTTACCGTGTTTCGACAGTCCCTATGGATGAGAACGGCATGGTAGTCACGGAGCTGGAAAAAACTGATGCCAGAGTGGCTTATGTGATGCCCTCCCATCAGTTCCCGACGGGAACGGTGATGCCTATTGGAAGAAGAACAGAGATTTTGAAGTGGGCGGACGGGGGAACGGACCGGTATCTCATCGAGGATGATTATGACAGTGAGTTTCGTTACCGCGGCAAGCCGATTCCCTCCCTGCAGTCCTCGGATGAGCATGGAAAGGTCATCTATATCGGCACCTTTTCCAAGGCGATTGCGCCGGCGATTCGTGTCAGCTATATGGTGCTGCCGCGGCAGCTTTTGAAGGTTTACCGTGAGAACTGCTATTTTTATTCCTGCACAGTTTCGCGTATCGACCAGAGAGTTCTGAACGAGTTTATAAGAGACGGATATTTTGAGAGGCATCTGAACAAGATGCGCAAAATTTATCGGGCAAAACATGATTTGATGCTGCAGGAGCTTGTGCCGTTTGAGAAACAATTCACGATATCGGGAGAGCATGGAGGGCTGCATCTTCTGCTCACCGCAAAGGATGATATCACGGAGAGACAACTGTTGGAGAGAGCGGCGGCAAAGGGCGTGAAGGTCTATGGTATTTCGGACAGCTCTGTGGAGACGGTCGAGAGTCAGGCAACGGTACTCCTCGGATTTGGAGCTATGGAGGAGGACGACATCAGACATGGAATAGAGAGATTAAAAGAAGCGTGGCTGTGACCACGCTTCTTTTATAATGGTGCGCCTGAAGGCGCACGTTTCCGTATGTTGTTTTATATGATTCTTCTGATGCTATTCTTCTGCAGGAGCAGTTTCATCATCAGAGAAAAATTCCTCGGAGCTCTCAGCCTCCTCAGAGTTGTCCTCATCGAAGAACTCCTCAACCTTCTCTTTCACTTCGTTCTTCACGTTTTCCACAACATGAGAAACCTTCTCTGTGAGAGGGGTGAAAGAATCATCAGCGGCGGGTTTGGGAGCATCGCCGTCGGATTCCTCGTGATTCAGGGGTACATAGGTGCGGGAGCTGCCTTCATCCTCGGCATCATCGCTGAAATCATCATAATCCTCGTCCGCATCGTCAAAGAGAGCCGCATCCTTTTTCTGCATATAGTAATAGGCGGCAGCACCGGCAGCGCCGACTGCTGCAGAGAACAATAAGAACTTACCAAATTTTTTTGCCATGAGTAACTCCTTTCCAGTATATATCAGATTCACAACTCTATATTAATACTATTTTGCAAAAATGAAAAGAGAATATGTATAATTTTTCAAAAATTTCATTTTCCGGCGACTGCATTTCAGGTTGAAAGCTTATCATGAGTGTGTTAAACTGAGAACTGTCTGAGGCTGATAGCGTGGACAGGAATGGAGTACAGACGGATGAACGGCAAGTTTTTCGACTTGAAGAAGGAAAAACAGGACAGGATGATTAATGCTGCGCTGAAGGTGTTCGCGTTGCACGGATACCGGCATGCCAGCACGGATGACATCGTCCGTGAGGCGGGTATCAGCAAGGGGCTGTTATTTCACTACTTCGAGAGTAAACTTGGAGTCTATACCTTTGTATATGATTATAGTGTCCGATATATGACGTTGGAGCTTGGCAGTGTCCCCGCGGATGAGACGGAACTTTTTGAACTGATTAGGCAGGTCGAGGCGGCGCATATGCGGGCAATGCGCAGTTTCCCTTATATGCAGCAGTTTTTGAACCGCTCCATGGCTGAGAATGTCAGTGAGGCACTGATTGCCGTGGAAGAGAAACGGAACGGACTGCTGGATTTCTATGACGACATATACAAACGCGCAGATTATTCGGAGCTGCCTGAGGGCGTGGACGGAGAAAAGCTGCGCACCATGATGGACCTCACCATCAAGGGACTGATGACCGAGCGTTTTCAGGACGCCTCCTTTCAGGCAGAGATGCTGTACAGTGAAATCTGCGAATATCTGGATATGATGAAAAAACTTGTCTACCGGTAAGCGGTTATTTCTGCATCTTGTAGTCCGGGTCAGCGGGATAACCGCCTTTTAATTTCTGCATGCCGCGCTGGATGGCGTCCTTGGAATTTTTCCAGTCCGCATCTTTGTTGCGATAGTCGAATTTCTCCACCATCCATGACACGTCCTCTGCCACGCGTTCCATATTCTTTTGCATCAGCTCAAATACCATGGGATAGAACTGTTCTTTCTCCCGGTCGGTCAGCTTTGTGTCCGCCGCCTCGCATAAATCGCCGAAGTGAGGCAGACAGAAACCCTTGCTCTCCTGAATTTTCCTGCGAAATTCCTCATCATTTTTATACAGATAAAAGAAGGTATCCATGTAGCGTTCGTAGGTTTCCGCATAGTGGCTGCAGATATAACAGGATTTTTTCTTTTGACGCACCCACATACTGACGGCGTTTCCCTCCCCGGCTGTCTTCATCAGCCTGCTTTTCAGAGAGGATTTTCCCGGTTTAAAATCTGCAAATTCTTTTTTCATCTCGCCTATCATACGCATATAATGTGTCTTGAGAATCCATGCGTTGCCCAAGGTATTGCCATAGTCAAACATTTTTTGAAAATGATTGCGGCAGAATCCGGCTTTGTCGGTCATGTCGCGGATGTCCGCCTCCATGTAGGAGGAGCCGCTGCCTAACACAAAGTCCAGAAGGTCCTGCTCAATATTGCGCTCTATAAAACAAAAGGGACATTCATCCTGAGCATTTACCGCATCGTTTAAGGGAATTGTGTAGAGTTGTTCTTTCATCTGGTCTCCTTTCCGGGCGCAGCCGCTGTTACATGGTTCATCAGAACTCTTTTCATTATTTTAAACGAAAATGGTGAATCTGGCAACATTACATAATTATTACATCTTTATGTCGATTTGTTAGTGAAAATTAAGAAATATTTTGTTGTATTGTGTCGAATTTCAAGATACTATAAAAGGATAGAAAAAAAGAAAGATGTGATTATTTTTGGTATTCAGCAGTATAGAATTTCTGCTTTGCTTTCTTCCGGTATTTTTTATCCTGTATGCACTCACGCCTGACAGATATAAAAATATCACGCTCCTGGCGGGCAGCCTTATTTTTTATGCACTTGGGGAGCCGCATTATCTGGCACTTTTATTGATTTCCATCACGGTGAATCATATTGTGGGGCGTGTGCTGGGGGGAAAGGGCAGACATAGGATTTTATTAAGTATTGCAATCATCGGCAATGTGGGTGTGCTTTTTGCGTTTAAGGCAGGCATTACCGGGATGGAATTGCCCTTGGGAATCAGTTTCTACACCTTCCAGATATTGTCTTATCTGATAGATGTATACCGGGGGGATATTGAGGCGGAGCATTCGTTTGTCAAGACGGCAGCCTATGTGACGATGTTTCCACAGCTCGTCGCCGGGCCCATCGTCAATTACGGGGAGGTATCTGCCGCCTTGAGCCGGCGGAAAATGACCTGGCGCAGTGTGCAGGATGGACTGAAGATTTTTACCTTGGGGCTGATTGCAAAGGTTTTGCTGGCGGACAGAGTGGGACTTTTGTGGAACGAGGTTCAGGTGAGGGGATTTGAGAGCATCTCCACACCCTTGGCGTGGCTGGCGGCATACGCATATTCTTTAAAGATTTATTTTGACTTTTACGGATATTCTCTCATGGCACTGGGGCTTGGCACCATGCTGGGTTTCACGCTGCCGCAGAATTTTCAAACGCCCTACATGGCAAAGTCCGTGAGAGAATTTTACCGGAGATGGCATATCACGCTGGGGCGATGGTTTAGAAATTATGTATATATTCCGCTGGGCGGCAGCAGGAACGGAATGCTCTGTACGGTGAGAAATCTGTTGATTGTGTGGGCGTTGACCGCCCTGTGGCATGGAAGTACAGGGAATTTCCTACTGTGGGGTATCGTGTTATGGGCAATCATCGTGGCGGAGCGGCTGATTAAGTCGGTGCTGGACCGGCATCCCATAGATGGGAAAAACATTTGGCAGCAGATGGTTCTCCTGCCGCATTTATATCTGTGCTTGGTGATACCTGTGACTTGGATGCTTTTCGCCATCACAGACGTGAATCAACTCTGGGTTTATCTTGGAAGGATGTTTGGAACTGTGCAGCAGTATGCAGTATTGCAAAATGACTGGAGGATTGCCCTGGGGAGCTATGGTGTACTGCTGGCGCTCGGGTTTATAGGCTGTACCCCTCTCGTGGGCAAAGCTTATCAAAAATGGAAGGACAGTATGCCTGTGACAGTGATTCTGGCGGTGTTGTTCTGGGTATGCGTCTGGCGTATCATGGTGGAGGGAAATAATCCCTTTATGTATTTCAAATTCTGATAAAAACTGCACAAAAGCTGCGTTATGGAAATGAGTTTCGCAATTACGTATAGAAATATGATTTATAAGAGGTAAATAAATTGAAACGATCTAAGGGAAAAAAGCAGAAAAAGCGACGCTTCATTCCGGAGGACAGAATCTATCTGGTGCTGCTGGTGGTGTTCGGCTGCATTTTTCTGAGTGGATATGCAGGGCAGAGGTTGTATGCGAGGTTTGGTCGTGCGGAAGAAGTTTCTGATGTAGGGACGCAGGTGTCCTCGGAAAGACCGGGCGAAACTGCAGCGGAAGAAACGGCGGGGGCGACATCAGACGGAAAAACAGATGGTGAAACAGAAGTAGAATCAGATGGGGAATCCGCGGCGAGCCCAGCCTATTGGACTGTTGAGGATGATTATTTTGAGGATGCTGTCTTTATCGGAGATTCCCGTACGGTGGGACTGTATGAATATGGGGGACTTCAGGAAATCAGCACCTTTTATGCCTCCACCGGACTGTCGGTTCACAAATTGTTCAGCGCCAAAATCGTGGAGGTGCCGGGGGAAAAGCAAAAGCAGACCGTGGAGGAGGCACTTTCACAACATCAGTTTTCCAAGATTTATCTCATGATTGGCATCAATGACATGGGCACGGGAACGGCGGAGAGTTTTTTAAGAAAATATGCAGAATGTGTGGCGCATCTTCGGGAGCTGCAGCCGGATGCGATTATCTATCTGCAGAGCATTATGCAGGTCACAGCCGAACGCTCGGAACAGGGGGACTATGTTACCGGTGAGGGGATTGACGAGAGAAATGAAGGAATCGCAGCGATGGCGGACAATGAGACAGTTTTTTATCTGGATGTAAATCAGGCTGTGTGCGATGAGACGGGATATATGATTGCGGATTATACACATGACGGCGTACATTTGAAGGCACAGTATGTCAGCCTGTGGAAGGACTTCCTGAAATGCCATGCGATAGCCGTGGA
>CAZUAP010000050.1:0-13715 GCA_964617975.1 uncultured Acetatifactor sp. | reverse complement strand
GAGCTGGTTATGAGTCCGTGGAGGAAGTGTCCGCAGGCGGTATCTGTGCCGTGACAGGGCTGACGAAAACCTTTGCCGGGCAGGGGCTTGGCGCGGAGGAGGAGAACGGTCTGCCGGTGCTGGAACCGGTGCTGACTTACCGGGTGGAGCTGCCGGAAGGGGAGGACGCGGTGCGTGTGCTGGGACAGCTTAAGCAGCTTGAGGAGGAAGAACCGCTTTTGCATATCCTATGGCAGGAGCAGAGCAGGGAGATTCATGCCCAGGTCATGGGAGAAGTACAGATTGAGGTGCTGAAGAAACTGATTGCGGAGCGATTTGACATAGAGGTCGGTTTCGGAGCGGGAAGTATTGTCTACAAGGAGACGATTGCAACCTTTGCGGTGGGCATCGGTCACTTTGAGCCGCTGCGGCATTATGCGGAGGTGCAGCTTTTGCTGGAGCCCGGAGAGCGGGGCAGCGGTCTGCAGTTTGCCAGTGCGTGCAGTGAGGATATGCTGGACAAAAACTGGCAGAGGCTGATTCTGACCCACTTGGAGGAGAAAGTACATGTGGGGGTGCTCACGGGTTCCCCCATCACGGATATGCGTATCTTGTTGGTGGCGGGACGGGCTCACGTAAAGCATACCGAGGGCGGAGATTTCAGGCAGGCAACCTATAGGGCGTTGCGACAGGGGCTCCGCCGCTGCGAGAGCGTTTTGCTGGAACCGATGTTTTCTTTTGAGTTGGAGCTGCCCACGGAATTTTTGGGGCGAGCCATGTCGGATGTCCAGCGGATGTATGGGCGCTTTGACACTCCTGTTACAGCAGGGGCGAGCAGTACCCTGACGGGCAGGGCACCGGTGGCAGCCATGAGAGATTACCAGAGGGAGGTCAATGCCTACACCCACGGTCATGGGCATCTGTCCTGTGTGCTGGATGGATATGAGCCCTGTCACAACACGGAGGAAGTGATGGAACAGGCGGGGTATGACCCGGAGGCAGATTTGTCCAATCCCACAGGTTCCGTGTTTTGTGCCCACGGGGCAGGCTTTGTGGTGGAGTGGAATCAGGTGGAGGAATACGCCCACGTGGAGACACCTGCGGAAATCAAGCGGCTTGTGGAGGGACAGAATGCGATTGCACGTGAAAATGAGCCGGAAAATGAGCGACAAGCAGTGCAGTCCCGAGCAGGTTCCAATCGTGAAACGCAGGAGCGCTATATCACGCAGGAAGAAATAGAAACCATATTTCGACAGACCTACGGAGGCAGAGAGCAGGACGCGAAACGCAGGAGACGGTATCATGTCAGCCGCCGGGAGATGTATGAGAGCAGCTCCAAAACAGGCACGGGCTTATGGACAGGCAAAAACAGCGCGGCAGGGCAGGAGCGCAGGGAGCAATGCCTGCTGGTGGACGGCTACAATATCATTTTTGCGTGGGAGGAGTTTCGCAGTCTGGCTCAGGTAAATATTGACAGTGCCAGAGATCGGCTCATGGATATCATGAGCAATTATCAGGGCTGCATCGGGGGAACACTGATACTGGTCTTTGATGCTTATAAAGTCAAGGGCAACCCGGGCAGTGCGCTGCAGTATCACAATATTCATGTAATCTATACTAAGGAGGCTGAGACCGCAGACCAGTATATCGAGAGGACGGTTCACGAGATGGCATCCAAGTATCAGGTGACCGTGGCAACGTCCGATGCCTTGGAACAGAAGATTATCTGGGGTGCGGGAGCTCTGCGCATGTCAGCAGGGGAACTGTATGAGGCTGTGGAGCGCGCCTCCCGGACACTCCGCGAGGAGTATACCGATAAGGACACCAGCATTGCGTTCCACCCATTTTTATGATATAATGTGCGCAAAGGGCAGAGCCAAGTGAAGTCAAAAACAGATGCTGTGCTTGCACAAGCAGATGCTTTTGACTTCATTTGGCGAGCGAAGCGACCTCGGAAAACCGAAGGTTTTTCGAGGTTCTGCCCGGAACAAACGAATGTGATATAATGAGCGCTGAAAGCGTGGGTTTGCGAGCGTAACCTTGTGAAATCCAACAGAACTCCAATCGAAAGGTAATCCTATGATTTATTCAATATTTTCAGCGGGCAGTGGCAGTCTGCCCGCTTTTGCGGGAATTTTATTCGCTTTTATCGTGACGGTTTTTGCCACGGCAAAGCTGGCACCCTATCTGCCTAAGGATGGCGGCAGGGAGTTTGCACATGATGGAAAATTGTCTGCGGGGAAACCTAGGGGAGCAGGCATTATTTTTGTGCTGGTGTTTGTGGCAGCGGCACTTTTGTTTATTCCGCTGCAGGCGGAGCTGACGATCTATTTAATCCTGATTGTCATCTGTATGATGACGGGATTTTTGGATGATGCTGCCAAGACACCTTGGGGCGAGTACAAGAAAGGCTTTTTGGATTTGTGCGTGGCGGCTCTGGTGGCTATGACCTTTTTGAAATACAACTCCAATGTGGTGGAGCTGGCGTTATTTCATGTGAAATTTACGCTGCATCCGGTGGTGTTTGCGCTGCTGACCATTATATTGGTCTGGGCATCCGTGAATGTGACTAACTGTGCCGACGGTGTGGACGGGCTCTCAGGCACGTTGACGATTATCACCCTGATGACCATCTATATCATTGACCGAATCAAGGACAGGCCGGAGAGCTTTTCCTATGCGATTTTGCTCTTTGCGGTATGTATTTTGGGATATCTTTGGTACAATGCAACTCCCAGCAAGCTGATGATGGGGGATGCGGGAAGCCGGGCGATGGGCTTGTTTATCAGCATTGCAATTCTGAAAAGCGGCTGTCCGGTGCTTTATATTCCTGTGGCGCTGGTGCTGATTCTGGACGGAGGGCTGGGGCTTTTGAAGGTGGCACTGCTGCGGTTCTTGAAGATTCATATTTTGAAGAATACCCGGACACCGCTGCATGACCATGTCCGCAAGGTTTGGGACTGGTCCAACACCCAGACGGTGTACCGATTTGCAATTATCCAGATTATTGTCTCTGCGGCCGTGATTTACGGCATCCAGATGTAAAAGGACGCATAGAGATGCGCATAGAGGTGCGCAGAAAAGAGGCTTACTATGTATGACGAATTGACACCCAGTGATATCAAAAAAATGGAGGAAGAAATTGAGTACCGCAAGCTGGTGGTGCGCCCCAAGGCACTGGAGGACGTGAAGGAGACCAGGGCACACGGGGATTTGAGTGAAAATTTTGAATATCATGCTGCGAAGAAGGTGAAGAATCAGAACGAGAGCCGCATCCGCTATCTGGAGAGGATGATTAAGACGGCAAAGGTCATTTCTGAGGATTCCGCAGCGGACGAGGTCGGCATCAACAATACGGTGACGGTGGCGTTCCTGGACGACGGCACGGAGGAGACCTACAAGATTGTCACCACTGTGCGCGGCAATTCCTTGGAGGGCTTAATCAGCAACGAATCGCCTCTTGGCAAGGCTTTGCTTGGGAAAAAGGTGGGCGAGGTGGCTCATGTGCAGGTCAATGATACAGTGGGATATGACGTGCGCATTGTAAAATTTGAAAATACCGTGGATGACGGAGATAAAATAAGGAGTTTTTGATGAAAAAATATCTGCTTTTTGATTTGGACGGAACATTGACAGACTCCAAGGTGGGAATTTGTACCTGTGCCCAGTATGCCTTGGCATCCTTCGGCATAGATGAGCCGGATATCGACAAGCTGGAATTCTTTATTGGACCGCCGCTTCAGGACAGCTTTAAGAATCATTACAATATGAGCGATGAGCAGGCATGGCAGGCGGTGGAAAAATACCGAGAGCGTTTCAAGGACACCGGCATATTTGAAAACCGCCTGTACGACGGCGTGGAGCAGATGCTGCAAAGGCTTAACTCCAAGGGAATGTATATGGCTGTGGCATCCAGCAAGGCGACAGTGTTTGTGGAGAGAATACTGGAGCATTTTAATATACGGAAATATTTTAAGGTTGTGGTGGGCAGCGAGCTGGACGGCACCAGGTCCAACAAGGATGAAGTGGTGGCTGAGGCGCTGCGGCAGCTGTTTGACGGGCA
This sequence comes from uncultured Acetatifactor sp., assembly GCA_964617975.1. Classification (GTDB taxonomy): domain Bacteria; phylum Bacillota; class Clostridia; order Lachnospirales; family Lachnospiraceae; genus Acetatifactor. Next base: position 9,673 of record CAZUAP010000050.1, on the reverse strand, counting down.
GCCTGTGGACAAAAGTAAGGTTTACATGATAGGCGACCGCAAATATGATGTGGAGGGGGCAAAAGCCCTCGGCATCGAGAGCGTGGGCGTTACCTACGGCTTTGGCAGTATGGAGGAATTGAAGGAGGCCAGAGCCGATTTTATTGTGCGCAGTGTGGAGGAGCTGGAAAAATTTCTGCTGCGTGGCACCGAGGAGGAAAAAAAGGAAAGCGCGACAGGGTTCTCCTTCGGCAAAATATGGGTGATGCTGTATCCCTTTTTGCTGTTCATGGCAGTTCGCAGTATAGTAGTTTATGCGGTGGACCTGCTCTGTATAAAGCTGTATGATATGGCATTGCCGGCGGCTCTTGACAGCCTTTTGTTTGTGCGGGATTCTGCGATTGTCCAGGAAGATGAATTATGTTTCACGGGGACTCAGGTGGCACTCAAAACGGCACTGGCATTTATCTGTGGGGGAATTGCCATATGGCCGGAGGCAAAGCAGTGGATTCAAAAGACCGCAGAGGAAACCAGACTGAATCATCTCAGGAGAGAAGACGGGTCGAACTACCTGCTGCTTGCAGGGGCGGTTGTAGGCTCCGTGCTGGGCTTAAATCTGTTGCTGGAACTTACGGGGATAACAGATTCTTCCGGCGCATATCAGGCGGTTCTGGAGAGTCAGTATTCTGCTCCGTTCCTGCTTGGACTGATTGTGTACGGCGTGATTTCGCCCATCGCGGAGGAGCTCATGTTCCGTGGCATTATCCATAATTACCTGCGACGAATTATGAATCTCAAGCTGGCACTTTTGATATCTTCTGCCTTGTTCGGCATCTATCATATGAATTATGTGCAGGGGATGTACGGTTTCCTTATGGGATGCCTCATTGCGTATGCCTATGAATATTTCGGGGACTTTAAGATTGCGGCAGCGGTACATGCGGCGGCAAATCTTCTGGTGTACTGCCTGACCTGCACTCCTATCGTCAACACGGTGTTTGTGAGCTGGCCGGTGTGCCTGGTGCTGTTGGTGATGGCGGTAGGCTGCCTTTGGACACTGAACAGGCGTAAGGATATTTTTTGAGTACAGACGATGCGATGCGCGAAGAGATGCGCAGAAATGAGGATTGGAATGAAATTATCTGGCATTGGACAGAGGTTGAAAGGGTATCTCTGTCAGCATAAAGTAAGAATTGCAGCGGCATTGCTGCTGCTTGTGGTGGAGCTGATGGCGTTTTTCGGAACCGGTGTCCTGTTGGAGGATGAGGTTCATTTCCTGAGTGGGGAAGGAGCGTGGGAAGAAAATTTCACTGCGGACAATCCGGTGTTTTGTCAGGAATTTGTCCCTGCATATAGTCAGCTTCAATCTGTGAGTTTCCGCATGGATATGTCGGGTATCACACATTGGGATGGACAGGTTGTCATCTCCGTGGAGGACGCGGAGCATCAGGTGGTTTTTGAGGAGACCAGAACTTTTGGAGAAATTACGGACCGTGCATTCACGGATGTGGAGACCAATCTGAAACTTTCCGCAGGGAAAACCTATTATTTGAATATCGCGTGCACACCCTCTGCTGAGGGTGAGTACCCGGCTCTCAGCGTGTGCAGTCGGGATTACGACCTCCCGGAGAGCCGGAGCCTGAGCCATGGGGAAGAACTGGTTGCTCAGCAGCTTGTTAGCCGCTATCAATATTGGGATGCACTCACGGCGTCCAGGGCACGCAATGCAATTTTGCTCTGTCTGCTCACGGCTGTGGGAGTAATGTTCGGTCTGCCGGACAATCGGTATCTTCGTAGGACTGTCGGAATGGTGATACTGGTGGCAGCACCTTATATCTTGGGGCGCAGGCTGGAGCTTTTGACTTATGATAAGGCTTTTTATCTGCCCATTGCAATGAAGTGGAACGTGGGGATGATGTATGTGCTGGAGTTGCTTGTATTGCTGTGTACTCACTCCACCCGCGTATCCATCGTGCTGGCCAATGCTGCGCTGACTATCTTGTATTCCGCCAATTACTTTATGGTTAAGTATCGAGGAACCGCCCTGCGTATGAATGATTTTACAGCTATCAAAACTGCGGCCAGAGTGGTGGGGGACTATAATCTGACACCCAACAGTCATCTCGCTTTGGCGTGGGGTATATTGCTGCTGATTGTGGTATTTGGTGCGCAGACAGGCACCGCAAAAAGGCTTAAGACGGGGACGATGGAAGAATTGCAGACGGACAGACGCAAGGTTTGGGTGAAAAGACTGGCCTCCTATGCTGTCACCATAGGTCTGGCAGTGAGTGCCGCTTTGTATGGCGGATATCAACTGCTCTACACGGATTTCCTGAACGGAGTTGGCTTTGCAGACAAGGATATGCTTGGTTGGTCCTACGAGTTAATCTATTACTTTGACGGCTATCTGGTAGCCACCTGCATTGAGGTGAAAAACTCTCATATTGAGGTGCCGGAGGGCTACTCTGTGGAGCGTGTGGAGGACATCCTTCAGGAAGCGGTACAGGCATCTGAGGATACTGCCGCTATAGAGGAGGAACTGCCCCATGTAATTCTCATTATGAACGAGAGTCTGGCGGATTTGCAGGTGCTCGGGGATTTGGGGCTCAATCAGGACAATATGCCCTTTTTGCATTCCATGCAGGAGAATACGGTGAAGGGCTATGTGAACACATCGGTATTTGGAGGGGGCACGGCCAACTCGGAGTTTGAGGTGTTCACGGGATGTAGTATGGCTTTTTTCTCGACAAATTATTATCCCTATCAACAGGCTGTGCGTGGTCCGTTGGAGTCTATGGTCAGTCAAATGAAGGAGAACGGATATACCACTGTCGCTATGCATCCGGAAAGTGCGACGAATTGGAACAGAAAAAATGTCTATAGCTATTATGGTTTTGACAAAACGCTTTGGAAACAGGATTTTGCAGATGCGCAGACGATACATAGCGGCGTGTCTGATGAAGAAACCTACAAGAAAATCATTGAGCTTTATGAGCAGAGGGAGCCGGGCGAGAGACTATTCGTGTTTGATTTAACGATGCAGAATCATGGTGGTTATACACAGGATGAATCGCCCTATGCGGTGACAGCCGGTAAAGTAGATAGTGATGAAGTGAATGAGTATCTCTCGCTGGTCAAAATATCAGACGAAGCATTTTCGCAGTTGGTGAGTTATTTTGAACAGCAGGATGAGAAGGTGGTTATTTGTATGTTTGGCGATCATCAGCCGTGGGTTGCGGATTTGATAGTGGATTCAAGTTTGACTGATGGCAATGAGGTTTCAGAGAGGATGCTGAATAAATATAAGACGCCCTTTGTCATTTGGGCTAATTATGACATTCAGGAGGCGGATGACTATGATATCAGCCTGAACTATCTTGGCGGTCTCCTGCTGAGAACGGCGGGAATTCCCATGTCCCCTTTTTTTGATTATCTGGAAGAGCTGCGTGAGGAGTATCCAATCATCACGGCAAACGGTTATGTGGATAGAGAAGGCAACTATTCCGGCTGGAGTAGTACGGAGGAACGTTTTCAGGATTACAGGATGCTGCAATATAACTATCTCTTTGATGATAACACGGTTGAGTGGGGGTACTGACAGATGAGATTTTATCATTGGATGAAGGACTGCATTTATCATCATAGGATACGGATAGCCGTGGGTGTGATTTTACTGATTGCGGAGCTGGCACTTTTCTTGGGTTCCGGTGTCTTGTTGGAGGATGTGACGAATTACCTCACCGGGGAAGCCTCCTGGGGGGAGCAGCTGTCGGAGGAGACACCGGTTTTTGAGCAGACGTTTGTGCCGAAATACAGTCATCTGTACTCGCTTAGCTTTGTGATGTACATGGATGATATAAGTGTGCAGGATGGAACGGTTCAAATTTGTGTGTCGGATAAGGAGGGTCAGGTTCTTTTCGAGAAAACCCTTGGATTTTCTGAGATTACGGATGGGGCTTTTACGGACGTGAAGGTAGATTTGGAGCTTGCCGCAGGACAAACCTATGAGCTTTCTCTTAACGGCAGTCCTTCTTCGGTGGGGGAGTATCCCGCTGTGAGCGTCTGCAGCACGGATTATAAATTGCCGGAAAATCGGGCGTTGACCGGTGGTGAGACACTTGAAAATACACAGTTGGTTTCCCGTTATCATTATCAGGATGCTTTGACAGCTGCAAAGGCGGGAAGTGCAATTTTCATCTGCCTGTTGACAGCCCTGGGTGTAATGTTTGGACTGCCTGACAATAAAAATCTGCGGAGAGCTGTGGGAATCGGTATTTTGGTGGCAGCGCCGCTGGTACTGGGACGGCAGTTGGAATTATTGACTTATAATGAGACATGCTATCTGCCTTTTGCCATGAGATGGAACATCGGCATCATGTATATATTGGAATTGCTGGTACTGCTCTGTACCCATTCGACGGTCATTGCAATTCTATTGACGAACGCATGTCTCACGCTGCTGTATTCTGCAAATTATTTTTTGACGCTGTTTCGAGGTACGCCGCTTAGAATAAATGATTTCAGTGCAGTGAGAACGGCGGCGGCAGTGGCGGGCAACTACAGTTTTGTGCCGAACGGCCCGCTGGCTGTTGCATGGGGAATATTTGTATTGTTTGCGGTGTTCGGCGTGCAGACCGGCATGGGTAAAAGCGGCGCGAAACGGGAAAGACAGAAACGGATAGAGCAGGGCGGAAGATTCTGGCTCAGGAAACTGATATCCTATGGAATTACCATCGGTCTTGCGGTCATCATAGCCTGCTTTGGAGGTTATCAGCTGTTTTCTACAGATTTTCTGGAAAGGCGTGGATTTGCAGACTCGGACACATGGGGAATTTCCTATGGACTGATTGATTTTAACGGCTATCTGGTAGGAACCTGCATTGATATTAAAAATTCCCGGATTGCAGCACCGGAAGGGTATTCTGCGGAAAAAGTCCGGGAGATTCTTGAGAACGTTGGGGAAACGACGCAGGAGGTTTCCACGGAGGAGCTGCCCCATATCATCTTGGTTATGAATGAGAGCTTTTCGGATTTGCGTGTGTTGGGAGATGCAGAGCTGACGGAGGACAATATGCCTTTTTTGCATTCGCTGCAGGAAAATACAGTGCAGGGATATGTAAATGCATCTGTGCTGGGAGGCGGTACTGCCAATTCGGAGTTTGAGGTGCTCACAGGATGCAGCATGGCATTCTTTCCCGCAAACTATTATCCTTATCAGCAGGTGCTCAGAGGCTCTGTCAATTCTATGGTCAGCCAGCTTGAGAAATACGGCTACACCACTTATTCCATGCATCCCGCGCCCAGGACGAGCTGGAACAGGGCGGAGGTATACAAGTATTTTGGTTTTGACCGCAGCTTGTGGAAAGAAGATTTTGCAGATGCAGAAGTAATTCACTATGGTGCGTCGGATGAGGAGAATTACAAAAAAATCATTGAGTTGTATGAGAATAGACAGCCGGGGGAAAAACAGTTTATCTTTGATGTAACAATACAGAATCATGGAGGATATGAAGATTTGCAGGAATATCTCTCTCTGATTAAAATTTCGGATGAGGCATTTGAGAAACTGGTGGAGTATTTTGAAACACAGGATGAAAAAGTGATAATCTGTATGTTCGGGGACCATCAGCCGGGACTCTCCAAACAGATTGTGCAGGCGGATGATACGGAAACTATGACGCAGGAGCAGCTGATGAATTTGTATAAGACACCCTTTGTCATCTGGGCAAACTATGATATTCAGGGGGAGGAGGTTGCATATGATTACGACATCAGTCTGAATTATCTTGGCGGATTGCTGATGCGTACGGCAGGTGTGCCTCTCTCGGATTATTTTTCCTATCTGGAGGAGCTGCGGGAGAATTATCCCATCATCACGGTGAATGGGTATGTGGACAGCGAGGGGGATTTGTCCCTCTGGAGCGGCGAGGATAATGAATTTTCGGAGTACAGGATGCTGCAATATTATTATCTGTATGATGCTGCAAGGTGAAGTGGAGGTACTGATAAATGAAATTTTCGATTATTGTTGTGGCGTTAAACCCCGGTGAAAAATTAAATCAGACAGTTCAAAGCGTGCTGTCCCAGACCTGTGGGGACTATGAAATTGTGGTGAAGGATGGGGGAAGCAGAGATGGTTCTGTGGAGAAACTTCCCGAAGACAGGCGCATCAGACTTTTCACGGAGTCCGATACAGGTATCTATGATGCTATGAATCAGGCGGTGGCGAAAGCGGAGGGTGAATATTTGCTCTTCTTAAACTGTGGGGATTTGCTGTATGATGAGCGGGTGCTGGAGCGGGCAGCGGAACGGCTTGAGAAAGTGGCAGGGGATGTGCCGCTGGTGCTCTATGGGGATACCTACGGAGCCAAAAATGATGTGTTGATAGCCTCTCCGAAAAGGATTGATGGATTCGCCTGTTATAGAAATATTCCCTGTCATCAGTCCTGCTTTTATGCAGCACAGCTTTGCAGAGAGAAACCCTACGATTCCACCTATCGCATTCGCGCCGATTATGATCATTTTCTCTGGTGCTATTACAAGGCAGGCGCAGAAATGATTTATCTGGACACTGTGGTGGCGTCCTATGAGGGCGGGGGTTATTCGGAGAGTCAGGAGAATCGTCTGCGCGACAAAGAGGAACATAAGGAGATTACAGAGAAATATATGTCGCTGGAAGAACTCAAAAAGTATCGGAAGGCAATGTTGGCAACGCTGGCTCCTGTCAGAAACTTTCTGGCGGAGAATAAGCTGACTTCCGGTCTGTATCATTGGATAAAGGATTGTTTTTACCACCATAAGGTGAGAATATTTCTGGGAATATTGCTTTTGATTGTGGAGCTGGGACTTTTCTTTGGTTCCGGTATTATGCGGGAGGATGTGACCAATTATCTCACCGGGGAGGGCTCTTGGGGGGAACAGGTGACAGATGAAACTCCGGTTTTTTGTCAGGCATTTACACCCAAGTACAGCCAGCTGCATTCCCTGAGCTTTCTGATGGGGATGAATCAGGTGAGCGAACAGGATGGTTCGGTTACGATTAGGGTGTCTGACCAGAACAATGAGATTCTCTATGAGGAAACAAAGGGATTCTCCGACATTGTCGATGGAGCTTTTACAGATGTAAAAGTAGATTTGGAGCTCTCGCCCCACAAGACCTATTATCTTTCCATCATCTCCAGTCCTTCTTCGGTGGGGGAATATCCGACGGTCTGGGTGTGCAGCAAGTCGTATAAGCTTTCGGAGAACCGGACTTTGACGCAGGGGGATGAGCTGGCGGATATTCAGCTGGTGGCACGCTATGAATATCAGGATGTCATGACCGCCTCCATGGCAAGAAATATTATTCTGCTATGTCTGCTGACAGCCCTGGGCGTGATGTTTGGGCTGCCTGACAATCGGTGGCTGCGCAAGGCGGTGGGCGTTGTGATTCTGATTGTCCTGCCGCTGGCGCTGGGACGCCAACTGGAGCTTGTAACCTTCAATGAGGTCATGTATCTGGAAAATGCCATGAAGTGGAATGTGGCGATTATGTATGGGCTGGAATTGGTGATACTTCTCTGTACACATTCGCCGGGGTTGACAGGTATATTGATGGATGTTGTGTTGACAATACTATATTCCGTCAATTATTTTACAAATATGTACAGAGGAACTCATCTGCATATGAATGATTTTACCGCCATAGGCACAGCGGCAAAGGTAGCAGGAAGCTATGATTTGACGCCCAACGGATGTCTGGCTATGGCATGGGGCATTGCGTTCCTGTTGCTGGTATTCGGCGTGCAGACAGGAGCGGGCGCTCAGGAGAGGCAAAAGCGGCGTCTCAGACCAAGAGGCAGAAAATATTGGGTGACTAGGCTGGCATCCTATGGTGTCACGATTGCAGTGGCAGCCGGGATGGTCTGGTATGGTGGATATCAGCTGCTTTACACAGATTTGCTGGAACGGTCGGGATTTATGGGAACGGATTTTCCGGGATTTTACTATGAGTTGATTTATTCCTTTGACGGTTATATGGTAGCCACTTGTCTGGATATCAAAAACAGCAGAATCACAGCACCGGAAGGGTATTCTGTGGCACAGGTGGAAGAACTTCTTCAGGCGGCACAGGACTCGGATATGCAGGCTGCGGAGGAGGACTTGCCTCATGTGATTCTGATTATGAATGAGAGTTTCTCCGATTTGCGTGTGCTGGGGGATTTGGAGTTGAATCAGGACAATTTGACCTTTTTTAACTCCCTGGAGGATAACACGGTGAGGGGATATGTCAATGCCTCTGTGCTGGGAGGCGGCACTGCCAATTCCGAATTTGAGGTGTTCACAGGATGCAGTATGGCATTTTTTCCTGCCAACTATTATCCCTATCAGCAGGGAATCAAAAAGCCGTTAAATTCAATGGTAAGCTGGATGGAACAGTATGGCTATACTACATATTCTATGCATCCGGAGCCCGCGTCAAACTGGAACCGTGAGAATGTGTATAAACATTACGGCTTTGATGAGAGTCTGTGGAAGAAGAATTTTGAGGGAGCAGAAGAGATTCACAGTGGTGTGTCCGATGCGGAGACCTACAAAAAGGTGATTGAGCTGTACGAGAACAGGGAACCGGGAGAAAAGATGTTTATCTTTGACCTGACCATGCAAAACCATGCCTACTACTGGGGCAATGAGGGACCTTACGAGGTGCAGGAGACCAGACTGCAGAAAAGCCAGATTGATGAGTATCTGTCTCTGATTAAGATTTCTGACGAAGCATTTGAGGATTTAATCGGGTATTTTGAAAAGCAGGATGAGAAGGTCATCATCTGTATGTTTGGCGATCATCAGCCCTATCTGTCGAGAACGATTGTGGGTGATGAGGATCAGCTGTCCGCAGAGCAGAAACTGAATATGTATAAAACGCCCTTTGTAATCTGGGCCAATTATGATATCGATGAAGCGGATGATTATGATATCAGCATGAATTATCTGGGAGGACTCTTGCTTCGTACAGCGGGTCTTCCGCTCTCCCCCTACTTCACCTTCCTGGAGAAACAGCGGGAGAATTATCCCATCATCACGGTGAATGGGTATGTGGACAGCGAGGGCAATGTTTCATCCTGGAGTGGAGAGGATAATGAATTGCTGGATTACCGGATGCTGCAATATAATTATTTGTTTGACAAAAATATTGTGGAATGGGGCTATTAAGCATCCAATGGAGGGGCTTGCATGAATGCGATAAAAGATGAGGTGACTCCTTGTATGCTGGAACAAAAGTAAAATTCAAGAACAATTCAAACAATAATCAGAATACATGAGCGTGATTTTTAAATTGTCAAATTATCTGACAATTTAAAGAAAAAAAGCTATTTACAAATAAGAAAAAGTGGTGTATAGTGATGGAAAGTCGCAAAGGAGCGAATGAAAACTCCTCTGCGACTTTTTTTATACGAATCTATAAGTTGCAAAGCAAAAGTTGCCAAGCAAAAGTTGCAAAGCAACTTGCAGAATGCGGCGAAACTGCATTCTTGTTACAAGGAAATTGCGCCCCAAGCATACTGCGGCGGGTTGGAAAGGAGAAATACAATGTTTGATGTGAAAAAGGAAGTACCACAGGCTCCGCTCTACAGGGAAGAATTTGAGCATGACAACTGCGGTATCGGAGCGTGTGTGAATATCAACGGCAAAAAGACCAGAGCCACCGTGGAAA
>CAZUAP010000049.1:0-14026 GCA_964617975.1 uncultured Acetatifactor sp. | reverse complement strand
TCAGCACCAGAGCGTTCGAGACGATTTTCCGCATCCGCTATGAAATCAAGGGAACGCCCAAAATCAGCATTGTGATTGCCAACAAGGACCATGTGGAGGATTTGCGCCGCTGTGTGACCTCCATCCGGGATAAATCCACCTATGACAATTACGAGATTATCATCGTGGAAAATAACAGTCAGTCGGAGGAAATCCGGGAATATTACAAGGAGCTGGAGGAAAGCGACAACATTTCGATTGTTGTTTACAAGGGGGAATTTAATTATTCTGCAGTGAATAACCTTGGAGTTGCCCACGCAGCCGGGGATTATATTCTGCTGCTCAACAACGATACGGAGGTTATCACCGTAAACTGGATGGAGGAGCTTTTGATGTACGCCCAGCGCGAGGATGTGGGTGCAGTCGGAGCCAAACTTTACTATGGCGACCGCACAATCCAGCACGCAGGTGTAGTTCTTGGGCTGGGAGCCCATCGGACTGCAGGCCATACGCACTATAAGCAGTCCAGACAGAATCTCGGTTATATGGGAAGACTCTGCTATGCGCAGAATGTCAGCGCTGTCACAGGAGCCTGCCTGATGGTGAAAAAGAGCCTGTACGAATCGGTGGGCGGTCTGGATGAGGGATTTGCGGTGTCTTTAAACGATGTGGACTTTTGCCTGAAACTTCGGGAAATCGGACTTTTGAATGTATTCACACCTTTTGCGGAGTTATACCATTATGAGTCCATTTCCAGAGGACTGGATGACAGTGGAGAGAAGGCGGAGCGTTACAACAGGGAATCTGCCCGTTTCCGGGAAAAATGGAAGAAGGCTCTAGAGATGGGAGACCCTTATTACAATCCTAACTTTTCGCTGGACAGGAGTGATTTTTCCCTGAAATTAAATGGACAGGAAAGTTAAAAGAGTAGAATAGAAGGCGGATGGAGATACATGGAAAGAGAGCAGATAAATGCCAATAAAGATGATTGTAATAAAGAGGATTGCCCCAAGGTATGTCGGTACGTGGGACAGAGCGGCTGTATTGCGCTCTGCATGGCGGCAGCGTTTGCGGGTACACATGGAATCAGTTATCTGCTGAATCTGCGCATCAGCGTCCCGTTCTCTTTCAGCATATGGACAGTGTGTATATGGGCAGGGCTCGCCTGTTTATATTGGCATACCCTGCGGGGATGGCTGGCGGACGGCATGGACAGACCTATCCGCAGACGCATCCGTGCTGCGGCTGTGTTGAGCCTGATTTTCGGCATCTTACTGACGGCGGGTTATCAGCTGCAGTGGATTGGATATACGGAACCGGGCTGGAGGGGCAAAGCGTTGCTTACCCTGCACGGCTGCTGCATCGGATTGGCAGTGCTCCCCTTTGGGGATAAATTATTTGCATGCGTAGAAAAATTGCAAAATACGACGGTGGATGAGCATCCCGGGAAAGCATCCGGGGATTTAAAACTTCACAGGACATGGAAACTGCCTCACATATTTTTGGGAAGCTGGCTTGGAATCTGGCTCTGTTGGATTCCGGTATGGCTTGCTTATTATCCTGTAATCATGTCCTACGATTTTCACAAGCAGTCGCTGGAGGCATTGTGGGGTCCCAATTATTTTAATAATCACCATCCTTTGGCACATACGTGGCTGATTTATGTGTTTCGCAATCTTGGTGAGAAACTGGGGTCTTATGAGACGGGCTTTGCCTGCTTTTGCCTGCTGCAGCAGATGGTGGTGTCTGCTGTGCTGGGATACGCCTGCGTTCAGGTGTATCGTCTGACCAAAAGAAGATGGACGGTCGTTCTGACAGCCTTGTTTTTCGGGCTGTTTCCCCTAATTTCCGTGTTCGTCATGTGCACTACCAAGGATGTGCTTTTTGGCGCATTTTTCATGCTTTTTATGCTGCTCTTTGTGGAGAGAACTTTTTTTGCAACGGGAAAACAAAGAAATATGGTGGATGTCCTCTGGGTGGCGTCGGGCATTCTCATGATGCTTTTTCGCAATAACGCATTGTACGCGATGGCGGTTTTCGGAGTGCTCTTCATTTTTTTAAGCGCCAAAAAGGAGCGTTTCCGGGCGCTGCTGCTGACGGTGATTCTCCTCGCCGGCGGAAAAGGAGCCTTGCTGGGGCTGCAATATGGGTTTCAGGCACATTCGGGCAGCGCAATCGAAAAGTACAGTGTCCTCTATCAGTCCATGGCAAGAGTGGGCAGGATGCAGGGTGACAATCTGGATGAGGACACCTATGAGCTGCTGGACACCTATGTGACAGATGAATGCTGGGCAGACTATAATCCGCCCCTTGCGGACACGATTAAGACTTCTGTCCAGAATGTTAATTTTAACCAAAAGCAAAGCTGGGATGATATGGGGCAGGTGCTCTCGGCGTGGCTGAGGATTGGCATAAAATATCCCAACGAATATATAGATGCCTTTCTGGATTTGACCAGAGGTTATTGGTTTTTGGACGATACCTCCCACGCGGAAATGTTGGGGGTGGGGTTGGAGGAGCGCATGGGACTGCTCTACACATACAATAGTGCAGCGGAGGAATCGCTGCCCGGTATGCAGCATATTTCCAGATTCCCATGGCTGGAGGAAAGGCTGGAATCATTGCTCAGCGACAACAGCTATTATAAGTATCCGGTTCTCTCCAACTTATTTAAACCGGCTCTCTGGTGCTGGCTCCTGATGCTGTGCACGGCAGCCTATTGCTATATGAGACAGCGGAAAAAGGTATTGACGGCACTCTATCCGCTGGCATATTTTGCGACTATGCTTCTGGGACCGACGGCCATTGTGAGATATGTTTTTCCTTTCCTTCTTCTCATGCCGGTGCTGGTTGCGCTGCTGTGCTTTACGCCGCAGGAGACTTGACACCCCGCTTGCCGATTCCTTATTAACAAAGTTGTTGGAAAAGGGATTTTCAGAACGGGAAAAGTGTGGTAAAATACAACTATCACAGTCGGTTGGCGCTGCCGGGGCAGACCAGCCGCAGAAATAGAAAAGAGGAGGGCTTACAGATGGGTTACATGGAAGAATATAAGTTCTGGCTTGAGGACGATTATTTTGACCCGAAGACAAAGGAGGAACTTGCGTCTATCAAGGACGATGCAGCGGAGATTGAAGAACGCTTTTACAAGGAATTGGAGTTCGGTACCGGGGGAATGCGCGGAATCATCGGTGCAGGTACCAACCGCATGAATATTTACACGGTGCGCAAGGCTACTCAGGGTCTTGCCAATTTCATCCTGAAACAGGGGACACAGGCGAAGGGAGTTGCGATTTCATATGACAACCGCCGTATGTCCACTGAGTTTGCCAATGTTGCCGCTCTGTGTCTGGCTGCAAACGGCATCAAGGCTTATATCTTTGAGAGTCTTCGACCTACACCGGAACTTTCCTTTGCATTGCGCACACTGGGATGTACCGCAGGAATCATGGTGACGGCAAGCCACAATCCTCCTGAGTACAACGGTTACAAGGTTTACTGGGAGGACGGCGCTCAGGTGACCGCACCCAAGGATAAGGAAATTATCACGGAAGTTTTGAATATCAAGGACTATCACAGCTTAAAAACCATGGATAAGGATGAGGCGGTCAAGGCAGGTCTCTATCAGGTGATTGGCAAGGAAATTGACGATGCTTACATGGTGGAGCTGAAAAAGCAGATTATCCATCCGGATGTCATTGCTGAAGTGGCGAATGATATCAAGATTGTATACACTCCGCTCTGTGGTACCGGCAATAAGCCTGTGCAGCGCGTGCTGTCGGAGCTGGGGTTCAAGAACGTTTATGTGGTGCCTGAGCAGGAGAATCCGGATCCGGATTTCACGACTCTGGAATATCCCAACCCCGAGGACCCCAAGGCTTTCACCTATGCCTTGAAACTCGCTAAGGAAAAGGATGCGGATATCGTGCTGGCCACTGACCCCGACGCAGACCGTCTGGGCGTGTATGCCAAGGATACAAAGACCGGCGAGTACGTTGCGTTCACGGGAAATATGTCCGGAATGCTCATCGCCGAGTATATTTTGAGAGAAAAGGCTGCCACCGGCACTATGCCTGAGAATCCCGCAATGGTTACCACCATTGTAACCACGAATATGACCTTCCCCATCACTGCAAGCTATGGGGTGAAACTCATTGAGGTGTTGACCGGATTCAAGTTTATCGGCGAGCAGATTAAGCTGTTTGAGCAGACCGGCAGCAATAACTATGTATTTGGTCTGGAGGAATCCTACGGCTGTCTGGCAGGAACCCACGCGAGAGACAAAGATGCCATCGTTGCAGTGATGTGCCTGTGCGAGGTGGCTTCCTTCTGCAAGAAACATGGCAAGACTCTCTGGGATATGATGCTGGAGATGTATGAGAAGTACGGTTACTTCAAGGAGAGCCAGTATACCATCACACTCAAGGGAATTGACGGCGCAAAGCAGATTACAGAGATTATGGATAAGCTGCGCAAGAACCCTCCCAAGGCATTTGGAGATTTGAAGGTCTTGAAATTCCGCGATTATCAGGAAGATGTGATTCTGGATATGGAGACTGGCGCAAAGACCACCACAGGGCTGCCGAAGTCCAATGTGCTGTACTTTGAATTGCCCGACAACAACTGGTGTTGTGCGCGTCCCTCCGGAACCGAGCCTAAGATTAAATTCTATATTGGCGTAAAGGGTGACAGCATCGAGGATGCGGCTGCCAAGAATGCCAAATTGACTGAGGACATCAAGGCGTTGCTGTAATTTTTATTGAATATACATAGAATTGAAGGACAGCGAATCCCTTTGTCTGCTTCTGAAATTATCGAAGCGGGGATTTGCTGTTTCTTTTGCTGCATAATAGGTATTTAGATTATTATAATTATTGTCCTGAAGGCGGATAGGAGCAGATTATGAGCGCATTCAACGGAGCAAATTTCAGAAAAACTATATATTATCTCCGGCGCAATGGTCTGCGCAGCACTTGGTATGCTGTCAGGGAACGCTTTTCCCGGAGCAGTTGGGGAACCTATGTTTATGAGGCCCCTTCAGAGGAGGCACTCCAGAAACAGCGTCATAAGGCGGATGAGTGGGAGCAGAGTGAGGGTTGCGAAAGAATTACCTTCAGCATAGTGGTTCCCACCTATCGCACGAAACCGGAATTTCTCAGGGAGCTGATTGAATCGTTATTGTCACAGACGTATCCCTTCTGGCAGCTGATTTTGGCGGATGCCACGGAGGATGACAGCGTGCTGGAGGTAGCGCGTGAATACTTGGATGCAGAGCAAAATTGCGGGGAGATGAATGCTGCCTGCCGTATTTGTTACAAAAAACTTTCCCGAAATGCCGGTATCTCTGAGAACACCAATCAGGCTTTAGAATATGCGCAGGGCAGTTACGTGGGGCTGCTGGATCACGATGATATCCTCACGCCGGATGCGCTTTATGAAATGGCGGAAACTATTCGAGCGGCACGCGGCAGAGGTGTGGAACTGCAACTGCTGTATTCAGATGAGGACAAGTGCGATGAAACCGCAACAGAGTTCTTTGAACCAAATCAAAAAGAGCGGTTTAATTACGATTTAATATTAAGCAATAATTATATTTGTCATTTTATGGTGATGGAGAAGGCGTTGATTCAAAGCCTGCGTTTCCGACAGGAGTTCGATGGGGCACAGGACTATGATTTGGTTTTGAGGGCAGTGGAAACATTAGAGATTCCGGCGCATCCGGAGAGGGAGAAACTCATATGTCATGTGCCGAAGGTGCTCTATCACTGGCGGTGCCACTCGGCTTCCACGGCGGAGAATCCCCGCAGTAAGGACTATGCCTACGAGGCGGGAAAACGGGCTGTGCAGGCACATATTGACAAATGTGGTTTTAACGGCAGGGTTGTCACTTTGAAACATCTGGGCTTTTACCAGGTGCAATATCCTTCGGGTGTGCTGTGTGCCAGAAAGGATTTGGGGGCTGTGGGCGGTCGCATTCTACATCGGGGCAAGATTGCCGGTGGGAGGATGGATGAGTCCGGCAAAGTATTTTATGAGGGTTTGCCGGCACATTACAGCGGAGAGCTGCACCGGGCGGTGTTGACACAGGATGCGATGGCTGTGGATATTCGGTGTATTGCTGTGCGCGAAGAACTGCATGGGCTGTTTCAACAGGTGACGGGCGTGGCATATCAGTGCCGAACCGGGGAGAATGTGTTTGATGTTTCTCTGCTGCCGGCGGACACAGATTATAAGTCACTCAGCCTCAAATTGTGCAAAGCCATCAGGGAACAAGGCTATCGTATTCTCTGGCTTCCGGTGGAGGAGGGAATATGAATCAAATAACAGTTGTTATCCCAAATTATAACGGAATCAAATATTTAAAAGACTGTCTGGAGTCCCTCCGGGCGCAGGAGCCTGACACGCCGGACTTTCAGGTGCTGGTGGTAGACAATGCCTCCTCGGACGGAAGCGACTGCCAGGCAGAGACAGAATTTCCCGAGGTACGCATCATCCGTCTCTCAGAAAACACGGGATTTTGCCATGCGGTAAATGTGGGTATCCAAGAGGCGGATACGCCCTATGTTATTCTTCTGAACAATGACACAAAGGTTAAATCAGGATTTATCAAAACCCTTTACCAAGCTATCGACATGGATGACAGAATCTTTTCGGTCAGCGCAAAGATGTTGATGTGGGACAAGCCGGAACTGATTGACGATGCCGGGGACCGCTATAATGTTCTTGGCTGGGCGTATGCCAGAGGAAAGGGAAAACCTGCAGAGGCATATGGAAAGCCTGTCAAAATTTTTTCCGCCTGCGGAGGCGCGGCAATTTATCGGCGCAGCGTTTTTGACGAGATAGGTTTTTTTGATGAATTGCATTTTGCCTATCTGGAGGATTTGGATATCGGTTATAGAGCGAACATTTTCGGCTACCGGAATCTTTATGAACCGGGCGCGGAAGTGCTCCATTTCGGAAGCGCCTCCACCGGTTCCAGATATAATCCTCGCAAAACGGCACTTGCCTCTGCCAACAGTGTCTATGTAATTTACAAAAATATGCCGCTTTTGCAGCTGATATGGAATCTGCCGTTTATATTGATGGGATTTTCTGTCAAATGGATCTTTTTCTGCCATAAGAAAATGGGACGGATTTATCTCCGGGGTCTTTGGGAGGGATTTTGCAGATGCCTGAATGCCTCAGGACGCGCTAAAAAGGTGCATTTCCGCCGGAAAAACCTGGTAAATTATTTTAGGATACAGCTTGAGCTTTATGCCAATTTGTTCAGGTTCTGTACAAGGAAATAAACTGATTAGGACACACAAATTGTTTCTAAAAGGACAAAATGACTAAATTTTAGCGTTTTCAAGACGTCAATTAGGGCATATTGAGTTAGATTGAAACGCAAAAACTATAATTTCACCAAAATTATGCTGAATTTCAATCTTTTGTCTTGAAATTGATGTCGTTATATCGTACACTATATACAGATGTGTATAGCGCACATGGTAGACCTAAAATTTTTATGGAGGAAAAAGATATGACTAAAGCCGAAATTTTGAAGAAAGAAATCCTAAGACAATACCGCAGTGTACGTCAGTTTGCGTTGGAAATGAATATTCCTTATAGCACCCTTGTGACAGCTCTCGAGAGAGGAATAGAGGGCATGGCATATGGTACAGTTATCAGAATGTGTGACAAACTCAGCCTGAATCCTGTAGATTTTTCTTCTTTGGAGAGAGATACCTCTCTCGGTGCGCAGCTTTTGGAGAATCGTGTAATGCAGTATTATATCAAGCTGAACCAGAATGGCAGAGATAAGATTCTGGAGCTGATGGATGATTTCGTACAGATTGAAAAGTACAAGGCAAAAAACAACAAAAAGGGCAAGTAATCACGCCGGAATGGTGAACAAATATGAGATATGATTATTTGATTGCAGGCACGGGGCTTTTTAGCGCCGTGTTTGCATATGAGATGAAAAAAGCGGGAAAGAAATGTCTTTGCGTAGAGAAACGCGACCATATTGGCGGCAACATTTACACAAAGGAGCAGAACGGGATTCAGGTGCACAAATACGGTGCACATATTTTTCATACCTCCAACAAAGCGATATGGGAATATGTGAATCAGTTCGCCGAGTTTAATCATTATATTAATTCTCCGATAGCGGTATACAAGGATGAAATATACAATATGCCGTTTAATATGAATACCTTCAGCAGAATGTGGAATATTCGGACACCGGAGGAGGCAATGACCATCATCGAGAGGCAGAAGGCTGAGTGTGGGGTGGAGAATCCCCGGAATCTCGAGGAACAGGCACTCTCTCTGGTGGGGCGGGATGTATATGAGAAACTCGTCAAGGGATACACCGAAAAACAGTGGGGCAGAGAATGCCGGGAGCTTCCCAGCTTTATCATCAAGCGCCTGCCGGTGCGGTTCACCTATGATAACAATTATTTCACAGACCCCTATCAGGGTATCCCTGTGGGAGGATACACAGCCATCATTGAAAAACTGCTGGAAGGTACGCAGGTGCACCTTGGCATTTCCAGCGAGGAATATATTGAAAAGGTGATGCCCCAGACCGGCGACACCTTTGACAAGCTCCTCTACACCGGTATGATTGATGCTTATTTCCACTACAGTTTGGGTGCGCTGGAATGGCGTTCCCTGCGGTTTGAGGAGGAAAGCCTGCCGGATTGTGACAATTATCAGGGGAATGCCGTGGTGAATTACACGGACGCACAGGTGCCTTATACCCGGATTATTGAGCACAAGCATTTTGAGTTCGGCACGGGAAAGGGCACGGTGATTACCAGAGAATATCCTGCCGCTTGGAAACCCGGGGAGGAGCCCTACTATCCGGTAAACGATGAAAAGAACAATCAGCTTTTGGCTGAATATCAGAAACTGGCAGCACAGGAAAAGAATGTGCTTTTTGGCGGCAGACTGGGTCAGTACCGATATTACGATATGGACAAGGTCATCGAGGCTGCGCTGGAGATGGTTCAAATGGAATTGAGACGATGAAGTGTGATAGATAAACTGTGATATAAAAAGCTCCTCGTCCACAGAAACAAACTGTGGCGAGGAGCTTTCGTATTGTCAATATCAGCTATGCCAGAAAATCAGCAATAGCTGTTAAACAGCATTCCGCTGTAGGCGCTCGTGGTATAAGGACTCACATAATTGTGCCCCGGGTTTGGATTTTTGTAGGCGACCATGGTTTTGTCTACATAATCCATCGGATTGAGAGAAACCTGACCGCTTTTTCGCAACAGGGCATTGGAGAAATCCTTCAGGCTTGAGAACGTCTCTGATATGTCCTCGGACTGCAGCGCGGCCTCCTTTAAAAGATTATCATCAATCTCCAGCGTGCCGTCATCGGTCACATTTACGCCGACGGACTCCATGGAATTCTCGTAAAAGGAAGCAATCCCTTTCATCTCCTGTACGAGACGACCGCTTCCGGATTGAGATTCCAGATATGCGGATGCTGCTTTGATAAAGTCATTGTAACCGCCCACCAGATGAGAAACATTATCTGCCAGAGAGTCGACATCCGCCTTCAAGCCAATCCGGACTTCCTCCCCCTCGGCATTCGTCCCGTTGAGCTGAACCTCAAAGAGTTTCCCTATAGTAAAATGGTTGGAGGAGGCAGAGCGCTCCTCGCCATTCAGCGTAAACTGTGCATTGGCAGCCTCGCGGCTGACATAGTCTAACCCGAAATAGCCTACGGTTCCGGAGGCCTTGCTGGTGCGGTCGTCAGAAATTCGGAATATCTCTGATTTCCCGGCAGAAAGACCGGTGGCCTCGGAGGTCATCGTCAAAGCGGTTTTTCCCTCGGATTCCACGAGAGATGCCTTGATGCCGATTCCGGAATTATTCACCAGACGCATCAGACGGGATTGGACGTCCTTATTGGTCTCGTCCTCGCCGACAGCAAACTGGAACTCGTAATTCATATCGTTGATGGACACGTCAAAGGAATAGGTGCCCGGGACAAGTTCGACCTGACTGTCGGGAAGAAACAGTCCCATATTCTCCTGCGGGGAAGCGAGTGATTGAACCGCCAGAGTAAACTCCGGCACTGTTTCCCCGGTAACCTCCTCCCCGATAAAAGAGGCGGTGGCAACGCTTTCGTCGGAGGAGGAGGCATTCTTCTTATTTAAAAGTCCATCCTGCTCCAAACCGCCCAGTCCGGCAATGGTATTGCGCAGCTCCCGGGCATTTTCCTTTAAATTAACGGCATAGTTCTGAGTCTCCTTGCTCGTAGTGGGGAGATACCAGGGGGCGTCCTTATTCAGTTTGACAATGGAATTGTATACGCTGCGAAGTTCAGACTTCTTATGTGTATCGTACCGTGTCAGACTCTTAGGTGCATAAGCCGACAAATAATTGTTATAGACAGTATTGAGAATATTACTCATTGCCGCGCCTCCTTTCTTCCGTGATGTAGGGCAAGGCTAAACAGAAGTTACTGCAAAAGGGGATGAAGGAATCCATTCCGACAAAATCCCACTCTTTTGAGTACAGATTAGCACATATAATAAGGAGAAACAAGAGTTTTTTTTCAAAAAAATAAAAAAACAATTAAAAACAATTTGAAATCGGGAAAAATAAGTTGACGAGGGGATTTTCCTGTGATATAGTAGTCAAGCGAGATAAGATTTAGGTCTTTTTTTTATGCTTAAAAAACACGTGGAGGTAGAGAAATGCGTACGAAGATTACATTGGCATGTACTGAGTGCAAGCAGCGCAACTACAATACAACCAAGGATAAGAAGACTCATCCTGACAGAATGGAGACCAAGAAGTATTGTAGATTCTGCAAGACACATACGCTGCACAAAGAAACCAAATAAAGCCAAATAACAGAAACCAAATAACAAGGTGGAGGTCAATTATGGGAGATTCCGCAGAAAAGCAGACACACACCGGCTTTTTTAAGGGTGTGAAGTCTGAGTTTAAGAAAATTTCATGGCCTGACAGACAATCAACTTTAAAGCAATCCGTGGCTGTGGTTGCGATATCGGTTGTTGTGGGAATTCTGATTGCGGTACTGGATTATGTATTCCAGTACGGTGTGAATTTCCTGACATCTATATCTTTATAAGAGCGAGGGTGATTGTATGGCAGAGGCAAAGTGGTATGTAGTTCATACCTATTCCGGATATGAAAATAAGGTCAAAGCCAATATTGAGAAGACCATCGAGAACAATCCCCATCTTGCGGAGCAGATTCTGGAAGTACGGGTGCCCATGCAGGATGTTGTGGAGCTTAAGAACGGTGCGAAAAAGACTGTTCCCAAGAAAATGTTCCCCGGTTACGTCCTTCTGAATATGGAGATGAATGATGACACATGGTATGTTGTGCGCAACACCCGTGGGGTCACAGGATTTGTAGGACCGGGAAGCAAGCCGGTTCCTCTTACGGAAGCTGAGATGAAACCTCTGGGCATCAAGACCGAGAATGTGTCCATCGATTTTGTGGAGGGAGACAGTATTGCAGTGGTCGCTGGTGTCTGGAAGGATACGGTGGGTGTGGTTCAGAAATTGGACTTCAGCAAGCAGACCGCAACAATCAATGTAGAGCTGTTCGGAAGAAGTACCCCTGTAGAAATAAGTTTTGCAGAGGTGAGAAAGCTCTGATGGTGATATTTTCCGGTTCGCCGGTAAATATATTTGCAACAAGAGGAATGTGTTTGGCACGGTAGTGCAGACATTCCGAGTGGGAGCGGGAAGAATATTCCTGCGCCAGATTACCACATTATAGGAGGTGCCACAATGGCAAAGAAAGTAGAAGGATATATCAAGTTACAGATTCCTGCCGGCAAAGCTACACCGGCTCCCCCTGTTGGTCCTGCATTGGGTCAGCATGGCGTGAACATCGTTGAATTTACAAAGCAGTTCAACGCAAAGACAGCAGACAAGGGCGATGTGATTATCCCCGTTGTCATCACTGTATATGCAGACAGAAGCTTTAGTTTCATTACCAAGACCCCCCCTGCAGCAGTGCTGTTAAAGAAGGCATGCAACATCAAGTCCGGTTCGGGTGTTCCTAACAAGACTAAGGTTGCTACCATCTCCAAGGCGAAACTTCAGGAGATTGCCGAGACGAAGATGCCGGATTTGAATGCAGCAAGCCTTGAGGCAGCTATGAGCATGATCGCCGGTACCGCACGCAGCATGGGTATTACCGTAGAAGACTAACTATTAACATTTGGGAGGCAATTAAAAATTGTCGCTGGAACCTAGGAGGTAAAGTAAATGAAACATGGTAAGAAATATAACGAGGCTGCAAAGCTGGTAGACCGCGCAGCCCTGTACGAGCCCACAGAGGCAATCGCACTGGTCAAGAAGACTGCAACTGCTAAGTTCGATGAGACGATTGAAGTACACATCAGAACAGGCTGTGACGGACGTCACGCTGAGCAGCAGATTCGCGGCGCAGTTGTACTGCCCAACGGAACAGGTAAGACCGTTAAGGTTTTGGTGTTCGCAAAGGGCGATAAGCTGAACGAGGCAGAGGCTGCAGGCGCTGATTATGTTGGCGGCGAAGAGCTGATTCCCAAGATTCAGAACGACGGTTGGCTTGATTTTGACGTAGTAGTAGCTACCCCTGATATGATGGGCGTGGTTGGACGTCTGGGTAAGGTTTTGGGACCTAAGGGTCTGATGCCCAACCCCAAGGCTGGCACCGTAACCATGGATGTGGCTAAGGCTGTCGCAGATATCAAAGCAGGTAAAATTGAGTACAGACTTGACAAGACCAACATTGTACATGTTCCCGTAGGTAAGGCATCTTTCACCGAGGAAGCATTGCAGGAGAACTTCAATGCACTGATGGACGCTATTGTCAAGGCAAAGCCCAGCGCACTGAAGGGCCAGTATTTAAGAAGCATCACCCTGACCAGCACCATGGGTCCTGGCGTAAAGGTGAGCGTTGCAAAGTTCTAATCTCACACGTGTATAATGAGGAGTCTCGGTCATGCGGCCGGGGCTCTTTCTAAATAGAAACGTTCTAAATTAGAAACTTTCTAATTAGAAAAAAGATATTGACATCAAGAAAAAACTATGATAGAGTAACAAAGGTTGTGAAACCAAGCCGAAGACAGTAGGTGTCCTACAGGGACGTAAGCGCAGCGCCTACCGAGGAAAGAGTTTATGAGTTGAGAACTGTATCCTCCTGTCTTGGAGGATTTTTTGTTTCATAGAGATTTTTCGATGAAATTAACTCCTTCGGCATCAAATCTATAAGGAGGTAAAGAAATGGCAAAGGTTGAATTAAAGCAGCCCATCGTAGACGAGATTTCTGCTAAGGTGAAAGATGCACAGTCCGTTGTCCTGGTTGATTATCGTGGATTGACCGTAGAGCAGGACACAGAGCTCCGCAAGAATCTTCGCGAGGCAGGAGTTGTCTACAAGGTGTACAAGAACACCTACATGACTCGCGCATTCAAGGGCACTGATTTTGAGGCATTGGCACCCTATTTGGAGGGACCCAGCGCAGTGGCAATTTCCACAGACGATGCAACCGCTCCTGCAAGAGTGTTGGCTGAGTTTGCAAAGAAAGCAGAGCAGCTGGAAATCAAGGCCGGTGTGGTAGAGGGCACAGTATATGACGCAAAGGGTATGGCGGCAATCGCAAGCATCCCTTCCAGAGATGTACTTATCTCCAAGTTGCTTGGCAGCTTGCAGAGCCCGATTACCAATTTTGCTCGTGTTATGAATCAGCTTGCAGAAAAAGGCGGCGCGTCCGAGTGTGCAGCACCTGCGGCTGAGGCAGCTGTAGAAACTGAGGCTCCTGCTGAGGCAGAAACACCTGCAGCAGAGTAAAACTGACAATTAACTGACAAATTAAAAAATGGAGGATAATGAAATGGCTAAATTAACAGCACAGGAATTAATCGATGCTATCAAAGAGTTGACCGTATTAGAGTTGAATGATCTGGTAAAGGCATGTGAGGAGGAGTTCGGCGTATCTGCAGCAGCAGGCGTTGTGGTTGCAGCAGCAGGTCCTGCTGAGGCAGCTGAGGAGAAGACTGAGTTCGATGTTG
>CAZUAP010000048.1:10755-14166 GCA_964617975.1 uncultured Acetatifactor sp. | reverse complement strand
GCGTTCCCTGAATTTATGCAGAGAATCATTGCTGCTGAAGGGTTAGTGAACTATATTAACAGCAGCAGATAAAAAGCCGTGGATAATAGGCACTGTCTTTAAGGCAGTGCCTGTATTTTGCGCAAGAAACTCTAAATCAGGGCAATCTAAATTAGGGAAAACAAGTTGTCAATTAGCAATAAAAGGTGTAAGGGAAATGAGTGCAATAGAGAAACAAACAGGGGAACAAGCAAAAACGAATGCCCCTAGATATGAGATGGATATGTGTAATGGCCCGTTTTTGGGCAAAATTCTTGTGTTTTATATCCCGCTGATGCTCTCCGGGGTATTACAGCTTTTGTTTAATGCCGCAGACATTGTCGTTGTCGGAAGATATGCCGGGAATGAAGCTCTGGCGGCAGTTGGCTCCACCAGCTCTCTGATTAATCTGTTGGTCAATCTGTTCATTGGTTTGTCGGTGGGCGCAAATGTGCTGGTGGCGCGGTTCTACGGCGCCGGTCAAAAATCGGAGCTTTCCGAGATGGTTCATACGGCAATACTGACTGCGGTAATCAGCGGCTTTGTGTTGGTGGCGGCGGGAATTGCGCTGGCGCGTCCTGCCCTCACGTGGATGGGAACACCTGAGGATGTCATCAATCACTCGGTTTTGTATATGCGTATTTATTTTATCGGAATGCCTTTTACCATGACCTATAATTTCGGTGCTGCAGTGCTGAGAGCTGTGGGTGATACAAAACGGCCGCTGTATTATCTGTCCGGAGCGGGCGTGGTGAATGTGGTGCTGAATCTGGTTTTTGTGATTGTATTTTCTATGGGCGTGGCGGGAGTTGCTCTTGCCACGGTGGTTGCACAGGGGATTTCCGCGGTGCTGGTCATCCGCTGTCTGTTCCGCTCCAACGGAGATTATAAACTGGAGATGAATAAAATGCGTATCTCCAAGGACAAGCTGGTGAAAATGCTGCAGATTGGCTTGCCCGCCGGATTGCAAAATTCCTTGTTTTCCATCTCCAATGTGTTGATTCAGTCCTCCGTCAATTCCTTTGGCTCCATCGCCATGGCCGGAAACACGGCGGCGTCCAACATAGAGGGATTTGTCTACACTGCTATGAATGCCCTGTCCCAGACGATTATCAGCTTTACGGGACAAAATTACGGCGCCCGAAAATACAGACATATCGGCAGAATTCTGCTGCTGTGCCAGGGCCTTGTCATTGCGGTGGGACTGGTGCTTGGAAATGCTGCTTACTTGGGCGGTACATCGCTCCTTAAATTATATTCCACGGACACCGAAGTCATCCGGTATGGAATGCTTAGAATGGGCATCATCTGCACAACTTATTGTCTCTGTGGAATGATGGATGTGATGGTTGGAGTGCTGCGCGGTATGGGTTACTCTGTCATGCCGATGCTGGTTTCACTGACCGGAGCTTGTCTGTTCCGGGTTGTTTGGATTTATACTGTTTTTCAGAAAATCAGAACTCTGCAATGTCTTTACGTATCTTACCCCATCAGTTGGGCATTGACTTTTATGGTACATATTCTGTGTTTTTGCATTGTATATCATAAGCTGCTAAAGACAACTTCGCCTTGCGAGCAAAAATAATGCAGGAAAAATGTAAAGCATATTGAAACATATGTTCGGATATGCTATACTGTTTTTGTACCAAAAAACGATTGATAAACACAGGAGCGTGTTATGATTGCATATGTGCATGGCGTGATAGAAGATATTTCAGAGGACAATGTGGTGGTGGATGTAGGCGGCATTGGTTACAACGTGCGTATCTCAGCAGATACGGCGGCGAGACTTCCGGGAGAGGGCGAGATGGTTCGCCTGTACACATATACGCTGGTTCGGGAAGATGCTTTTTTGCTCTATGGATTTCTCACCAAGAGCGATTTGGAGATATTTAAGAAATGTATCACGGTCAACGGCATCGGACCGAAGGGCGCGCTTGCTATTTTGTCCGTCATGGATGCAGATGCACTCCGCTATGCTATTATGACCGGAGATGCCAAGGCAATCAGCCGGGCACCGGGCATCGGAGCCCGCACGGCAGAGCGCCTGATATTGGATTTGAAGGACAAAATTCAGATTGATGATGCCCTGATTGGCAGGGAAATCGCAGTGACAGCCGCAGGCGGTCAGGTTGTGGACAGCCCTCAGAAGAAGGAGGCTGTGGAGGCGCTGGTATCCCTCGGCTACGGTCAGGCAGAGAGCATCAAGGCGGTAAATGCCATTCAGGGAATTGAGAATATGGACTCCGGTGCAGTGCTCAAGGCTGCATTGAAGAACATTTTCTAGAAATACTTCACCGCGAGGATATTTGAATGCAGAAAAGAATGATAGAGACCAGCATAACGGAAGAAGATGTAAAGATTGAAGGCTCTCTCAGACCGCAGACCTTAAAGGATTACATTGGTCAATCGAAGATTAAGGAGAACCTTAAGATATATATCGAAGCGGCGAAACAGCGAGGAGATGCCTTGGATCACGTGCTTTTTTATGGTCCGCCCGGGCTTGGCAAGACAACCCTTGCGGGCATTATCGCCAATGAGATGGGAGTTCACCTGAAGGTCACCAGTGGACCCGCCATCGAAAAGCCGGGTGAGATGGCAGCCATCCTCAACAATCTGGAGGAAGGTGATTTGCTTTTTGTGGATGAGATTCATCGCTTGAACCGGCAGGTGGAGGAAGTGCTGTATCCTGCCATGGAGGATTACTGTATTGATATTATGATTGGGAAGGGTTCCTCCGCCAGGTCTGTGAGATTGGAACTGCCGCATTTTACACTGGTGGGCGCCACCACCAGGGCAGGACTTTTGACCGCGCCCCTGAGAGACCGCTTTGGCATGATTCACCATCTGGAATTTTATGAGATAGAGGAATTACAGCAGATTATTATGAATTCGGCAAAGGTTTTGAATGTGGAGATAGAGACGGGCGGAGCGCTTGAGATGGCGAGAAGGAGCCGCGGAACGCCTCGACTTGCCAACCGGATTCTAAAACGTGTCCGTGATTTTGCACAGGTGAAATATGACGGCATCATCACTGAGGATGTGGCTCGCACGGCATTGGATTTGATGGATGTGGATAAGCTGGGATTGGATCACATCGACCGCAATATATTGATGACTATGATTCAGAAATTTCAAGGTGGCCCGGTGGGACTGGATACCCTTGCAGCGGCTATCGGCGAAGATGCGGGAACTATTGAAGATGTTTATGAGCCCTATCTGATTAAAACGGGACTGATTAACCGTACCCCCAGAGGACGCGTAGTGACGGAGACGGCATACAGCCATCTGGGGGCTGCCATCATGACTTAAAAAAGTATTGCTTGTAGATACAATCTGATATATAATAGATGTTGTGTTTCATGAAAACTTTGATGTCAGATATTGTATTTT
>CAZUAP010000048.1:3556-10655 GCA_964617975.1 uncultured Acetatifactor sp. | reverse complement strand
GTCAAACAAAAGAGGTGCAAGATGTCAGCCAAGACAGATACAGAAGTACTTATCGGGGGAAAGGTTTTTACCCTGAGCGGAAATGAAAGCGAAGAATACCTGCAGAAAGTCGCTTCTTACATCAATAATAAAATCAATGATTACAGTAAAGTGGACAGCTTTACCCGTCAACCTTTAGATATGCAGAATGTTTTACTTCAGCTCAATATTGCTGATGATTATTTCAAGGCAAAAATGCAGGTTGATGTTTTGGAGGAGGAACTTCAGAACAAGGAAAAAGAATTGTACAGTTTGAAACATGAGTTGATTTCCGCACAGATTAAGCTCGAAACGTCTGAGAAAAAGATTAAGGAGCTTCAGGGTGAAGCAAACGAGAATTCTAAAAGGATTGTACGTTTAGAGACAGAATTGAATGGTAGAAAATAGGATTGCGTGGCTGTCCGTTTGAAGGGCAGCCTTGCGTTGTTTATGAGGTAATTTGAATGAGTCAAAAGGTAGAGCTGCTGGCACCGGCCGGTAATCCGGAGGGCTTTTATGGTGCCATCCATGCCGGGGCTGATGCGGTCTATCTGGGCGGTACCCGTTTTGGTGCAAGGGCGTATGCCGACAATTTTACAACAGAAGAGTTGGTTGAATGTATCCGATATGCGCATATCTGGGGCAGGAAAGTGTATCTCACTGTAAATACGCTTGTGAAGGAAACAGAATTTGCTGACCTTTTTCCTTATCTTGAACCCTTGTATTCAGCGGGGCTGGATGGAGTTATCGTGCAGGATATCGGAGTATTTTGCTTTATTCGGGAGCATTTCCCGGATATAGAGCTTCATGTCAGCACACAGATGACTTTGACGAGCTGGTATGGCGCAGCTCTGTTAAAGGAGATGGGAGCTGTGAGAATTGTACCTGCCAGAGAGTTAAGCCTTCGGGAACTTCAGAAGATGAAAGAAGTTTCCGGGTTGCAGATAGAGACCTTTATACACGGTGCAATGTGTTACTGTTATTCGGGGCAGTGCTTGTTCAGCAGCATTTTGGGAGGTCGCAGCGGCAACAGAGGAAGATGCGCTCAGCCCTGCCGTCTGCCTTATCGTGTGGAGCGCATGGGGCGAACTACTGAGGAGTGCTATCCCTTGAGTTTGAAGGACATGTGTACCATAGAGCATATACCGGAGCTGATTGAGGCTGGTATTGATTCCTTCAAGATAGAGGGGAGAATGAAAAAACCTGAGTATACTGCGGGTGTCACTGCGGTTTACCGCAAATATATTGACCGGTATTATGCCGGTGAAAGCTGTGAAATAGAGGAAAGAGACAGACAGGCTTTGTCAGAACTTTATATTCGCAGTGAACGGCAGGAGGGGTATTATTTCCGACATAACGGGAGAGATATGGTTACTATTTCCAGTCCCTCTTACAGCGGTGGAAGCGAGAGCCTGTTGGCTGAAATCAGGGAGCATTATCTGGCGGTGCGTCCCCGCATGAAACTTAATATAAAGGCGTCATTTCATGTGGGAAGTCCGGCGCAGGTCGTTTTGCGTCTGGAACATGATGACAAAAAACTCCATGCCGAGGTCAGCGGCGAAGTGGTATCCGAGGCTTTAAAACAGCCGATTACAAAGGATAATGTGATAAAGCAGCTGAGCAGACTGGGTGACACTGCGTTTCAGGCGGAGCACATTGATATAGAGTTGGATGATAATGCGTTTTATCCGCTGAAAGCCATGAATGAACTGCGCAGACAGGCTGTCGCTGCACTTGAGGAGTTGCTCATCCGCGAGCAGGGGTTGCCTTTTTGCAGACAGAATGCAAGGTTTCCTGTGCAGTGCACAGCAGAAGATAGGACGCGTAAAAAACAGTTTACTCAGGATTCGTCCAAGGGGAACCTTCATGTGCTTTTGCGCACGAAACAGCAGTTGGAGGCATTCCATGAGTGCTTTGAAAGATACAAATGTGTTGACGGTATACAGTTTCCAAACCGGGTTTATCTGGAGAGTGATTGCATATTATCCCCGGCAGGGCAGGCGGACTCCCGGGTGCTGGAATGCTGCAGGCAGTTTCTGACTGAGGGATGTAGCCCGGTGATTGCATTGCCCTATATTATCAGAAACAGGGATGAGGAGTTTATGTCCGGACTATGGAACGTTTACTGCGCTGAGAGGGATTTGTTTCAGGGGTTTCTGGTGCGCTCCATGGATGGGCTCGGTTTTCTTAAGTCGAAACACTATGGCGAAAAAGATGCAGAATTTATTTTCACGGACGCCGGACTGTATATCTGGAATAGAGAGAGTCTGCTTGGTCTCGCTCCCAATGGCTTTTGTATGCCCTATGAACTGAAAGCTCAGGAGCAGCGCAGACTGCTTGACGGAGCGAAAGTTCCCTGCGAAAAAGTGGTTTATGGACGTATTCCTTTGATGATTACAGCCAACTGCATCACCAATACCCTAGATGGATGCAGCAAGGGTCAGGGAGCTGAGTTCAGTTATCTGATTGACCGATATAAAAAACATTTTCCTGTACTCAAAAATTGCAGGCATTGTATGAATATCATTTATAACAGCTTGCCGTTGTCCCTGCATGGAGAGCTTTCCAAGTGGCGCAGTGCAGTGGATTTTCGGCTGGATTTTACAATAGAAAGCCGACAGGAAACGACAGATATACTGCATTATTTTATGACCGGTGCAAAGGGTGTTTTGCCTTTTGCAGAGCATACCACCGGGCATGAAAAAAGAGGAGCAGAATAAATATGAGCGAATACATTATTGAATTGTCCAAATATTTCATATGTGGATTTATGGTGCTTTATACGTTGAGCTGCTTTTGCGGCTTGCGGAATTCTGCAGCAGGCGGCAACAGACCGGTGTATGTTGTGCAGAATATTTTGATGTTTCTGATTCAGACCTTTTGCTTTTTTGATTTGGTTCTTATCAGTGAAGACATTCAATATTTATTTTTGTTTGCTTTTGTTGAGATTTTTTTGCTTTCCACGCTGCTTTTGGTGCCTGCGATATATGAGAAATGCAACCGGCAGCTGCTGAATATCATGTGTATGCTGCTTGGCATCGGACTGATGATGATTTCGCGTCTGTCTTACTCCAAAGCAATCAAACAGTATGTGATTGTCCTTGCATCGCTGATTATCTCTCTGCTGATTCCGTTTATCTTCAGCAAGGTGCGTTTCCTGAAGAAAATGACCTGGCTGTATGCCGCAGTCGGCATTGCGCTGTTGAGTGCTGTACTTATTGTGGGTGAAATGACGCATGGCTCCAATATCTCGGTGGAGATTATGGGTGTGACTTTCCAGCTCTCGGAGTTTGTAAAGATTATATTCATCTTTTTCCTGGCAGGAGCACTGTGGGAGGACACCTCCTTCCTGCGGGTGGCACTCACTGCGGTACTGGCAGGCATTCATGTGATTATCCTTGTGCTTTCCACGGATTTAGGCGGTGCGTTGATTTTCTTTATCGCCTATGTCTTGGTGGTGTTTGTTGCGACCAGAAATTACCTCTATTTGCTGGCGGGCATCGCAGGCGGCGGTGCGGCGGCATTGGCGGCATATCGTTTGTTTTCTCATGTGCGTGTGCGTGTACTGGCGTGGCAGGACCCGTGGAGCTATATTGACAATCAGGGATATCAGATTACGCAGTCGCTCTTTGCGGTGGGCAGTGGGAGCTGGTTTGGAATGGGGCTTTTGAAGGGCAATCCGACTGTGATACCTTATGTCTCCAAAGACTTTATTTTTTCCTCCATATGTGAGGAACTGGGAGTTGTGTTCGGCATCTGCCTGATTCTTGTGTGTGTGTGCTGTTTTATCACCATCATGCAGATTGCATTGCGCATATATGACCGGTTTTACCAGCTGATTGTCTATGGCATCGGTGCAATGTATATTTTTCAAATCTTTTTGACTGTGGGCGGCGGTATTAAATTTATCCCTCTCACCGGTGTGACGCTTCCTCTGGTAAGCTATGGGGGCAGCTCAGTGATGAGCACGATGATAATGTTCTTTATCATTCAGGGAATTTTTATTCGTTTACAGCAGGAAGGAGGAAAGCGCAGTGGCAAAGCAGGAAAATCATGAGCCGAATCAAAAAAAACGCAGAGGCAGAAAGAGACGTGTGGGAAATTTCCCGGAAATTGCACTGACCATCGTTTTCTTTAGTGCACTGTTTATCTGTATGTCAGTATATCTGGTGAATTTTGTTTCGACCAGTGAGCAGGAGATGATTAATAACAGCTATAACTCACGGCAGGAGATTCTCCTCTCCAGAAATTATCGCGGCAGCATTCTGTCAAGGGATGGAGAGGTGCTGGCGCAGACAGTGTTGGACAGCGACCAGAACGAAACGAGGGTATATCCTTTTTCCAATTTGTTTGCTCATATTGTCGGATATTCCACCCAGGGACGCATGGGAGTGGAGGCTCTGGCAAACTATTATCTCATCAACACCAACACTTCGCTGACCAACAAGGTTGCCAATGACACGGCGGGCGTTAAGAATCCGGGAGACAATGTGTATACAACTCTGGATGTTCAGATTCAGCAGGTAGCTGATGAACAGCTCAGTGTATACAAGGGCGCAATCATTGTGACGGAGGTGTCCACAGGCAAGATACTTGCGATGGTGTCTCATCCCGATTTTGACCCAAATGAGATAAGTGAAATCTGGGATGATCTGGTGGAAGATGATTCCAGCTCTGTACTTTTAAACCGTGCGACGCAGGGATTATATCCTCCAGGTTCCACCTTTAAGATTGTCACAGCGCTGGAATATTTGAGAGAAAATCCCACCACATGGAAGAATTACAGCTATCAGTGCAACGGTTCGTTCCGCAGCGGAGACAGTAAGATAAGCTGTTATCACGGCACAACTCACGGCTCTGTCAACTTTGAGACTTCCTTCGCAAAATCATGTAATTCCTCCTTTGCCAACATTGGTATGAAACTCGACCGGGAAAAGTTTGAGGACACTTTGGAGGATTTGCTCTTTGACGAAGATTTACCGCTGACACTCACTTATGCCCGAAGCACGGCGGAGGTTTCGGCAGATATGTCGGATGATGATATGATTCAGACCTCCATCGGACAGGGCAAAACACAGATTACGCCCATGCACCTGAACATGATTACCTGTGCTGTAGCTAATGGCGGCGTTTTGATGAAACCCTATGTCATCGACCACGTGGAAAATGATGCAGGAAGTGTTGTCAAGTCTTTCAAAGCGTCTGAGTACGGACGCCTGATGAGTGAAGACGAGGCTGCAACATTGAAGGAGCTGATGGTTTCCGTGGTTCAGAACGGAACCGCCACCAAATTAAAAGGGCTGGATTATACAGCGGCAGGCAAGACCGGCTCTGCTGAGTACAATAATGTAAAGGGCGACAGCCATGCCTGGTTTACCGGCTTTGCACCGGCGGAGAATCCGGAGGTATGTGTCACCATAATTGTGGAGGGCGCCGGTTCGGGCGGCGATTATGCAGTTCCGATTGCAAGGAGACTGTTTGATGCGTACTTCGAGGAAAAACCTGTGACAGGGGAGGTTACACAATGATAGAGGCAGTCAGCTGTGGCGGCGTTGTAATTTTTCGCGGCAAGATTTTGTTGTTATACAAAAATTATAAAAATAAATATGAGGGGTGGGTTCTGCCCAAGGGAACCGTCGAGCCGGGAGAAAAACACGCGGAGACAGCGCTGCGGGAAGTGAAAGAAGAAACCGATGTGAAGGCATCGATTGTCAAGTATATAGGAAAAAGCGAATATACTTTTAATGTGCCGGAAGATACCGTAGAAAAAGAGGTTCACTGGTATCTGATGATTGCAGACAGTTACCACAGTAAACCTCAAAAGGAGGAGTTCTTTGCGGACTCCGGTTATTATAAATATCACGAAGCATGGCATTTGCTCAAATTTGCCAACGAAAGACAGATTTTGGAGCGCGCCTACAACGAATATCAGGAATTGCGTAAAAACAATAAATGGGGCTGATTATACCATTTTGACAATTTCCACTTCCGAATGTTTTTCCAAATCCAGGAACTCATTGTCATCGTTCTTTAGAATCGGGCGGGAGTAGCTGCTGGGATGAATAAGAACAACCTCCCAGATTTTTCCGTCATTGGTCTGGATTCTTGAGCCGATTTGTGCATCTGCGATTTTTTTCATCAGCGGCATCAGAAGTTCCACATCAAATCTGTATATATCCTGCTCGAAAATGCCCAAAATCTGCAAGGGTGTGAGAGCGTTCCTGTATGACCTGGGGGAAGCCATGGCGATATAAGCGTCAACAATAGCGATATAGCGCGCATAGACATCAATTTTCTGACCAGTCATATGATAGGGATATCCGCTTCCGTCAAGCCTTTCGTGGTGCATGATCACCGCATTCTTGACATGTTCTTCCAGCTCCAGATTGCGAACCATGGAATACCCTACCACAGGATGCGTCTGCACCAGTTTATATTCATCGGGGGTCAGTTTCCCCGGTTTCCAAAGCAGCTCATAGGGCAGCTGCAGTTTTCCGATATCATAGTAAAATCCGCTGAGGATGAGAGTGTTGCGCGCTTCTTCATCCATGGACAGCCAGTCGGCGAAAGTGCCTGCCAGCAGCGCAGAGTTCAGACAGTGGCTAAAAGTCAGCTCGTCCTCATTTGGCATCAAATTATAGAGGAAATCCAATAGAACGGAACCGGAGGAGATAGTGTCATACAAATCGTTGTAAATCTTCAGCAGTACATCATCCGGGACTTTAATTCCTGTCTTCAAAAAAGCGCACATGAAAGTTTTGTAGCTCATAAGTGCGTTATAATAGCTTTGCTCAAAGCGTTTAAAATTTTCATTGAAACGTATCTTTTCATAATGAGTGGTAGCGAAGTCAACTTCTTCCATAATGATTGCACACATTATGGGATAGCGGCTCAGCTTTTCTATCATGGGTTGATTCAGTTTTGTGCCGGCAGGATATACTACTTTATCCTGACACATAAGATCCTCACCCAATACCATTCCCGGCGTCAATGCCATGATTGCAACTGTTTTCAAGTGTCCACCCTCCTTTATAACCCTATATGTTTAGTATAAAATATTCGGGAAATATGTCAATGAAAA
>CAZUAP010000048.1:0-3456 GCA_964617975.1 uncultured Acetatifactor sp. | reverse complement strand
ATGAAAATTTGCAAAAGTATTTACAAATTGTTTTTGTGTCAAATATATGCTATACTTGTCACGTAAACTGTGAATGAGGGCATCCGCATGGATAAAATGCTGATATTTTCGCCCAACCTGTATCTCGGTGAGGGTATTAAATCAAAAAAACTGGATAAAATAAAAAAGAATTTGATACATAAGCCGCTTTTTGCAGGAGTGTATATTATTACGCTTGCGCGCAATTCCTCTGACCAGCTGGAAATAATGGATGCGAGACAGCTGGTGCAGGGTTATTACGACAAATATCCGTTGAAAGTTGTCGGTATTGCAAAAGATTATGATGATGCATTGAAACTGATTGAGCAGCTTACACAGGAGTGCCTGCATGAGCGGGGAGACTGTAATCTGAGGGAGTACCTGATATGTTGACAATACTATTGAAAATCCTCAGCATTTTTGGAATACTGCTTTTAGCAATATTGGCTGTCCTTCTGGTCTTGATATTGGCGGTGCTGTTTGTGCCGGTTACCTATAAAATCAGCGCGAGCAGAAGTGCCGCGGATGACGGTGGGGGTGTGCTCACGCGTGCGGCGGTGAAAATCGGTTGGTTTCTCAACATCCTGCGCCTGCGTTTTGTGTACCCTGAGCCGGGGAAGGTTGTGGTAAAATTTTTGTTCTTTACCATTTTTTCATCCGGTTCCGACCGTGCGCAGGAGGACGGGCAGACTTCAAACAAGACTTCTCGGAAAACAGCGCCCAAAGCAGCTGAAAAAACACTCAGTGCTGCAGCTGATAAAGTAACCGGCACCGTGGATGACGATACAACCAACACTGTTGATGACGATATAACCGGCGCCGCAGATGACAATCAAACCGGTGCTGCGACTGACAAAACAGCTAATCAGGATGTGCCGGAAAAGAAGGGTTTTGTAAAAAAAATACAGTACACATTTCGGTCAACATATGATAAAATAAAGAATATCAGGGAGAATATTGCTTACTATAAAGAGGTATTGTCCTGTGATGACACGAAAGAACTTTTGAATTATGCGTTTGCCCGGATTGGCAAAATACTGAAAAGTATCCGCCCCCGGAAACTACGCGCGGATATCCGCTTTGGCACGGGCTCTCCAGACACTACAGGATATATTTATGGTATCTATGGGATGCTGTGCTCTTGTCTGGGGAAGAATGTACTTCTCACACCGGATTTTGAACGGGCGGTGTTGGAGGGGCGGTTTTATGCTGCCGGACATATCACGATAATAAAGCTGTTATGGCATGGTTTGCCTGTGGTGTTTGACAGCAGGCTGAAGAAATTGATAGACAAACTAAAAAAAGAGGAGCGGTCAAATGGCAAATAAGGAGAATGAATTTCAAGGTGTAGTGGAATCTTTGCTGCGGGGAATGGACACGGTACTTTCTACTAAGACTGTGGTGGGAGAGGCTACCACGGTGGGAGATACCATCATTCTTCCCTTGGTGGATGTGACGTTTGGAGTAGGTGCCGGTGCAGGCAATAACGACCAGAAAGGTGCTGCATCAGGAGCCGGAGGTCTGGGCGGCAAGATGACACCCAGCGCTGTACTTGTAATCAAAGATAGCTCAGTGAAACTTGTAAATATCAAAAATCAGGATACCGTAACCAAAATTCTTGATATGATTCCTGATTTGGTGGACAAGTTTACTCAGCCCAAAGAGCCTGAAGTTATGAGCGATGATGAGGCAGTGGATATTGCTTTTCCTGAAAAATAATTTTCTTTTTGTAACAAAATATTGAAGTAAACATATAATAGAGCGAGATAGTGTGCGGGCGTGCAGTGAAATTTGATGGATTCAACAAAAAAACTTATTGGTTTAATCGCATTTTTGGTTGCTGTTGGGATGCTTTTGATGATGATTACCAACAATCGTCTTGTTGGACTGATAATCATCGCGTTATTGCTCTTTTTAGGATATAATTGTCTTTGCGGTGACTGAGAGGTGTACGAAAAATGATAGACTGGGAAGAACTCATAATGGCAGAGAGCGAGGATGAGCTGCGTGAGGCAAAGCTCTGGCTGTTTCAGGAAAAAATGCGGCTGGAGCAGGAGCGCAAGGAGCTTGATGAAACAAAGGACAAGTTCCTGAAAGAGCGAAATTGCTTTAAGGACGAGATGAATGAACTGAACCGCCGCAGCGTGATGGAGCGCAAACGGCTGAAGGAGGAGAATCTTTTCTTCGACAAGAAGATGGCGATTTTACAGGACGGTTTCCGCCAGCTGGAGGAAGATCGCCGCGGCCTTGAGAGAGAACGCATCAGCTTTGAAAAAGAGAAAGAAATTTGGGACAGGCAAAATAGTAAGGATTATTACGGCGACATTTCTGTTGTGGATATTCTTTTCCGAAATGCCACCAACCCGCTTACATTGAGAAAGCGGTACAAAGATTTGGTCAAGATTTTTCATCCGGATAATTTGGCGGGAGATGAAGAACTTGTGCAGATGATTAACAGAGAATATGCAAGACGCAGGAGAGAAGAAGCGTAAAGGGCAACGGTTTAAAAGTAAAAAACAGCAACAAAAAAGGGTAGGTGTTTCACCTTCCCTTTTACTTGTAAACTTTTTTTAAGCACGCTCAACCTTACCGGATCTTAAGCAGCTGGTGCACACATGCATTCTCTTTGCTCCGCCGTTTACCTTGCACTTTACACTCTTTACGTTAGAGTTCCAAATTGCGTTGCTTCTTCTATGAGAATGGCTCACGTTATTACCGAAATGAACGCCCTTGCCACAAACATCACACTTAGCCATCTTGACACCTCCTAAACATGTTAGATTCACAACATTGTTATCTTAACAGAAATGTAAAATAAAAGCAAGTAAAATTTTAAATAATTTTTGTCGATAATTTTTTATAGAAACAGTTTTCTTTTTGCAAAAAAGCTGTTAGAATATTCTTTGTATGTATATGTCTGTATCAGTAAAGGAGGTAGAACATGAAAGGTTCTTCTATGAATACCCACATGGGAAATATCGTCATTGACAATGAAGTAATTGCCCAGTACGCGGGCAGTGTCGCGGTTGAATGCTTTGGTATTGTAGGTATGGCCGGCGTGAATGTGAAGGACGGTCTTGTGCGTCTGCTGAAGGTCGACAGTCTTACCCGAGGCATCAATGTTTCCATCAACAACAATAAATTGGTTTTGGATTTTCATGTGATTGTTGCATACGGCGTGAGTATTATAGCGGTATCAGACAATCTGGTGAGTAATGTGAAATATAAGGTGGAAGAATTTACCGGACTTGAGATAGAGAAAATCAACATCTTTGTCGAAGGTGTAAGAGTGATTGATTAAGGAGGAAATTTTACTGTGAGTTTACAGCAAATCGACGCTAAGATGCTCTCAAAGATGTTCTTAGCCGGTGCCAAGAATATCGAAAACAAAAAGGAATGGATAAATGAATTAAATGTGTTCCCTGTTCCCGACGGGGA
>CAZUAP010000047.1:0-14262 GCA_964617975.1 uncultured Acetatifactor sp. | reverse complement strand
CGGGTGTGCATTCCGGAGACAGTATCTCCGTATATCCCGCGCCTACCATCGGCAAGCTGATTAAGGCTAAGATTACCGAATATACTAGCAGGCTGGCAAAGGCGTTGCACGTGAAGGGACTGATTAACATTCAGTTTATCGCTCAGGGAGAGGATGTATATGTTATCGAGGTCAATCCCCGTTCCTCCCGCACTGTGCCTTATATCAGTAAGGTGACCGGCATTCCCATCGTGGATTTGGCGACGGAGGTTATCATCGGCAAGACCATCCGGGAGTTGGGTTATGAGCCCGGACTTCAGCCTGAGGCAAAATATTACGCCATCAAGATGCCTGTGTTCTCCTTTGAGAAGATTCGCGGTGCAGAGATTAGTCTGGGACCGGAGATGAAGTCCACGGGTGAGTGCTTAGGCATTGCAAAGGACTTTAACGAAGCTCTCTACAAGGCATTTTTGGGCGCAGGCGTCAACCTGCCCAAGTACAAACAGATGATTATCACCGTCAAGGATGCGGACAAGGGCGAGGCGATTGAAATCGGCCGCCGCTTTGAAAAGCTGGGTTATACTATCTACGCAACGCGCAGTACGGCAGCAGCGCTGAATGAGGCGGGAGTCAAGGCAAGAAAGGTCAATAAGATTTCTCAGGAGTCGCCCACGGTGATGGATTTGATTCTGGGACACAAGATTGATTTGGTCATCGATACGCCCACTCAGGGACGGGATAAG
This sequence comes from uncultured Acetatifactor sp., assembly GCA_964617975.1. Classification (GTDB taxonomy): domain Bacteria; phylum Bacillota; class Clostridia; order Lachnospirales; family Lachnospiraceae; genus Acetatifactor. The sequence continues at coordinate 13,540 of CAZUAP010000047.1, read as the reverse complement.
TCAAGGGACGGTTTCCTCATCCGCCGGACGGCGATTGAGACGGGTATCCATTGCATCACCGCCATGGACACGGCGAGAGCGCTGGTGACCAGTCTGGAGAATGCGAGCAATGAACTCACGCTGGTGGACATTGCCGCGCTGTAACATAAGAAATAAAGGCTGTAATAAGAGCTGTAATAAAAGAATTTTATTGCGATTGAAACAGTTGAAACCTGCATATACTACCAACGGATTCCGGAAAGAGGGAATCCATGGCAGATATGCAGGTTTTTTGGTGCCATAATTTGTATTCGGAAAGAGAGGTAAGACCATGAATCCGGAAGTTTATCCATTTGTAGTGCGCCCGCTGCCCTATGAGTATGATGCGCTCATACCTGTGCTGGAGGAGGAGACGGTGCGATTTCATCATGACAGGCATTATAAAACCTATGTAGATAATTTAAACAGGGCACTGTCGGATTATCCTGAGCTGCAGAAACGCAGTTTGTGGGAGCTGTTGACGAAACCGGATGACCTGCCTGTATCCGTGCGCGCTGCTGTCCGCAACAACGGAGGGGGAGTCTATAACCACGAGCTCTATTTTGATATGATGAAGGCAAATTGCGGCCAGGAACCCACGGGAGACCTGGCGGAAGCCATCCGGCGGGATTTTGGCTCCTTTAAGCAGTGGCGTGAACAGATGCAGCAGGCTGCGGTGTCGCAGTTTAGCTCCGGCTGGGCGTGGCTTGTCGCAGACGGGGAGGGAAGGCTTTCCATCGTGGAGACCTCCAATCAGGATATGCCGGATTTGCTGCTGTATACACCAATTCTGGCACTAGATGTCTGGGAGCACGCCTATTATCTGCAATATCAGGACCACCGCGGTGACTATGTGGAAGGGTGGTTTTCCCTAATCAACTGGCGCAAGGCGGGCAAAAGATATGAAACGATTCAGAACCCTGTCAATAAATTTTGAGAAAATTCACAAAATAATTACAAATAGTTGTTAAACATTTGAAAAAAAAGACGATATATACTAGCGGGTAAATAGAAGTATTTGAAATCCCGGAATAAGTGATGCACCAAGATATTATATTTCTAGAGCGGACGGCAGAATCTTTCTTGATACATTATAAGAGAGAGGAGAAACAAAAGAAATGAAGAAACTAAGGTCTATTAAAACGAAAATTTCCCTGGGAATGATGTTGTGTGTGTTGTTAGCGGGAGGTTTGGTTGGGTTCATCTGCCTGAAGCAAATGAAAACGGATTTATTGAATCAGAGTAAAAGCGAGACAAAAAGCGTGGCAGCTATGGCTGCAGCAACATTAGATGGTGATGTGCTGGACACAATACAGGCAGGAGATGAGGACGGGGAGGCATATGCGACCGTCCTTTCGCAGCTGCGGAATTTCCTGCAGGGAGATGATGTGGCGTATATCTACACCATGAGATATGTCGGCAGCCAGCTGCAGTTTATAGTGGATGCAGACCCTGATGGGGGAGCTGCCATCGGAGATCCCTATGAGAGCTATGATGTGATTGAAAGCGCATTTAGGGGAAATGTGGTAGTGGACGATGAGGTCACCAGCGATGAATGGGGGAAGTTTTACAGCGGATTTGCCCCTGTATACAACAGCGTGGGCGCGGTGGTAGGCATTGTGGGAGTGGACTGCTCCGTGGATGCCATTGACGAGCAGGAGGCAAATATGCTGAAGGCGGTATTGCTCACAGAATGTTTCAGCCTTGTTGTGAGCCTGATTCTCGCCCTTTTCATCAGTGGACTTTTGACGAGAAATGTGACGGTTATTGACAGGAAAGTGAAGGAGCTTGCGGCGGCTGAGGGAGATTTGACCAAAGAAATTCCCGTGAAAGCCAAGGACGAGGTGGGCTCCATTGCGGACAGCATGAATCAGTTTTTGGCGAGTCTGCGCGGAATGCTTCTCCAGATTCAGGACGATGGAAGCAAATTGATGGACATTACCGGAGCGATTGATTCCAGTATGAAGGGTTCAGCCGATGAGGTGGAATCCATGTCCGCAACGATGCAGCAGACGGCGGCAAGTATGGTTGATATGAATGAGAAGGTACAAAATATCAAGGATCAGGCAGTGGCATCCGGCGAGCTGGCAAAGACAATTATACAGGAGACAGGAGAGAATGTAGAACATACCGTAGCCATCCAAGAGAATGCCAGAAATTTCCAGAATAATGCTGTGGAAGCCAAGAAAAAGATGCAGAAACAGGTAAATGAGATCGGCAGTGGATTGGAGGAAAAGATAAAACAGTCACAGCGTGTGGAGCAGATTGGCGAGCTTACCGGAAAGATTGTTGACATAGCATCCCAGACCAATCTTCTTTCCCTCAATGCGAGCATTGAGGCAGCGCGTGCCGGGGAGGCTGGGCGCGGTTTCGCCGTGGTGGCTTCGGAGATTGGACAGCTTGCAGAACAGTCGGCAGGCACCGCCAATGAAATCGGCACCATCAACGGGGAAATCACCCAGATGGTCAAAGAGCTGTCCGATGCGGCGGTTCAGCTGTTGGATATCGTAAACACGCAGGTGATGAAGGATTATGATATGTTGGAACAAACCGGGGAGTCCTATTATCAGGATGCGGCTCTGTTCCGCGGTCAGATGGAGAGCTGCATGGAGTGTATGAAACAGCTTCAGGGTAGCATGGAGACCATCATGAGCAAGGTGTCGGATATTGCATCCGGACTTCAGGTGGAGACGACCATGGTACAGGAAAATACGGACAGTATTTTGGGCATACAGGGTCAGGTTCAGACGGTGGTCAACTCTTTGGAGCAAAACGAGAAAATTATTCACGATTTGGACGATATTTTGGCTGGATTTAAGCTGTAAATGTGCCGATAAAATAATTGTAGCGACAAATGGATTTGTATGTGGTCAAGGAGGACAGCGTATGATTTTTCTATCAGGAACAGTGGCGAATGCGGTAAAACTGCAGACGCTTGACAGTAAGTGGCAGCAAAAGAAAGAGTCCGGGGAGGTCTTGTCCAAGGCTGAGCGGAATGAGCGCGCAAACTGGACGCAGGAGGACTGGCTGAAACATAATTTTGAAGAACAGGCGGCTCAAAACAGAGAGGCGAGCAAGAGGACTGATATCTCGAATAAGATTATGTCTGGTGGTACTCTCACACCGGATGAGGAAAAATATCTGGAGCAGGAGGACCCGGCACAGCTTCAAAAATACAGGCAGATAAAAGCGGAGAAGAAGGCTTACGAAGAAAAATTAAAAAATTGTAAGACGAAGGATGAAGTTCAGCGGCTTAAGACCGAAACCCTGGGCGGGTATGTGGCTGCTTTGAAGAAAGTGGAGAACAACCCGTGTATTCCCATGAGTGAGAAACTGGCAAAGGCACAGGAAATGCTGGCGAAAACCCGGAATGTGCAGGATGCGGAGCTGAAGTTTATACAGTCGCCCGAATACGACAGACTTCCGACGGAGGCGGAGGAAGCTGAGGAGCGCTCCGAAGAGAGAGAGCTTGAGAACGAACAGGCTATGGAGACGATTGAGGAGGCCGCCGATACGGAAAGTGATGCCATAACGGACGAATCGACGGATAAAACGATAGATGAAACGGAGACTGTGGACGGTGATGAAACCGAAACTTCCGGCGTTGCATGGGATGAAGATGAGGACGAGAAAGTCAGACATCGCCAGGGGACGACAAAAGATTTGGATTTGCTGCAGGATATCGAGGAAACCTGTCAGAGGATTCAACTGAATGCACAGCTTGAATTCGGAGGAACTTCCGATGCGCGGACTGATTCGGAAAAGAAAACCGGGGGACAGATTAACATCATAGTGTAAAAATTTTAAAAAAATTTCCCATTTATCTCAGGAATATGATATAATGTCCGCAAAGGGCAGAGCCAAGTGAAGTCAAAAACAGATGCTGTGCTTGCACAAGCAGATGCTTTTGACTTCATTTGGCGAGCGAAGCGACCTCGGAAAACCGAAGGTTTTTCGAGGTTCTGCCCGGAACAAACGAATGTGATATAATGAGCGCAGAACGCATAGGTATTGCATTATGCGGTTGATTGATAGTTCCTGAGCACCACAGTTTTACCATACATTTGAATGAGAACACCAAAAAGCCGCGTTTCGCGGCTTTTTCGATTCATCAAGAAATCGTTAAGTAATTGCGAAAATTATTTCAAAAGCACAGCTTTTGAGCAGGTTTGTATTTATCTATAAATCGCATATGAAAGGAGAATTATCATGTATCAGTTTACGGAAGATTGTAAGATAGGAATTAAGGGAATCGATAAGGAGCACGAAAAGTTGTTTGAACTGCTGAATCAGACATCGGAATTGGTGGAGAGCGACAGCAATTCTTATACCACTGCGAAGGCACTTCTGGCTCAGCTCAGGGAGTATGCCCTGAATCATTTTGCCCATGAGGAGAGTTATATGGAGCAGGTTCATGATCCGGAGCTGGAGCGTCAGAAAAGGGAGCACGCTGCTTTTACCGAGAAGATAAACAGCTATCCCATAGAAGAACTGTCCGAAAAAGACGGTGCGAAGGTCATGGAGGAGCTGCTTTCCTATATGGTCAAATGGCTTTATCATCATATTCTGGGCAGCGATATCATGATTGGAAAGTTCAAGGAAAAGCCTGCGGAGGACGCGTTTGCCTTCACGGATAAATACAGAACCGGAATCCCGATGGTGGATGAGGAACATCAAAAGCTGTTTGAAATCATCAGACAGACCAATGATGTGGTTCATGCTGAGCTGCTCCATGACAAATACGACCAAATCGTGAATATCTTAGAGCAGCTCGTGCAATATACCATGGTTCATTTTGCGGATGAAGAAAAGTATATGGAGAGCATCGGCTACGAGGGTCTGGAGCTGCAGCGCATCGCACATCGCGCCTTTGTGGACAGGTTGGAGGAAATCAATCTGGATGAAGTGGATGAGCACCAGCAGCAATATCTGGATGATTTGATTACTTTTCTGCTGGAATGGCTGACAAATCACATTATGAAGATGGATAAGAAGATTCCAAATCGCTCATAAAGCGTTACACGTTTTTTCCTTTTTTGTAAATCTGGCGGAAAATGCCTTGACGAATGCGGAAAAGTGTGATAATTTGAGCATAGACGCATTTGTGGGTTATCATTACCCCGTAAATGTGAAAATATTTTGACATCTCGGGTTGGCTGGTATAGGGAATGTAGTCAGTGTTTTTGTTTTTAGTTTGGGAAGAGATGTATGGCATTGAGAATTGTTTTGTATGATGCGTATAAACTTGCACTTTTGGGAATGGAGGATATGATTAAGACAATACGCGACTTTAACGTATTGGGCGCTTTTACGGAGAAAGATCAGCTGATTCGATGCCTCAATACGGAGCAGGTCGATATTGTTGTGGTTGACTTGATGTTAAAGGACAGCCGTGGACTGGATTTGATTAAAAACGTCAAGGAGATTCAGGAGGATGTAAAGATTATTGCCCTGATGGAGACTAAGGACGAGCTGGTGATAAAGCGGGCAATCGAGATGGGCGTCAACGCAATCCTCAGACAGGATACATCATACAGTGAGCTTGTGAGCACGATTATAAGTGTGGAGAAGGGGAATGATATTTTCCCAGACACGGTTGTGGAGAGTTTCAACAACCAGATACTCTCGGAGATGGAGCAGAAGGTTCTGGAGTACATAGCGGATGAGCTTACCAATGATGAAATCGCCAAGAGGTTATACATAAGCCGACGCACGGTTGAGACATATGTCTCCAACATATGCGAAAAACTTGGCTCGATAAACCGCGTAGGAGCTGTGCGCAAGGCTATGGAGCTGGGACTTTTGAAATAATGTGCGGAAGTGAGCAAAAAACATTCGGTTTACACGGATGTTTTTTTTTTACTTTTCGACTAAAATGTTGACATAGTCGAAAGGAGGTAGTGAACATGAAATTTGTGGTGATTGCAAATACACAAAGCCATATCTGCCTGAGGGAGAGTGTATGCAAGAATGAATGAGGAGTGCGGTGCTTGGGGACTTAAAGCATTGGCATGGGAGAAGAAATACAGAGAAAATTATGATGAAGTATTAAACTATGAACTTTATGCCCAGAAACAGTTTTCCGTACACAATACGGTCGTTTTTTTTATTTATGGGATGGTTTGCTCTTTGTGGAACAGGTTTGTTCTCAATACTTCCGGATTGGGAAGTATGTTGTGCATGGGAGTGTGCCTGCTTTCGATGACAGATTATGCCATATGTAAAGTGTTTCTGGAAAGCCATATCAGGTATGCGACGGCGGTCACCAACGTCTATATTTTTGTTCTCGGTGTGACGCTGCTGTCCATTGATTTGATATGGAATGACGGGTGCGGAGGGAACGTATCGTGGACCCTGTTGGTATGTTCACTGATTTCAACATCGATTATTTGTATTGTTCCAAGCCATTATATCATTACGCTTTTGTGTGTGGTGGCACTTGACACGATAGAGTGTATTTCATCTGAACAAGATATTGTTGCATCCCTCTATAATCTGCTGGACGGAGTTCTTATAGTCATATTTGGAGTGGGTATGAACATCATATACTCAAAATACAAATATGCTGAGTTCGGCAGGCGAGCGGCACTGCAGCTGGAGAACAGCAGGGATGTGCTGACAAATCTTTATAACAGACGCTATATAGAAAGCTACTATGAACTTTATGCCAAGCCCGAAAACATGTGCGCAATCTTAGTCCTCGACCTGGATAATTTTAAGATGGCCAATGATGTTTACGGTCATAAGAAGGGTGACGAGGTGCTCTGTGCGGTGAGTGATATTTTGAGCAAAAGCTTCAGAAACGAAGATTGCGTGGCACGACTCGGAGGAGATGAATTTGCCGTCTTTCTGCCTAAGATTTCTCAAAAGGAAATTGTAGTGGAGCGTGTCCGCGATGTCCTGAGGAAATTTCCCATCGTGATTGATGAGGAACAGGACGCGAAGGAGTCTGAACACGTGGAAGTATCTGTTTCCATCGGGATAGCCTTCAAAAATCGCGGGGAGGAGATTGATTATGCAAAACTTTGTGATAAGGCAGACGAAGCGATGTATAGAGCTAAGAGACTCGGCAAAGGAAAAGCTGTGGTAGGTGCTGAAAGGAACAGGAAAGAATTAGTTATAGCAGCGTGAGCTCTATGTGTTTTTTAGTATTGGAGATTATTATGAGAAATAGTTTTATAAACAACATGAACAACATGAACATAAGTAAGAAACTGAGAACCGGTTTCGGCGTGCTTATGGTTTTGGTGCTCATCGTGACTGCGGTATCCGCTTTCGGAATCTATACTTTGGATCAAAGTATCAGAAGTCTGGTAAAGGGTGCTGAGCAGGCGAATGATGCCATTAAATCCTGCCGTATTGAAATCAATGTGGCAGCCCGGAACGTCAGGGAGATGGCGTTGAACGAAGATACCGAAAACAATGCGCAGTACAAACAGGCGGTGGAGGAGAATCTGACTGCCGTGGACGATGAACTGGCACTGTTGAAAAGCTCGGGCGTGGTAGGTGATGAGGAGTATCAGGCGTATGTGGATGCTCTTACCGCGTGGGCGAATGATGCTTATGCCATCGTGGAAAAAATTGAGGCGGGCGACAAGGAGACAGCCACGGAAATGATTTTTTCAAATTGTATTCCGGCGTTAAATAATCTGGTGACCCTCTCACAGGAAATTACCACTCAGATTGAGGATGCAGTGGAGAATTCCATCCAGACAAGCCAGAGAATTTATATCACTTGTATGGTTGTCTCGGTACTGATGGCGATTCTTTCGATTGCCTTTGCAATCATAATCAGCACCAGTATCCAGAAGTCTATCACGAGCCCTCTCACCAGCATTGAAGGATGCGCAGAGGAGCTTACGGAAGGCAATCTGCATACGGGTATTGAATGCAACTCCAATGATGAGCTGGGTGACCTTGCGGATCATCTGAGAACGGCCATCGATATTCTGAGCTCCTATGTCGAGGATATTTCAGCGACGATGGGAGAGTTTGCAAACGGCAATTTCGACGTGACACCTTCTGTTGAGTGGAAGGGTGACTTTGTCGGTATCCGTGACGCCTTTCAGGCGTTTGAGCAGAATATGGCGGAAACCATCAACGGCATCAGCGAGGTAGCCGTACAGGTTGAGATGGCGGCAGAGCAGGTATCTGCAACCTCCATGGAGCTTGCCCACGGTGCAGTTGATCAGGCGAGTGTGATGGAGGAGTTCACCGCAACGATTGAGAACGTTTCCGAGCAGGTATCCAACAATGCGGCATATACGAAGAAGATTAGCCATCAGGTGGAGCAGGTTGGAGATGAAATCTCCACGACCACAGATAAGATGCATGACATGGTGAATTCCATGAATGAGATTGAGAAATCTTCCCAGCAGATTAGAAAGATTATTGATACCATCAGTGATGTGGCATCCCAGACCAGACTGCTTGCACTGAATGCTTCGATTGAGGCTGCAAGAGCAGGTGAGAGCGGCAGAGGATTCGCTGTTGTTGCCAATCAGGTAACGGCACTGGCAGCCCAGACGGCAGCCGCTGTGGAGGAGTCCACGAAACTGATTGAGAATTCCATCGAGGAGGTTTCCAGAGGTATGCAGATTACCGAGGAGATATCCAAGCAGCAGAATACCGTGACTGAGAATGCCAAGAGCATTGTCACAGAGGTCAATAATATTGCAGACACTCTGGATGCCCAAAAGGAAGCCTTTATGCAGCTTAATGAAGGTGTGAACCAGATTAACACCGTGGTACAGACCAATTCTGCCACATCACAGCAGTGCGCAGCCAACAGTCAGGAGATGAACAGTCAGGCAGACGCACTCGGAAAGCTGATTGCAAGATTCAAGGTTGCAAAGGCGTCATGATGCGCGTTTGATTTGGAGGTTGGATGAAGTTGAATGATAAATTGACAGGGCTGTACAGTTATGACAGCTTTCTGGATAAGGTCGCGGATGCGCTGAGGCTTGAGCCGGATGGAAAATTCCTTCTGATACGGTTTGATATTAAAAATTTCAAGCTCGTAAATGAAATTTTCGGAATGTCGGCGGGGGACAGGCTTCTGTGCCATGTGGCTGCAGAATTGCAGGAAATCGGTCTGCCAGGTGCAATTTATGGGCGCATAGAATGTGACAGGTTTGCAATATTTATACCTGACAGATTCGAGGATGAGATTGTGGAATTGCTGGTCAAAAATCCTTTGTACGCCGACAATAACGAGAATTATCAGGTCCATGTATATATGGGGATATATCGGATTGATGATAAGACATTGCCGGTGACAATGATGAGCGACCGCGCCAACATAGCGCTTACCACAATCAAGACAAACAGGTTTGTGCGCGTAGCCGAATATGACGAGTCCATGTATGAGGATATTGTTCATGAGTACGAGCTGAGTGCTGAGCTTCCAAGAGCCATCAAAAACGGAGAGCTTCAGATATATCTTCAGCCGCAGGTTGCTGTGACAGGAGAAGTCATAGGGGCGGAGGTACTTGTGAGGTGGGATCATCCCGACAAAGGACTGTTGAGCCCGGTTCTCTTTCTGCCTGTCTTTGAAAAGAATTATAAAATCGTGGACATAGACAGATATGTCTGGGAGCTTGCCTGTCAGCAGATTAGGAAATGGAATGATGCTGGCAAGCGGGATCTCTATCTCTCCGTGAACATCTCGCCCAGAGATTTTGAGTGCATAGATGTGTATGACACACTGATTAAGCTGGTGGAAAAATACGGGATTCAGCATGAGCAACTCAGGGTGGAGATTACGGAAAGCACAATTATGAAAAATCCGGAGAAACAGCTTGAGCTCATAGGAAGACTTCGGCTGGCGAAATTCTACGTGGAGATGGATGATTTTGGCAGCGGTTATTCTTCGCTCGGTATGTTGAAGGACATACATCTGGATGCGATAAAGCTCGATATGAGGTTCTTGAGCAACGGTGTCGATGAGGAACGGGGAAGAAAGGTGCTCAAGCTGACAATTGAGCTTATCAAAGAGTTGAATATGCTGGTGATTGCAGAGGGCGTGGAGACCGAGGAGGAAGTGGAATATTTGAAAGAGTTAGGCTGCGATGTTCTGCAGGGCTATCGTTTTTCAAAACCGATTCCTGTGGAGGAATTTGAGAGGATATATCTGCCGGAGGTATGTCAGGGAATCGGATAAGCTGTAATCAGACCGCGTGAGCAGACATATGATAAGAGAAGGTATTTCAGGCATATGGGGAGCTTGGAATAAAAATGTGTTTACTTTCACATGGGAGACCGGAGAATGGAATTACGGACCAATGGAGTGGCGGAAAAGATGTATTTTATAAAGTCCGCCGCCACAGCCGCCACAATAGCCGCAACAATCGCTGCGGCTATTGTGGTTTGTCTGGCAGCCGCACTGGCGGTGCAGGTGGCTTTTGTATAATTATTATTATTTAAAACTGAATATATTAGAAAAATTGTGTATATTTACTATATCGCTCAACCGTGATATAATCAGAGAAGGAACTGACAAAAGATTTTAACAACGAAAGGAGATTGACATGACTTATTTGGCAGAGTTTGTAGGCAGTTTGATTTTCCTTCTCGGAGGATATGCGTATATGTGCAACGTATCCTTAAAGAAGACGCTCGTCGGTACTTTGAACTACATTGAACTGGTATTTGCATGGAGTCTTGCAGTTGGCTTTGGACTTGCAGTTGCCGCAATCATGGGAGGACCTGCGTATCTGAATCCCGGTGTTGTGCTTGGAAGTTTGATTTGCGGCGGCTTGTCGGTTGTGGAGGCGCTCATTTATCTCCTCATGGAATTTTTGGCAGCAGGAGCAGCGGTGCTCATCTGTATGATATTCTTCTGGGATTCCTTTAAAGCCTCAGAGGATGCACCCAAAAGAGGAATTTTCTCAGCTTATCCCGTTGAGAAGAATTTGGTTTTAAACTTTGTTCAGGAAATCATTGCAACCTTTGTATTCCTGTTCTTAGTATTTATGTGCATCGCCGGTGTGAGCGACCTTGCAGGCGGCAATCAGTCTTTGATTGTGGGTCTCGTAGGGTTCGGCGCGGTGGCATTGCTTGCCCTCACATTAAACAGTACCGGATTCAGCATGAATGCCATGCGTTCCGTGTTCAGCAGCATCTGGTTTGCGCTGTTGCCCATCCCCAACAAAAACGGAGAGAAGGTCGACTGGCAGTATCAGCTTGTTGTCAATCTGGTGGGTTCTTCCATAGGAGGTATCCTTGCAGTGATAGCGACTACGGTGATTAAGGCACATATCGGCTAAATCATTAAATCAGTTAAAGTGGTTATAGAAATATATGGCAATACATATGTACAGACAGCGGCATCAGGCTGCTGTCTGTTTTTGGGAGAAAATCAAACGGGAGCGGAAGGATGAATCAACCCAATTATCAAAAGGAACTGGAAAAGATATTGAATGCAGAGGATACGGGGAAAGTGCGGAGACTCTTTCTGCACAGCTGCTGTGCACCCTGCAGCAGCTATTGTCTGGAGTATCTTTGCAATTATTTTTCCATCACGGTATTTTATTATAATCCGAACATCTCGGCAGAGCCGGAATACAGGCACCGGGTGGAGGAGCAGAAACGCCTGATTGCCGCCTACAATGAGGAGCAAAAGGGGTATCCAATCAGTATTGTGGAGGGGGACTATGAGCCCCGGGTGTTTCTGGACATGGCAAAGGGCTATGAACACTGTCCGGAGGGGGGAGAGCGCTGCGGGAAATGCTTTGAACTGCGGCTTCGGGAGACGGCGCGGAGAGCTGCCGAAGGGCAGTTTGACTATTTTGCCACAACCCTCACCATCAGTCCCTTGAAAAACGCCGTCAAAATCAATGAGATAGGCCGGGCGTTATCTGCGGAATATGGCGTGCAATGGCTGCCGTCGGATTTTAAGAAAAAAAACGGATATAAGCGTTCGGTGGAGCTGTCGGCGCAGTATGATTTGTACCGGCAGAACTACTGCGGATGCGCCTTTTCCAAGGCGGAGATGGAGAGGAAAGCCGCGTGCCGCACTCCGTAAAATTCTATTGCAGGAATCTGAAAATTACGATATAGTAATGTCTATGTAAATAGGTAAACTATACTTGTGCGCGTAAGGGTGCGCAGAAATGAGGAGCGGCGTGAAAAAAATTTTGGATTTATTGACGGAGAAGATGGGACAGGCTTTCGAGGCAGCAGGCTATGATGCGGCACTGGGCAGGGTGACTGTGTCCAACCGTCCGGATTTGTGCGAATATCAATGCAATGGTGCCATGGCAGGAGCGAAACAGTACAAGAAAGCGCCCATTATGATTGCCAATGATGTGGCAGCACAGCTTCAGGATAGCGAGGTTTTCAGGGAGGCTGCGGCGGTTGCGCCCGGCTTTTTGAATCTGAAACTGTCTGAGAGCTTTTTGGCGAAGTATATCAGTGAGATGAGGGAGGATGCGAAATTCGGTCTGGATATGCCCGAGCATCCCAAGAAGATTATCATCGACTACGGCGGAGCAAATGTGGCGAAACCGCTTCATGTGGGACATATCCGTTCTGCTGTCATCGGTGAGAGCATCAAGCGGATTTGTCGTTATGCAGGGCATGAGGTTATCGGCGATGCCCATCTGGGCGACTGGGGGCTGCAGATGGGACTGGTGATTACCGGAATTGAGGACCGCCAGCCGGATTTGGTTTATTTTGATGAGAACTATGAGGGAGAGTATCCTGCGGAGGCGCCCTTTACCATATCGGAGCTGGAGCAGATTTATCCTGCGGCAAGTGCGCGCTCCAAGGAGGATGCAGCTTACAAGGCGAGAGCCATGGAGGCGACTTTCAAACTGCAGAGCGGGGTGCGGGGATACCGTGCGCTGTGGAAACATATTTTGAATGTGTCTGTGGCGGATTTGAAGAAAAATTACGGCAGCCTGAATGTGGAATTTGACCTTTGGAAGGGTGAGAGTGACGTTCACGATTTGATTCCCGGAATGGTGCAGTATATGAAGGATGGCGGATATGCCTATGTCAGCGACGGCGCTCTGGTGGTGGATGTGAAGGAGGAGACTGACACCAAGGAGATGCCCCCCTGCATGATTTTGAAATCGGATGGCGCGTCCCTGTACAACACTACCGATTTGGCTACCATTCAGGAGCGCATGAACCTGTATCAGCCGGACGAGATTATCTATGTGGTGGATAAACGTCAGGATTTGTATTTTGAGCAGGTGTTCCGCTGCGCCCGCAAGACCAAGTTGGTCAAGCCGGAGACGGAGCTGGTATTTTTGGGATTCGGCACGATGAACGGCAAGGACGGCAAGCCTTTCAAGACCCGTGAGGGCGGCGTGATGAGACTGGAGAATCTGATTGCGGATACCAAGGCGGAGATGTATCGAAAGATTAAAGAAGGACGGGAGATGCCGGATGAGGAGGCGAGACAGGTCGCCGATATTGTGGCAGTGTCCGCCCTGAAATATGGAGATTTATCCAATCAGGCTTCCAAGGATTATGTGTTTGACATTGACAGATTTACTTCCTTTGAGGGAGATAC
>CAZUAP010000046.1:0-14271 GCA_964617975.1 uncultured Acetatifactor sp. | reverse complement strand
CTAAAAAATGCAAAAATTCAGCCGGTGCGAAAATTTATCTCGCACCGGCTGGATTTGTTCATGCTTATCCACTGTATCAGCGAGGGGATGAACAGATCAGTTTAATCTCCCTGTATTCCTTCACCAATGTTTCGTAACCAGATGCTGTCAGTAATTCTTCATCCAAGTGACCTTCCCTTTCGATTCTGTACATTAGACGAATAATATCCGGTCCTCCTTGTAATATTATTTTTAAACATCATCCCTGTGATGTCCATATCCTAAACAGATTTATTTTATCACGCGGTTCCTGCCGCTCTGTTTTGCCTGATACAGCTTTTCATCCACCTGCTCCACATTCGCGTCCGGTGTTTTTTCCTTATTTAAATCGTTTACTCCGAACGACATGGTAATTTTTATCGCCAGATCCTCGTAGTGGCATACCGAAGCCTCGACCCCTTTTCGGATGTTCTCCGCAAGGTCGTAGGCGTCCTCGATTTTTTTGCCCGGAAGCAGGAGCACGAATTCCTCGCCGCCCCACCGAACGGCTTTTCCGATGGGCTCCACGCTTCTTTTTAATATGTCCGCCACAAAAACCAAAACCGCGTCGCCCGCGTTATGTCCGTAGGTGTCGTTTACCTTTTTGAAAAAATCAATGTCGCACATGATCACGGCAGCGCGCTCTGTCTGCAAGACCGGATTCAGGTTGTCCTCGTAATATTCAAAAAATCCCCTGCGGTTGAACAGTCCTGTGAGCGGATCCTTGATTGAGGTCTGGTACAAAAGGTAGGACTCGAGCGCTTTTCCGGAATAGCCCGCCGCCAGGGCAAGCCGTTTCTTATCCGCCTCATCAAAACCAGCATCCCCATTTTCATCGAATTTATTGATGGTCTGATACGCGCCGATGACCTCCCCCCTGGTGTTAGTGATTGGCATACAGAGAATCGATTTCGTCACAAAACCGCTCCCCTTGTCCACCTGCGGGTTGAAGCGCGCATCCTCGTACGGGTTGTTGATCACGATGGTTTCGTTGTTCTGAATCGAGGTTCCGACGATTCCGCTGCCTTCCGGCACCACAATTTTCCCGCTGTCCGAGGCTGCGAGCGTCCAGTACTGCCCTTTGCTTTTATCCCAGTACCACAGAGAAGCCCGCTCGGCACTCACAAGCGTCCTTCCCATATCCGTTAAAATCCGCACATTTTCTTCAAAATCCTTTTCATTCACCAGGCGGTTCATGTAACTAAAAATCTGCTCCAGCAGCTCCTCCGAACTTAAAACACTGTGTTTTGACATATCATTCCCTCCCTTTTTAAGTACTCCAAGGATACTCTCTGATCCTCCGGCAGCGTGGTCTCGACCAGCACGCTGCAGTCAGAAAAATATCTCTTATAAAAATCAAAAAACTGGTTCCAGTCTATGCTTCCCCTCCCGAGCGGCAGGTGCAGGTCGCGCGTCAGGTCATTGTCGTTGATGTGTATATGCTTTACGAAACATGCCAGCCGCTCGACCCAGACCTCCACCGGTGTCGGGGAGATTGTGGCGTGCGCATAGTCGAGGCACACGCCGTAGTTGTCATATTTTTTAAGGCGCTCCGATATCCCCGCAAGTATGTCCGGTGTCGCGTCAAACATATTTTCCAGATAAATATTGATATCCGGATATGTGTTCAAAAGCCTTTCCAGACACTCTGCGGTTTTATCAATCACGCCTTTGTCATACGGAAGACTGCATAATCCCGGATTGTAATTCGTGTGGAAAACGACGCCGCAAAGTCCCAGCTTTTTTGCGATATCCATGCTCTGCCGCATCCGCTCCACGGAAATCTCACGGATTTTTTTATCCCTGCTGAAAACCACCACATCATAAAACGCGCCGTGCATCGTGCTGTGCGCCGGTATTCCCGCTGACCGGTAGGCTTGCATAATCCTGTTT
Source organism: uncultured Acetatifactor sp. (assembly GCA_964617975.1). Lineage (GTDB taxonomy): Bacteria > Bacillota > Clostridia > Lachnospirales > Lachnospiraceae > Acetatifactor. Next base: position 12,360 of record CAZUAP010000046.1, on the reverse strand, counting down.
TTTTCCGCCTCATCGTCCAAAACGTCCGGGTCATAAAAATCATTGAGTTCAAAGGCTACGTCATACTGCTTGGAAATATGTTTATATTCCGCCAGTTCCTCTGCCTTTGATACGATCAGGAAACGCCCCATAAGTTTCCCCCTTTACTTATTTTTGAACTGAAAAACATTATGCGAAAAATCGCCGGTCTCAATTTTTTCCCGCAAATATGCGGCATACATTGCAGGCACCTTATCATTGCCGGAGTTTTCTGAAATCTCGTTAAATTTATCGAGCGCCGGTTCCAATTTTCCCATATGAAACAGTCTTACGGCTTCCCGGAACTGTCTGCTGCAATTTTCCCGGTTCTCCCGAACGGATTCCTCCATGCAGTCTAGGACCTCGTACAGCGCAACCACCTCATTGACACCGGCGACCTGCACCATCCCGAGGTATCTCGTGTGAAGGATATCCGGATTTTCCATCCGGTCAAGCGTGTCCTTGGAAATCAACATCGCCGTTTCGTACTGTTTGGTCAGCGACTCCAGCCGCGAACTCAGATTCACCACATCCGAAATGACCGTTCCAGACATTCGCTCTTCCTCACCGACGATGCCAATCTGGGACATCCCGGAATGGATTCCGATTCCGATATTGACGTGTTCCATCCCAAACAGTTCCGGAAGCTCCGTGTCGGACACGATTTTTTTGTAAAGCTCTATCCCTGCTGCCACCGCATCGTCCGCCGACTCAAAAAGCGCCATCACCGCATCCCCGATGTACTTGTCCACAAAGCCGTTGTGCTCCCGGATCACGGGTCCCGCCACGCCGTAAATGTGGTTTACAAACTCAAAACTTTCTTTTACGGTCATCATCTCCGAATTCAGTGAAAAGGCACGGATGTCACAGAACATGATGGTCAGATCCTTGCTCACCGCATCGCCCAGCGCAAGGTCCGTAAACTGCTCCTTGTCGAGAAGCTCGCGGAATTTTTCCGGTACAAATTTGTAGTAAAAGCGCTCGTTGCGGTTTTTTTCCTGAAAATATGTTTCCAGATGCTCCGCCATGTCATTGACACCGGCACAGATTTCCCCAACCTCGTCATTTTTGTAGCGGTGAATCCGGACCGAAAAATCACCATCCGCAATTTTTCCCACGGCATCCTTCGTTTTTCTTAAGTAACGGACATTATATGCCACGACGAAATTGATCACCAGCGCCAGCACCAAAACCCACAGCACGATATAGAGCAGGAGCTTTTTTCCAACGCCCAAAATGTCCTTCGTAAGGCTCTGCTGGGAGGCGACGAGGACCATGACCGCATCGTAGCGGTTGTCGTCCCGGTACATGGGCGTGACCAGAATCAGATAGAGGTCCTCACCGTTTTCCCCATACTCCATGTCGAGCGTACAGGTATGGGAATCCTGGTAAAAATTATCCTCGAAATTCTGATCAAATGTAAAACTGTTTTGCAGATAATTTCGCGAGCCGTCGCTGCTTCCTGCCATGATGTAGCGGTGATCCTGCGACTTTAAATAGACGGCGCAGGTATAATTTTTGCTCCAGTCTCTTTTGTTGCCGTTTACAAAATTCTTAAGCCTATTGTTTAATTCGGAAATCTCGCCGCTGTCCACATTTTCGTAGCCGGTAATCCGGGAAATTTCATCGCCGGAAAACAGCTCCGCGGCAATTTCGTTGACCGCCACCGTTTCATGGATGATATCCTGCGAATACAGCTTGGACATATTTACGAACATATATCCCGCCACGACCGACAGCATGACGATGACAAGCGGCACGACGGACAAAAGGATTCTCGCCAAAAAAGATACGTGCCACCGCATCCGATTGCCAATTCCCGACACAAGCGAGCATATAAGAAAGAGCACGCCCATTGCCATGAAAATATTTTTGAGCACACATAAGATTCTTACGCTGGATGGCAGTGTGAAATTGCCGAATTCCACGAGATTTTCACCGGAAAGCTGGTAGAGCTTATCGTTTACATAAAGCGTGAGCACATCGCCACATTCACCCAGACCGAATTTTTCCACGCTGTCCTCATCGATGCCTGCTGCCTCCGCCACAGGAAGAAGCTTCTGCCATCCGTCCCCGGCTCTTTGGTATAACCCGGCAGTCTCATCCTCGTATGCAAGCAGGTACACCGCATCACCTACTGCATACACATCACAGATCCGCATGCCCTGTCCGCTCTGTATCGAATACTTCGCCTTATAAAAAGACGAATACCCGCCGTCCGCCGAAAGGTATCCTGCCTCGCCGTTGTTTTTTAAGGTAAGATATCCGCCGTCCACCTTCTGGCAGCTGATAAAACCGGCATATCCTTCCAGTTTTACGGTGGTGGTTTCGGTCTTTGAATCCAAAAGATTGACGCTATTCAGTTCGATGTTTTCGTCATCCTGATATACATAAAAAAGACGGTCGGACTGACAGGCGATATCCAAAATCCCCGGCTGTCTGCTCGGCGCATTTTCATCCTCCCGGTAATCGATTCTTACCAGCTCCCGCTCCATTTTTCCGGTCGCATCGATCTCGATCACGGACTCATAATCGGTAAGATATGCCAAATCGTTGTAGACCATCAGATGACAGTACAGTTGTCCGTCCTCCCCAAAGACGATCTGATCCATCTCCCCATTCTCGCAGCCAAGCTCCTGCAGACTCAGCCGGTAGATAAGTTTTCCCTGACGGTCGAAGCAGTAGATCGTCTTTTTGTCATCCACGACCGCGACACAGCCATCCTCCGACATGCAGTACGACTCCGGGCCTGTAAAATATAGTTTTCCATTTTCCGCATGATAATCCGTATCCGGCATGCAAATGACCGCGAGCAGGCATACCGCTGCCGCCGCAAGCGTCACAAGCGCAAAAAACGGATTTTTCATGATTTTTCGCCTGTTTTTCATGTAAAACTCCCCCGGGCAACATCCCCCACTACAGTCAGTCTCATTTTGTTCGCAAAAGGCTTTCCTGCGATTTATGGGAGCGGTCCATTTTCCGCTTCAAAATTCTTGCACCATAATTCGCCCATAATTTCGCGGTACGGAACATCATTTTGTTTTAAATACTCCCAGTCTATATCTCCAAAATCTGCGTAGGTCTTTATCAGCATTACTATTACATCGCGTGACGCCCCACCGTGATAAAAGGCTCTTATGTGATTTGAAATATCCGTATTTCCTCCGGCGACATTTTCAAGCTCACTATCCGACAGTTCCCCTTCCATCGCCACATTTTCTAATAACTTTTTTAAGTCCTCCATACTCAGTGTCCCTCCCTGTAATATTATTTTTAAACATCATCCCTGTGATGTCCATATTAGGTACTGCTTTAATCAATGCTTTCCTTTAGATACTTTTATATGAAGTCCACCCTCGTTCTCCCCGGTCGCAGCCGCTACTAATCCAACCACAGGTGTGCCTGTTATTACTGTCGTTATCTTCTTAATAAATTTGTCCCAGCAGCTCGAGCCGCCAGCAACATTTTCAAGGTCATTCTCAGAAAGCTCCCCTTCCGATGCTGCTTTCGTTAAAATATCCCTCAATTCCTCCGGCTTCACATCATACCCGGCATCCGTGATCATCTGTAAAAGTTCGTTCTCATCTTTTACCGCTTCCACCTTCTTCTGCAATTCTGTGTCACTGTCAAACTTCTCAATAAACTCCTTTAATCCTGCCATAATTCAATCTCCTCCAATCATCCAATTATCATTTTATTGAAACAATATATCAGTCTGCCACATATGCCGTAACCCTGTCGTGCACGTTTTTTTGCAGATTCCGATAGAAGAACTGATAATCATACAAATGATAGATTCCGTCTTCAAAGATGCTGAGCCCTGCCGGATAATCCTCTGCCGTAACATCCGTCACCTTCAAGGCACCCCTTACGTCATCTATATATGCCCCTGTCAGGTTATTGATTTCCGTCTTTATATCACCATTGTAATCCGTGAAACATGCCCCCAGATTAAGACCCTTATCGGCAACCGTTCCATCCGTTTTCCAGTTGAGCGGATTTATGGCAAGGGTTTTTGTCCCCTTTGGTATGGTGAGCGAATCATCAATATATTCCGCCTCGCTGTTAAAAGCAATAATGACTCCCGTATCATCCTCGCCCTGTGCAAACTCCAACTGCGGGTATTCATCTATTTCTTCCTGCGTCACGCTCCAGCCTATGGCATAGCAGGCAACAAGCAGGCTGCTCGTTTTCTCATCTGCAAAGCAATCCTTAAGCAAGCGTATACACATATCCGCCCCCTGGGAAAATCCCGCAAGCACAATAGGTCTTCCATCGTTGAATTTATCAAGATAATATGTAAATGCAGCCTTTACATCCTCATAAGCAATGCTCAGATATTGCTCCCTCTGAGACGCCTCCATTTCATACACATTCAAGCCCACCTGACGGTAATAAGGTGCAAAGACACGGCAATCCCCATCATATATTCCAAGCTCCATATTTGTAGCACCCAAAAAGTTTGCCTTAGTAGTTTCATCATCAAGTGCCATATTAAACGAATCGTCCGTCCCCATATACACCGTCGGGCATATAAAAAACAGATCCGCGGCTTTATCCTCCGCATCCGTCTGCTGGTATGCCCACAGTTGTGCATCACCGTAATCCGTACTGCTTTTACTGCTGCTCCCACCGCATCCGGTCAGCACAAGCACAAAAATCATTACCAAACACATTATTATCTTTTGTTTACGTTTCATAGTATTACACCTCTCAATCTTCTCAAAAAATCTCTTTCATCAGTTTCATGCATGCTCCTGATGGTTCTCCAGTGTCTGTTTCTCCACCAGTTTGGCAAAGTAGCCTTCCTTTTGGATCAGCTCTTCGTACCGACCTTCCTCCTCGATTTTTCCTTCCTTCAGCACGATGATGCGGTCGCAGTTCTTTACCGTGCTCAGCCGGTGCGCGACCATGATTACGGTGGCTTTCATCTTGTAAACGGATTCAAGCACATGTGCCTGCGTCAGGTTGTCAAGGGCGGAAGTTGCCTCGTCCAGAAGAAGAATCGACGGATTGGATACAAAGGCACGCGCGAGCAGGATTCGCTGCTTCTGACCCCCGGAAAAGCCGCCGCTGTTCGTATCGGTGATCTCCGTTTCCATTCCAAGCGGAAGACTTCGAATGTCTTCCGCGATGGCCGCGTCTTCGGCTGCCCTCCAGACATCTTCCATCGAATGATCCCCCGTTGAGAACAGGATATTCTCGCGGATTGTTCCCGGTATGACGCGTGAAAACTGGAACACGGAACCAATGTGGCGGCGAAGCGATCTGAGATTGATCTGTCCCATCGGTATGCCGTCATAGCTGATGGTTCCTTTCTCCGGAATTTCAAGCCCAAGCAGCAGCTTGAGCAGCGTGGATTTTCCGCAGCCGCTCTCCCCGACGATTGCGACCTTCTCCCCCGGTTTGATCTCAAGGCTGATATTCCTGAGACAGGAAAAGGTGGCGGAACCGTATTGAAAGCTGACGTGGTCCACTGTAATCCTTCCTTTCAGCTTCTGGACGTATTCTTTGGCAGACTGGCTCTCTTCCTCCACCATGACAAGCTCTTTCAGCTGTCTGAATTTCGGCTGCATGCGGATCACGGAAGTAAAGGAAGCCACCATCGTTTCCATCACGCCGGAAGCAAGCCCGAAAGATGCCACAAATGCCGTATAATCCGCATACGGAACTTTGTAAATCACCGCCATGCAGAGAAGGATGATCGTTGTAACGGAAGAGAGGAAGGAGCCAATCGGTTCGGAAAGCATCGAAAGTTTCGGCTGATTCAGGCTGTGCTTCAAAATACGATGGTACAGCGATGACCAGATATAGAAAATGCGGCTCTCTGCGCCGATTCCCTTGATTTTCTGCGCCCCCTTCATACACTGAAAGGTAAAATTATTGTTCTCGACCTGCGCCTCCAGCAATTCGCGTTCATTGTTCATGGCGACAACAGAGGTCAAAACAGAAATTCCAAGCTGCACCGCAAGCAGGATCAGAGCCGGTATCACCAGTTCCGGCGCATACTTTAACATCTGCGGAATGTACTGGATTGAAAAAATAGCGGTAATTCCTGTATTGAAAAACTGATCAATCACCGTGGATGCCAGATTACGGCTGTTTTTGATCTTGACGGACAGTTTCCCGGAAGATTCATCGGAAAAGAAGCTGACCGGCTGCAGCAGAACCCTTGCCATGACTGCAGCCTGCACCTGTGCGGAAAGGCGCAGCCTCGTTCTTGACAGGAAGGAATTTTTTACAATCTGAAAAACGCCCTTTGCCAGCCGGACGCCCACAAAGTAGGACGCGGCAACCAAAAGACACCGGATGCCTTCTTTTGTCGCACCCATCGGCAGGATTTCCGAGAGCACCTTCTGGTTGATTGACGGAACCGCCATGGACAGTGTTGTGATAAACGCGGTGGTGAGTACCAGCGGAATCACATCTCTCATGCAGATCAGCCGAAGCATCAGCACAACAAAATCAAGCGTTGGTCGACGGACCTTCCGAAATGGGCGATACAGGATGTATGCCTTCGGCTGAAGCTTCAGATTTTTGTCCCGGTTCACCAGCCCTCGCTGTCCGGTAGCCGGACATTTATAGCGATATCCCACCAAAAACGGAGACAGTTCAAGCGCATGACCGTCTTCCGTAAAAGCCAGAATGTAATCCGTCCTCTGTTGCAGGATATTGTCGGTCAGTTCCACCTCTTCATACATGATATAAAGCGGATCCAGCATACAGTCCAGCATGCTGATCATGTCGTTCTGTCCGCTTAACCATTTCTGATTTTTTTCTCCGAAATGGCGCAGAATCCCATGGATGACCAACTGTGCCTCCCCCATGGTATCATATTCTGATGTAAATCCATTCTTTTCATCCAGAATTTCGTTCCCGAGCTCAACCATTCTCCGGTTGTTGCTCTCACGCTCTTTCAAAATATCGGTATAGATTCCCATGTTTCTCCTAATGTGTATCGATCAGTTTGCGATAAATTCCATTTGCCTGATACAATTCTTCGTGTGTTCCCATTTCTACGATTCTGCCTTTATCCATAACGATGATCTTGTCACACTGGATCACCGTCGATAAACGATGTGCCGCGATGATGCAGGAAACGCCTTTATTTCTTATCGCATCAAACACCTTCTGCTCGGTCAGAGAATCCAGCGCCGAGGTAAATTCATCCAGAAGCAGGATGCTGGTCTCCAGAGAAAGCGCACGCGAAAGTTCCAACCGCTGTCTCTCTCCGCCGGAAAAGTTTCTGCCGTTTTCCAGCACTGTCGCGTCAAATCCCTCACGTTCACGGGTGATTCGTTCATAAATCTGCGCATCTCTTGCCGCAAGGATCATCTCGAAATCGCTGATGGTGTCGTCCCACATGCGGATATTGTTTGAGACGGTATCCTCGAACAACATGACTTCCTGGTCGACGCATGCAAGGGAACCGTGAAACACAACATCCGGGATTTCTTTTCGCTCTTTTCCATCGTAACGGACGGTTCCCTCCGTCGGTTCATACATCCCCGATAATATCTTCATTAGTGTGGACTTGCCGCATCCGGAAGCCCCGACCAGAGCCACCATCTCCCGCTGGTCCACGGTGAAACTGATATCATCCAATGCACGCCTGTCACCATTGTTATAACAGTAAGAGACATGATCGACCTCGATGATACCCTTAAATTTATCCGGTTCTTCCCCCGCGAGCGGAATTTCCGGAACCGCCTCGCGCGCATTGATATCTTCGATTCGCTCAATGCTGGTGCGCATCTTCTGCATGGTGTTTGTCGTTGACAGCATACTCTGCAGCGAAGAACTCATCGTGTTGTAGATTGACTGAAAGGCTGTCAGCATACCAAGCGTGATCTGACCGATCATAATAAAGTAAGTACCAAGGAAAAGCAGAACCGCCGAGGTGGTGATAGAATGGATGGTCTCTGTCATACTGGAAACTGCAGTGAGGCGGACCGTCACATGCTGGTCTTCCTGATAAGACTGCTGGGTACTGCTCCACATCCCGAAAAACTGCCGCTCGGATCCGGTCGCCTTGATTGTCTCAATGACCGACATTCCATTGATCAGAGAGGTATTCATCGCGCCGGAGCTTGCGTTTACACTTCGCTGGATGATCGCATTTCTTCGCTGGATTGTGACCGTAATCAGAATGAAAAACACTTCCACAAAAATACAGATCATCGCAACGGCAACATTATACTGAAGCATCAGTCCAAAATAGAAAAACGTCATCACCGAATTAACGAATTTTGGCACCAGCGAACTGATCAGCGAATTGTCCAGGCTCGTGTTCGTCTCAATTCGTTCCAGCAGTTCTCCTTTGGAATTTTGCTCATAGAATCGGATTGGGAGAGCAAACAGCCTGCGAAACAGTCTGCCACCCGAAGATGCCGACATACGCCTGCTGACACTGTAAAGCTCGATCAGCTTGATGCTGTTCAGAAAGAAAACCGCCAGAGCCAGCCCGATCAATGTCGCGGTCAGCGGCCAGTACCGGTCCATATCACCCGCTGTCATCACATCATCGATCATATTCTTCCGGGCTGTGACCTGGTAAGTTCCAAGAAACACAGCCAAAGAATTGAGAAGGATCGTCAGTATCAGTGCCAATTTATAATTTTTCACGCGGTTGTACAAAATATGCACGGTTGATTCCGGATGACCGCCGGGCTGAAACTGCGGTCCCGGCCAGAAACGGATTGCCGTTCCCGTGTATTTTTTCTGAAAATCCTCTATCCGGATATCATACGCTCCCTTTGCCGGGTCAACGAGAGAAACCTTATTCCTGCTGATTTTCTTCACAATGGCAAAATATTTTTTCTTCCAGCACACAACGATGGGCTTCTTCTCCTTTTGAAGTCCATCCAGGTCGAGTACCGCCGTCTCGGTTATCAGACCGTAGTTCTCTGCCGCACTGCACAAAGCATCCACGCTCATCCCGTTTCGGGAAACGGTACAGGTTTTTCTCAGTTCTTCAAAGGAAACGTATTTTCTGTAGCAGAGGAGCATGGTCGCGACCATCGCAATTCCGTTTTCTCCGGAATGCATCTGCATGACTACCGGTATTTTCATTATGCATTTCTCCGTTCACTTTCCAAAAGTGCAAGGTACCTTTCCACTGCGTCACTGTAGCCGTGATGAAAGGAGTGAACCAGACTGATATAACCGGCTTTTTTCAAATCCTCATAGGTGACGCGGTATCTGGCATTCGTCGACTTTCCACTGGCTACGGCGCGCAGGCAGTTCTGCACATAAGAGTCAATATACTTCAATGTTTCATCCGTTGTAATGATTCCAAAGGACCAGGTCGTCCAGTTCATGTCCTTTGTATCATTAAAACAACCATAAAAGAACTGGTTGACATATTTTATCATAATAGAGAGTGCTTTTTCCCTGGATATTCGATTTCTTCTGATCTTCTTCAGCATCTTTCTCGTCTTTTTGCGGATTTTGAACAGAATCTTGCTCACCGAATTTTCTGCGATGTCATAAACCCGGTCCTTGCCGACTTTGATTCCGAGAATCTCAAATGGCTCTCCCGGAGCGTAGATTGCTGTTTTTTCTTCATTGATCGTCAGCTTTTTCTCCGCCATGACCGACAGAATATAATCCTTCATCTCCACACACTCTTCATAAGAATCCAGAAATACGGCAATGTCGTCCGCAAACCGCATATACAGCCTGGAATGTGCCTCGATATAGTAATCCATCTCCATCAGGTAGACATTGTTCATCCAGCCGCCGATTGGTACCCCCGGCTGGATGGAAACACGTTCATGATGCAGCTCTCCCTTATAATAAAATTGATTTCTCCGAATCAGCCACTTCAGATAGGCGTGGAGATCCGGATCATCCCGAAGCATTGGATCTGCACATGCCAATAGGACATCCTGATCTAAGGATTCTCCATAGCTGTGAACATCCGTTTTCAAGACATAAAATCCGCGATCGGGATCAATTTTTTTTAATTTTTCGAAAAAATATTTGTGATTGAGCGTTTTTCGAAATGAATAAAGAGAATCGGCATACCAGGAATCATAATCCATAAGCACATATGCCATAAGCTTCAGAAGGAACTTATCCTCCAACGGAAAACGGTAGCACACCCTGCGGCGATTGGACGCAGATTTGCGAATATAAAATTTTGTGGGGATTCCGGTATCATACTCCCCACTCATCAGCCGCCTGATATCGCTGACGCACACTTCGCTCATCATATAAGTGCAAAGTTGCTGAACCTCCTCATCATCCAATTGTGCAAGATGTTTTGTCTTTTTTTCACAAAATGCCTGGCGAACCTCTGCATCCTGCATTTTTTCAAATACATTCATGGTCTTCTCCTTAGTAGCAGATATTTTTGATGCAAATGTTCTGCCTGTGATAGTTTTCTCCAATTATAATATGAGTGACAAAAGAACTTTTGCCACTCATATCATAATATTAAAAATAATAAAGGGAGGGGCCACGTTGAAAGCATGGAGAACATGTTCAAAATAACCCATCAAGATCTGCGGATTGCAACGCACTTATCTGATCAGGCAGGCTATTTCGTGCAATCGTCTTTTTATTATATATTTTATACAATAAAAAGACACCTCCTCCCTTCATTTTTATACTGTATCACATATGTTTAAATCTGTCAATCTATGAAGTGTGTACAGTGCGAGATGCCCGTACCTCATCTGGAAAGCATTCCCTCCAGCCCGATTTCGCATAAATAGCGCACCCTCTGTGAACGTTCCATATTTTTAAATTCCCCGCTTTTGCTCCACTTTTCAAGGAACTCCGAAGCTCTTTCCGCTGTTTTTGCGACCGCCTTGCTGACGTTTTCCGAAAGCCCTTGCGTATAGACCTTCAATCTTCCCCCGTTTGTTCCGATTATGCCCATAAACCGGAGGAAATACTCTGCCTTATAATACCCAAACGCTTCATATATTCCAAAAAAGTCCGCAATAATCTCATCATGCAGGCGATTTTCAGATACGCCGTATGTCTGCTTGGTAAAATAATGCGTGCACTCGTGCTCTCGGCGGATAATCATTGATTTTTCTGCCCACTCCTGCTCACTGCACCCGATTTCTTCCGCCGGAACATTGCTGTACGGCTTAGAGGAAAGCATAATAAAGCGCGTTGTCTTTCCAAACGCAAAACTTGCGCCGGTCTGCGAGAGATTTTCCGGGCGAATTCCTTTGTGAACGGTATTTGTCACCAACTGTTCAAAATCATCCTTATCCGGACAATAGATAATCGGAATTTCGCCCGCAAACGAATTATATATTTCAACGCGTATAAGCTCCGGGTGCACAAATTCGCACGGACGCTTCGCCGAAACATACCTGTTGATTGCCTCTGCTGCGGACTTCTCCCCTGCATAGCCAACAATCACATGCCAGTTTTTCAGGAAATCAAGATTAGCGCTTGTATTCTCCCTGCCCCCGGCAAATCTGTTTGATATGTATTCCCTGTATTCTGCTGCCTGTTCGTTTGAAAGAGAACAGCTCTTTATGATTTCATCCATTTTTATTACTCCCCCACTACCACAAACTTATCCCCTTAAGTAATTAAGTCCAACGGCTCTTTCTTTTAGATTTTGTCTTTTTCATCGTATTTACTGAGTACGATACTTCCGCTTCCTCTGGTTGCCGGGATGTCGATTACGCGCTGATTTGTAGAACCTTTAAATCTCAGAGTAATGTCTTTCTTCTGGCAATCGAATTCTCCATCAACAAGCACATTAGTCATTGCAAGAATAGCATCGGTATCTTCACCGTGACATCTCTTGTTGTTTGGATCTGTAAGTTCCTCATAAGTGTATCCGGAATAAATCCAGATGTCCTTATCAGGAAGTTCTTTCTTGATTCTCTCAATGAATGGACGCAGTGCTTTCTGGTTTGCGATTTCCATTGGTTCACCACCAAGGAATGTGAATCCGTTGATATAAGGATTGTTACTTTCCTCAATCAACTTATCCTGCACATGCTGATCAAATTCTTTTCCGTAATTGAAATCCCAAGCCACCTCATTAAAGCAGTCCTTGCAATGATGTGTACATCCCGAAACAAACAGGCTGGTACGACATCCAGGACCATTTGCGATATCGCACACGAACACTTGAGCATAATTCATATTGTTGCCTCCAATTTATCAGAGGCTGGGTATTGAAAACCAGCCTCTTGAATGTACATATTTACATGGCTGATGACTTCTTCGCGCCGTCATCAATTGACACACTACTACGAGTAGCAAGATGGAGCACACGCTCCTTGATTTCCTGCGTTCTTCCCTGGTTCCAGTACTGGGTGCCGATGTAGCCGCAGGTACGGCGCGCAACGCTCATCTGGT
>CAZUAP010000045.1:0-14346 GCA_964617975.1 uncultured Acetatifactor sp. | reverse complement strand
GTGGATGCCTGCGCTGTGAACCTGATGCGTCCGGCAATGTATGGTGCCTATCATCATATCACTGTGCTTGGCAAGGAGAATGCACCCTGTGACCATGTTTATGATGTAACCGGCTCACTTTGTGAGAACAATGATAAATTTGCCGTGGACAGAGAACTGCCTGAGATTGAGATTGGCGATTATCTCGCCATCCATGATACAGGCGCGCATGGTTTTGCCATGGGTTATAATTATAACGGTAAATTGAAGTCTGCGGAGCTGCTGCTGCATGAGGATGGAAGCGTGCAGCTGATTCGCCGGGCAGAGACTCCGAAAGATTATTTTGCAACTTTTGACTGTTTCGATATCTTTCATAAACTGGATTTTGAACAGGAGTAGTCAGCTATGAAATATCCTGAAAACCTACAAAAAGGTGGTACAATCGGTTTTGTAGCTCCTTCCTTCGGATGTGCAACGGAGCCGTATCGCAGCGGCTTTGACAATGCGCAAAAGAAATTCAGAGAGCTGGGTTTTCAACTTCAGCTTGGTCCGAACTGCTACGCGGAGGAGGGGATAGGCATCAGCAATACGCCCGAGAAGTGTGCTGAGGAGCTGATGGATTTTTATTGCAGTGCTGAGAATGACTGCCTTATCTCCTGCGGTGGTGGAGAGTTGATGTGCGAGATTTTGCCGCACATGGATTTTGAGCGCCTCCGAAATGCGTCACCGAAATGGTATATGGGATATTCGGACAACACCAATTTTACCTATCTGCTTGCCACGCTGTGTGACACGGCGGCAGTCTATGGTCCCTGTGCGGCGGCTTTCGGCATGGAACCCTGGCATCCGGCACTTGAGGACGCCCTGGGAATTTTGACGGGTGAGTGCAGCACGGTGCGGGGATACGACAGGTGGGAGAGGGAGTCTCTCAAGGATGAACTGCATCCCCTTGTTCCCTACCATGTGACAGAGGAGCGGATATTGCAAACCTATGTCGGTCAAAAGCGAATCGGGGAAGAACATATACAGATGCGCGGAAGGCTTCTGGGGGGATGTATGGATTCGCTGATTACGCTCCTTGGCACCCGGTTTGACAGGACGAAGGAATTTGCGGAGCGGTATAAGGAGGACGGTATCATCTGGTTCCTGGAGTCGTGCGATTTAAATGTGTTCGGCATACGCCGGGCAATGTGGCAGATGGAGGAAACCGGGTGGTTTCAGCATACAAAGGGCTTTTTAATCGGACGTCCTTTGTGTTTTGGGCAGGAGATGATGGGGTTGGATGCCTACAGTGCGGTGTTGGAGACAGCAGGGCGTTATAATGTACCCATTGTTATGGATGTGGATTTGGGGCATCTGCCGCCTATGATGCCCTTGATTGTGGGGAGTTTGGCAACTGTGGATGTGAATGGAAATGAGATTTCCGTGCAAATGGAAAGGTGATGATATAATGGCTGAGACGAAACGTATTAATCGAAGTTTCATGATTGGCTGGACCGTCATTGTATTGGTTTTGTTTGTAAGTTACATTGGGGAGTATATAAAGGGCAGCCGGACGATAGTATATGTGTTGGAATTTTTGGTTTGTACCATGGTTCCCAATTTTTATTGTCACTGCAGATATCATAGAGACCCGGATTCGGAGACTCTGCGGTATTATATTGTCTGCGGTTATTTTGTCATGTATATATTCAGCCTGCTGACAGGGAGTACCTATATGGTATTCACCTATATTTTGCCCCTGTTGTCCCTGCTGATACTCTACCATCAGCCCAAACTGATATTGTGGACAGGGGTTGCCAGCGTTCTGGTAAATCTTATGTCCATCGGAATGAAAATTGTTTCCGGGGAGCTGAATCTTGATAACAGCAAGGACGCTGAAATTCAGATGGCACTGATTCTTTTGTGTTTCGGCGGCTGTTATGCGGCGACCCATATCTACGATGAGATTCATAAGCAAAATTTGAAATTTATGGCGGAGCTGAAAGAAAAAAATGTGCAGAACCGCCGACTGACCATGCAGACCATCCGAACCATCGTCAACACGATTGATGCGAAGGACGAGTATACCAAAGGTCATTCGCAGCGTGTGTCGGAGTATTCCGCGGAGCTGGCAGAGGGTATGGGTATGCGGGAGGAGGACGTGGAGCGTATCCGGTATATTGCCCTTCTGCATGATATCGGTAAAGTCGGTGTGCCGGATGCAATCCTCAACAAACCGGGGCGCTTGAATGCCGCGGAATTTTCCCAGATGAAACTTCATACCATAGTCGGCGGAGAAATTCTCAAGGATATCGATTCTATGAAGGATTTGGATGTGGGTGCCAAGTACCATCACGAGCGCTATGACGGAAAAGGGTATCCGGAAGGACTTCGCGGAGAGGCAATTCCTCTTGTGGCACGTATCATCGGTATTGCAGATGCGTATGATGCGATGACCAGCAATCGTGTCTACCGAAAGAGACTTTCGGACGAGGCGGTGTATGCGGAGATTTCCCGATGCGCAGGAACCCAGTTTGACCCCGGGATAGCAGAGCTGTTTTTGAAACTGCTGAGGGAGGGCAAGCTGCAGCCAATCAGTCCTGACACCTATAATTCTTTGGAAGATACGGACGCCATAGGAGGAAAGGTATTACAGAGGCTTCTGGATGATGCCGGAGCGTATAATGCAGTGGAACAGCGCAAGGACCGTCTGACAGGTGTAAGTACCAGAATTTACGGAGAGCAGATTCTCACAGAATATATGGCAGAGGGTGAGGGCTGCCTGATGGTGGTGGATATGGATGCGCTTCGAGGCGTCAACAGTATGCACGGATTCCTGAAGGGAGACCTGTATCTGAATACGGTGGCGAGAGTTCTGGAACGCAGTTACATGGACAAAATTCTTTACCGCTGCAGCGGGGATGAATTTGTCTGCTTTTTGTGCGGGGTGACTCACAAGGATGCAGCCCGCGAGGAGATAGACAAATTCTATGCCAATCTCGAACAGGAGAAACAGCAGGATAAGGAACTTGAGGGATTGTCCGTTTCCGTCGGCGGTCTGATTGTCCATACCGGAGAGTACACCCGTGAGGATGCTGTGACCAGAGCGGAGAGAGCGCTTTACTTTGCAAAGCAAAAGGGCAGCGGCAGCGTTATGATGTACGGCGAACTCACAGCGGAATTGCAGCCTAATTTATCGCACGAGGATTTGAATAATCTGGTGAGGGCTATTCAGAAACAGGACAGCTATGGCAAGGTTTATGAGGTGAATTATCCGGAGTTTGCCAAGATGGTCAATTATCTGCAGCGGCTGGCAGAACGCAACAGGCAGCAGATGCAGATTATTATGTTTACAGTGATAGCTGCAGATGATGAGTCTGATACGATGGAGAACCGGTTCCAGGCAATGCGCAATCTGGAGGAGGCAGTCAGTGCCAATCTGCGGCAGGTGGATGTCACAATCCAGTTTTCCAGCTCCCAGCGGATTGTGGTGCTCATGAATCTCAGCCGTGAGAACATAGAGTCCGTGACCAACCGCATTGTCGGTGCGTTTTATAAAAGCAGGCTGCAGAGGAATTTCAGCATCAATTATGATGTGGCGGATTTGGTTATGCCGAACGGGCAGGATGAGGAAACAAAAGAGAAATGATAAAATATAAAAAAGAAATAACAAAAAACTCAGCGAATCGCTGAGTTTTTTTAATGCCGGCAGCGGGACTTGAACCCGCACGTGGTTGCCCACAACAGATTTTGAGTCTGCCTCGTCTGCCATTCCGACACGCCGGCATTTATGATGTTGACTTCACAACAAAGAGTATTCTATCATAGAAAATTTGTCTTGGCAAGATATTTTTTCTTATTTATTTTTCCATTGATTTAGTGTATAGTAATAATATATGTGCATAATTCTTAGAGACATTGTGGTGGCGATATGACTTGTAAAGAATTTGAAAGACTGATTCCGGATTTCCTGGAGCGGAAGTTGACTTTCCGCACATTGAAAGAGTTCGGAGAGCATATGAACAGCTGCAGCGAGTGCAATGAGGAGCTGGCGATACAGTTTCTGGTCACAGAGGGGATGCAGCGTCTGGAGGATGGGGACGCTTTTGACCTGCAGAGCGAGTTGGACGAGCGTCTGGAGGAAGCGAGAAAGCGTGTGAAATTTCATTCTGTATTCCTGTATATCGGAGCAGGACTGGAGACAGTCGGCATTGCACTGATTGTGGCATTTATAGTCTGGATGCTTTTATAAAAATGAATCAGGGGAAGTTTTCATGAAGAAACTGGTTTTGATAGATGGACACAGTATTTTAAACAGAGCTTTTTACGGTGTGCCGGACTTGAGTAATGCGGAGGGATTGCATACCAATGCAATCTACGGCTTTCTCAATATTATGTTCAAAATATTGGAGGAGGAGCAGCCGGATTATCTTGCGGTGGCTTTTGACGTGCACGCTCCGACTTTTCGGCATGAGCTTTTTGAGGCATACAAGGGTACCAGAAAGCCTATGCCCACAGAGCTCAGGGAACAGGTACCGGTGATGAAGGAAGTGCTCCGCGCCATGGGTGTGGTGATTATGGAGCAGGCGGGACTGGAGGCGGATGATATTCTCGGCACTCTGGCGAAGAAGGCAGAACGCGACGGGATGGCGGTGTCGCTGGTGTCCGGTGACAGAGATTTACTGCAGATTGCGACGGATAAAATCAAAATCCGCATACCTAAGACCAAGAGAAACGGTACGGAAATCGAGGATTATTATGCTGCGGATGTGCTGGCAAAATATCAGGTGACGCCTGAGCAGTTTATCGACCTGAAGGCACTGATGGGAGATACGGCAGACAATATTCCCGGCGTACCCAAGGTGGGGGAAAAGACCGCTACGGCATTGATTGTAGAATACGGCTCCCTCGAGAATCTCTACGCGCATGTGGAGGAAGTCTCCAAGAATGCAATCCGGGAATCCCTGATTCAAAATAAAGAACTTGCGGATTTGAGCAGGACTCTGGCTACCATCAAGACAGACTGCGAGCTGCAGCTGGATTATGAGGCGGCGCAGGCAAAGGGTTACTACACACCGGAAGCCTATACCTTGTTCAAGAAACTTGAATTCAAGAATATGCTGGGGCGTTTTGACAAGGCACAGCAGGCATTCGCAGGCGATGTGGCGGTGGATTTTCAAACATTGGCAAATCTGGAAGATTTTAGAAAGTTGGCGCAAAAGGCACAGAAATCTTCCCGGGTGGGGCTTTCCCTCATGCTGGAGGGGGGGCGACTTCTTGGCGTGGCGCTGGCGGTGCCGGAGCAGGAAACCTGTTTTTATATAGTTTCTCATAATAAGGAACCGGAGGGACAGCTCTCTTTGTTTGACGAGCCGGCTGTCTGCGGGAATGCGGATGAGACGGAGAGCGTGCGGCAGATATTGATTGATTTGTCAGCCCGGACGCAGATTGCCGCCTTTGATATCAAGAGGCAGTACGATTATCTGTCTCAGGACAGCACAAAGCGGTATTTTGACGTGCTGATTGGGGCATATCTTTTGAATCCGTTGAAGAATGATTACGATATTGAAACCATTGCATCGGAGCACTTGGGCATGATGGTACCCGGGGTTTCGGAACTGTTCGGCAAACGCAAGCCCTCTGAGGTGCTGGCGCAGGAGCCGGAGAAGTGCAGGGATTTTTATGGATATAGCGCTTATGTGGCGCTTAGTGCCGCACCGATTTTGGAACAGAAACTGTCAGATGCCCGGATGGACGGACTGATGAGAGATATAGAGATGCCCCTTTCACTGGTGCTCCACGATATGGAAAAAGAGGGCGTGGAGGTGCGAAGGGATGAGTTAAAGGCATACGGTGACGCTTTGGTGGACCGGATTGCCGGGCTGGAGCATTCCATTCATGAACAGGCGGGTGAAGAATTTAATATTAATTCGCCCAAACAGCTCGGAGAGATTTTATTTGAAAAACTTAAAATGCCGGGAGGCAAGAAGACTAAGACAGGATATTCCACCGCGGCGGATGTGCTGGAAAAACTTTCCGTCGACTATCCGATTGTGAAGGATATTTTGGAATACAGAGGACTGGTAAAGCTGAAGTCCACCTACGCGGATGGGCTGGCGGTCTATATTGGGGAGGATAGCCGTATTCATACCAATTTCAATCAGACCATCACCGCCACGGGGCGCATCAGCTCCACGGAGCCCAACCTGCAGAATATTCCCACCCGGACAGAGCTGGGGAAAAAGCTGCGCAAGGTGTTTGTGCCCAGAGAAGGGTTTGTGTTTATGGATGCGGATTACTCTCAGATTGAATTGCGCGTGCTGGCGCATATGTCTGAGGATGAGCAGCTGATAGAGGCATACCGCATGGATGAGGATATTCACCGAATTACGGCTTCCAAGGTGTTTCACACGCCCCTCGAGGAAGTGACCCAGCTGCAGCGGCGCAACGCGAAAGCGGTAAACTTCGGCATCGTATACGGTATCAGCTCCTTCGGACTCAGTCAGGACTTGAGTATCAGCCGCAAGGAGGCGTCAGAGTATATTGAGCAGTATTTTGCTACCTATCCCGGCATCAAGGGATTTCTGGACAAACTGGTGGAGGATGCCAAAAGGGACGGTTATGCCACGACCATGTTTCACCGGAGACGTCCGGTGCCGGAGCTTGCATCTTCCAATTTCATGCAGCGTTCTTTTGGGGAGAGAGTAGCTATGAATTCTCCCATTCAGGGGACGGCGGCGGACATCATTAAGATAGCCATGATAAAGGTCTGGACAGCGCTCAGACAGTCCGGGCTCCGCTCAAGACTTGTACTGCAGGTTCACGATGAACTGTTAATTGAGACGGCGGCGGACGAGGTGGAGCAGGTGAGAGAAATTCTGGTGGAGAATATGAAATCCGCGGTTCAGCTTGCCGTGACTCTGGAGGTGGACGTGCATACCGGGGCGGACTGGTATGAGGCAAAGTAGGAGCGTTTCGAGGGAGAATATATGCGTTTTATAGGTATTACCGGAGGTGTGGGAGCCGGAAAGTCCAAGATTTTGGCATATATCAAAAGCCATTATCTGTGTGAGATATATCTGGCGGATGAGGTGGCGCATCTCGTCAAAAAAAGGGGAACAGAATGTTATGAGAGACTGGTGGAGCTGCTGGGCTTAGAGATTCTCGGTGAGGACGGGGAGATTGACCGCTTGGCCATGGCGGAACGAATTTTTCGGGATGCAGATATGCTGGAGCAGGTGAATGCCATAGTCCATCCCGCCGTGAAGGAGTTTTTGCTGGCTCGTCTCGCTGAGGCGCGTGACAACCCGGAGATAGAATTGTTTTTTGTGGAAGCGGCACTTTTGATTGAGGACGGGTACGGAGAACTGGTGGATGAAATGTGGTATATCTATGCCGATGAGGACATCCGGCGGAGACGATTGTCTGAAAAGAGGGGCTACAGCGACGAGAAGATTACAAGGATTATGGATAGCCAGCTTTCTGAAGAAAGATTTCAGAAAGAGTGTGATTTTGTGATAGATAACAGTGGTGAATTGGCGGAGAGCTATCGTCAAATAGATAAAAAACTGGAGGCTTTTTCATGGCGGGAATAGGCGAAAACAGAGAAAATCAGGGACAACTGGTATTTGGTCTGGACATCGGTACGCGCAGCATCGTGGGCACGGTAGGTTACATAAGCGGCAATAAATTCCATGTGCTTGCCCAGCGTTCCAGGGAGCATGAGACAAGAGCCATGCTGGATGGACAGATTCATGATATCGGCAAGGTGGGCGAGACCATTTCGATTGTGAGGAAACAGTTGGAGGAGGACTTGAACCGCAATCTCACAGAGGTGTGTATCGCGGCGGCAGGTCGCGTGCTGCGCACGGTCACCACTCATGTGGAGCAAACCTTTGAGAGTGAGAAAGAGATTGTGGATGAGGACATTTACAATCTTTCCACCATGGGCATCGAGAGGGCTTATGAGGAATTTCAGGAGACCAACGATACGGACATGAAATTTTACTGTGTGGGATATACTCCCATGCGTTATTATATGAACGGTTACCAGATTGGCAATCTGGAGGGTCACAAGACGAAGTATATCGCCATCGATTTGATTGCAACCTTCCTGCCGGATGATGTGGTCACCGGTCTTTACAAGGCGGTGGAGATTGCGGGACTTCGGGTGGCAAACCTGACCTTGGAGCCTATTGCAGCCATTCAGGTGGCAATTCCGGAGAAGTTCCGCATGCTGAATATGGCTCTGGTGGATGTGGGCGCGGGCACCAGCGATATCTCTATCACCAAGGAGGGCACAATCACGGCATATGGCATGATTCCCGTGGCAGGAGACAGCCTGACGGAGATTCTGGTGCAGCATTGTCTGGTGGATTTCGAGACTGCTGAGCAGATTAAGCGGCAGGCGGGCACAGAGGAGCTGATTGAGTATCAGGACATCATGGGGCTGCCCCAGATAATAACCTCGGAGGAGGTCAACTCCCTTCTGGAGGAGTCCATACATAATATGACGCACATGGTGGCGGAGTGTATCAGGGAATTGAACGGGGACAAGCCCGTCAGTGCAGTGTTCGTCGTGGGCGGCGGCGGAATGGTTTCCGGTTACACGGAGGCGCTGGCTGATGAGCTGGGCATCGCCAAGGAGCGCGTGGCAATCCGCGGGCGAGAGGTGATGCAGAATATAGTGTTCGAGATGGAGGATGCCCAGATGGATTCGTTGATGGTGACGCCCATAGGAATCTGTCTGAGCTATTATGAGCAGAGCAACAGCTTTATCTTTGTGGAGTTCAACGGCATCCGCATGAAACTCTATGACAACGGACGTCTGACTGTGGCGGATGCGGCGATGCAGGCACAGTTTACCAATGAGGATTTATTCCCCAAGCGTGGAACGGCACTGACATTTACGGTCAACGAACGGTCACACATGGTGCGCGGTGTGCAGGGAGAGGCTGCGGTCATCCGGCTCAACGGAGATCCGGCAGATTTGTATACGCAGATTACGAGCGGAGATGTCATCGAGGTAACTGCCTCCACCGAGGGTGAGGCGGGGGCGCAGGAGCTTGGCAAACTTCCTGAATTGGCAGAACAGCTCCATGTCTATGTCAACGGCAGTAAAATAAGTCTGCCCAAGACGGCGGAGGTCAACGGACAGCGGGAGAACGAATATTACAAGATTCAGGAGGGCGATGTCATCAAGGTTCAGAACTGTTATACAGTGGCTCAGGTGGCGGAGTTTTTGGATGTGCCGCTCGGGGGATACATCAGGGTCAACGATACCCCGGCAAGGCAGGATACAAAGGTTTATGAGAATTTTTCCGTGAGCTGGGACATGGATGCGGACGCCGGCAGGAGTGTGGAAGAAATCTATCCGGAGAGCGCGGAGGAAACGGCTGCGGAGGGCAATGCGGAACACAGCTTGGAGGAGCATAACACGGCTGCCGTCGAGCAGGAAGTAACCACAGAGATAAAGGTGATGGCGAACGGCCAGCTGGTGACGCTCAGCGGGAAGACAAGCTACGTGTTTGTAGATATTTTTGATTATATTGATTTTGATTTGACAGATGCAAAGGGCAGGACGATTATGACTAGTTTGAATGGCAGTAATGCGGAGTACATGGCGCAGCTGAAGGATGGAGATGTAATAGAAATTTATTGGAAAGAGAATGGTAAGACGTCATGAGGTTATGCAGTATCGCAAGCGGGAGCAGTGGAAACTGCATCTATGTCGGAAGTGATGCCACACATCTTTTGATTGATGTGGGGATTAGCGGCAAAAAGACGGAGAGCGGGCTGCAATATCTGGGATTGACCGGAAGGGATATTGACGGTATACTTGTGACTCATGAGCACGCGGATCATATCAGCGGACTCGGGGTGATGGCGCGCAAATACGATATTCCGATTTATGCCACCAAAGGAACCATAGATGCAATCCGTCAGTGCAGCAGTGTCGGAATCATTGATGAGGGGCTTTTTCACGAAGTGCAGGAGGATGAAAAGCTGGTCATCAAGGATTTGACCGTCAATCCCATGCACATAGACCACGATGCAGCGCAGCCGGTGGCGTACAGGGTATCTTATGGGCGCAGGAAGGTGGCAATCTGCACGGATTTGGGGCATTTTACAGATTATACGGTGGAGTGTTTAAAGGGGATGGATGCCCTGCTGTTGGAGGCGAACCACGATGTCAATATGCTGCAGGTGGGTCCCTATCCCTATTATTTGAAACAGAGAATTTTGGGGGACAGGGGGCATCTCTCCAATGAAAATTCCGGGAGACTTTTGAGCCGCATCCTTCACGACGGACTTCAGGCTATTCTGCTGGGACATTTGAGCAAGGAGAACAATCTTCCGGAGCTTGCCTACGAGGCAGTGCGCATGGAGATTACATTGGGAGATAATCCCTACAACGCCAGCGATTTCCTGATGAAGGTGGCGAATCGCAGCGAACCCACACCGGTGATAAATATCGCGTAGAGATACCCGACAATCCACAGAATCGGCGGGTGAAAAAAATAACAGAAATTGTGCCCTCAAGGCACAGGAATGGAGAACATTATGAAAAAGACTATCATCACAGTAGTTGGAAAAGATACCGTGGGTATCATTGCAAAGGTCTGCACCTATCTTGCGGAGAATGGCATCAATATTCTGGACATTTCCCAGACCATTGTGCAGGATTATTTTAATATGATGATGATTGTGGATACCAACAATTCTTCTAAAGTATTCGGCGATATGGCGGATGAACTGGCTGTGCTCGGCGAGGAGATTGGCGTGGTCATCAAATGCCAGAAAGAAGAAATCTTCGACCAGATGCACAGAATATAGGCTCTGTATAAACGAGCATGGCTGAAGAAAGCTAAAAATTTCAGAAAGGTAGAATGTCATGATAAATCAATATGAAGTGCTTGAAACCAATGAGATGATAGAGAAAGAAAATCTGGATGTGCGAACCATCACGCTGGGCATCAGCCTGTTGGATTGCATTGATTCGGATTTACATACCCTTGGTGACAAGATACATAAGAAAATCTATGATGCCGCCAAGGATTTGGTGAGGACGGGGGAGGAGATTTCCAGAGAGTTCGGCATTCCCATCGTCAACAAGCGTATCTCTGTGACACCCATCGCTTTGGTGGGAGGCGCTGCCTGTAAGACGGTGGAGGACTTTGCCTATCTGGCAAAGGTGCTTGACGATGTGGCACATGAGGTGGGCGTAAATTTCATCGGCGGATACTCTGCTCTGGTGAGCAAGGGTATGACCCCTGCGGATGAGCTTTTGATTCGCTCCATTCCGCTGGCTCTTTCCACCACGGAGAGGGTATGCAGTTCCGTCAACTTAGGCTCCACCCGCACCGGCATCAACATGGATGCAGTGAAACTCATGGGCGAGATGGTTAAGCAGACGGCAGAGTATACCAAGGAGGATGATTCCCTCGGCTGTGCTAAGCTGGTGGTATTCTGCAATGCGCCGGACGACAATCCCTTCATGGCAGGGGCTTTCCACGGTGTCACGGAGGCGGACAAGATTATCAATGTGGGCGTCAGCGGTCCCGGCGTGGTCAAGAATGCACTGGAGAAGGTGCGGGGCGAGAATTTTGAGGTGCTTTGTGAGACCATCAAAAAGACAGCCTTCAAGGTGACCCGCGTAGGACAGCTTGTAGCGCAGGAGGCTTCCAGAATGTTGAACGTTCCCTTCGGTATCGTGGATTTGTCTCTGGCACCGACCCCGGCAATCGGGGACAGCGTTGCGGATATTCTGTGTGAGATTGGATTGGAATACGCCGGAGCACCCGGCACGACGGCAGCCCTCGCACTCTTAAACGACCAGGTGAAGAAGGGCGGCGTGATGGCATCCTCCTATGTGGGCGGATTGAGCGGTGCTTTTATCCCTGTCAGCGAGGATCAGGGCATGATTGATGCCGTGACAGCGGGGGCGCTCACGTTGGAAAAGCTGGAGGCGATGACCTGCGTATGTTCCGTGGGACTGGACATGATTGCCATTCCCGGGGACACGAAGGCGACCACCATCTCCGGCATTATTGCGGATGAGATGGCAATCGGAATGGTCAACCAAAAGACTACGGCTGTGCGTATTATCCCGGTGATTGGTAAGGGTGTGGGAGAGACGGTGGAGTTCGGCGGACTTTTGGGATATGCGCCGATTATGCCCGTGAACTCCTTCTCCTGTGATGCTTTTGTGAACCGCGGCGGAAGGATTCCGGCGCCGATTCACAGCTTTAAGAATTAAAAGTCTTTGTAGGTTTGATTATCAGATAATAACAATGGGGCTTCGGTATTCGTTGGTCATAGGGCGGCCGGATTTGATGGCGGCTGCACTTTCATACACAGCGTTTATCCGAAGCTCTTTTTGAAACAGGTCATACCCCTGAGAGTCCAGAACCTGTTCTGCGTCAGCAATCTTCGTGAGGAGGGGAATGCAGGCGCTTTTTTTGATGGCGGCAAACAGCGGCTCAGCCTCCCGCCGAAAGCCCAGTACCCGGGCATAGCGTATATAATCTCCCTGACGGTACTGTTCGGGAAATTCGATTTTCATATCTAACAAAATGTGCATCAGGCAGCGGCTTACTCTGGTATATGTCATATCCTTCGTCTTGAGCAGGTCGCAAAATTCTCGGAAACTCGTATATTCGTACAGATGATTGCATATACGGTCAGACAATTCCTGCGATACATCCAAATAGTCCGTATATCCCTTGTCTGCCTCCATCAGGAGCTTGTAGTGCAGGGCGGCGGACAAGTCATTCAGCCGCATGGGACCGTTGTCGGACAGGGCGTTTTCGAGGATGCGGAAGGAACTTTCCGGCATCTGAGAGGCCAGAAGGTGAATGTCCTGACTGTCGTAAATCGCCTGCCTCAGAGCCAGAGAAGAACTATGGTATTCGCCTGTCAGACGGTCATGGTACTCCGAAAAAACGCGGGAGACAGTGGTCGGTTTCATCCTGCTTTGGCATCTGCGCAGAGCCTTTAAATAGGCAATGCCCAGAATATTGTTGGGGGAGGAGAGCACATTTATGTAATCTCCGAGCTCCGGCTGGTAATGAATCAGTGCCTTCGACCTTGCCAGCGGGTAGGAAAGCCCCTGATGGAGCTGCTCCTTCAGGAAGGAAACATATTCTTCCGGCTCCTCCACGAGAATATCCGCAATTTGCTGCAGGAGTTCCACGTCACCGCATTCACTTCCGAAATTCAGGAAATCCACCACGCCGAGTCTGTCCAGCAGTGTCACCGCTCCGGTGGCAAAGTAATCGGCGCTTGATGCAGCGTAGACGGAGGGCAGCTCCAGAACCAGATCAGCCCCGTTTCGCAGAGCCATCTCTGCCCGCTTATATTTGTCCAGAAGTGCAGGCGTACCGCGCTGCATAAAATTACCGCTCATGGCGATTACGGTGTAATCTGCACCGGTGTCTTCCTTTGCCTGCTGAATGTGATAACTGTGCCCGTTGTGAAAAGGATTATATTCGGCGATAATACCGTTTACCGTGAAAGGAATGTCAGGATAAGTGATTGAATTTGACATGAGTACTCCTTTTATTTGGAAATTGTTTTCGGGGAATACAGACAACTGTCACGGAAGAGGTGCATCTGCCTGTAAGTTGTGAAAAAAATAACTTGTATACAAAAAACACATTATGACTTGTTAATTATTCACGATTTTAGTATAATACATATGTCCTGATTTGTTAAGATATTTTACCAAATTTGTTTCACGGAAAGGAGAAATGAAAATGTCATACATTGACATGATTAAGGAGAGAGCAAGACTCGACAAGAAAACAATCGTATTACCGGAATCCAATGATAAGAGAACCCTGTTGGCTGCTGCAAAGCTGATGGAGGAGGGAATTGCGGATATCATCATGATTGGTGATGAGGAGAAAATCATGGATGGTGCCGGATGGCTGGAAGTGGACCTCACCGGTGTTAAGGTTGTAAATCCCAAGACTACCGATAAGCTGGATGCTTATGTGAATTTGTTATATGAGACCAGAAAAGCAAAGGGCATGACCCCTGAGGCAGCAAGAGAGATTCTTTTGAAGGACTATCTGACCTTCGGTATCGTGATGGTTAAGGCGAACGATGCAGACGGCATGGTTGCCGGCGCGTGCCATTCCACCGCAGATACCTTGAGACCTGCGCTGCAGATTTTGAAGACGGCACCCGGCGTCAAGCTGGTGTCCGCATTCTTCGTGATGGATACCCAGTTCAAGGACCAGGGCGAGAACGGTGCATTTATCTTCGCTGACTGTGGTCTGAATCAGGATCCTACCGCTGAGGAGCTGGCAGCGATTGCGGATTCTTCCTCCAGAAGTTTCAAGTCTCTGGTAGGTCCCAAGCCTGTCATCGCCATGCTGA
>CAZUAP010000044.1:0-14353 GCA_964617975.1 uncultured Acetatifactor sp. | reverse complement strand
GCACCGTCACTATCATGTGATAGCTCTTGTATCCGCTTGCCTTGGGATATGTAATGTAGTCTTTCACGCAGAGCACCTGTATGTCCTTCTGGTCACTAATCATCTCCGCAATGCGGTAGATGTCCGAGGTGAAGGAACAGATAATCCGGATGCCCGCGATATCATTGACATACTTCACCATATTTTCAATGGTCGATTCATATCCCTGACGTTTCAACTTCTTTACAATGCTCTCCGATGTCTTAATCCGCGCCTTTATATGCTCTATCGGATTGTACTGATGTACATGTTGAAATTCATCATTCAGAATCTCCATCTTTGTTTCTATCTGCTTTAGAGCTGCATTGTAGACCAGCGTCACTTCCTGCCAGCTGTCAATGCCATCTCCCCCTACTGACTTCAAATCCATCATAACCCTTCTTCCCCTTCGTCTCATGGTTAAGATATAGCTATTATAACACAGCTCCGGATAAAAATGTATATACTTCACAAAACTTTAATCCTTTTTTTCGGTCACAGTTCAGCCATATAATACCGCGCAGTATCTTCCACGAACGATGATGGCTGAGCTGTTATTTTGTCAACGGGTTGCCACCATATATGTATATGCCCGGGATGAGGATTTTATTAAATTTTCTTGAACTTCCGAGTTAAATGAAATATATTAAATGAAATATATGATTTTTCAGGAGGTTGACTATATTGCGCATCTGGGCAAAAATTTTTCAAGAGAACCATATGCTGCGTGACACGGTTGTGGAGGACGAGGACCAAGACACCCGCACCCACAAGGTATTCCGTGCCTTGGAGGAGGTCTGTCACAGATTCGACCTTGGACAGCCCATCTGGCTGGACAAGAATATCACCGAATTTCAGCAGCACGCCAAAACTCGTTTTTATCAGGACAGCTTTATCGAGCCGGTTGATTTTGATTATCTGGAATTTCATGTTTTGGAAGAAGATATGTATTGAATATATGTATTAATAAATTTTTCTGTTGACAATTTCCCATTTCGATAGTAGTATTCAGAACAGGGGATGTAGTTTTGAATACTACTTGCAATGTTTGTAAATAATATTCGTTGTGGAGCGAATTTCCAGATTGCAATAACGCAGCTTTTGTGCAGCTTGTATATATCCATCACATAGCGCAAGCGTGCCTGTGTTGGATATATACAAACTGCACAATTGCGGGAGCTACATTCGCAATCATCTATATAGACATATGTATGGGAGGTTAATTATGCAGATAACAATCAGAGAACCGGGCAGTGCCATCACACACTTTATCGCTATGATGCTGGCAGTTTTTGCCGCCGTGCCCCTGTTAGTCAAGACAGGACTTTCCACAGGCGGTCAGAATTTTACCGCCATGGTGATTTTTGTACTCAGCATGATATTGCTCTACGGTGCCAGCGCCACCTATCACAGCGTCAATCTCACGGGAAAGGCGCTCAAACTCTTCAAAAAGATTGACCACATGATGATTTTTGTGCTCATCGCCGGCTCCTACACCCCGGTATGCCTGATTGTCCTGGACAGACCGCTGGGCTATAAGCTCCTGTATGCCGTCTGGGGCATCGCCGTGGCAGGCATGATTATCAAAGCCTTCTGGGTCACCTGCCCCAAGTGGTTTTCCTCCGTGCTGTATATCGCCATGGGCTGGGTGTGCGTGTTCGCCTTCGGGCAGCTCTGGACCACACTTCCCACACCGGCTTTCCTCTGGCTCCTCATCGGAGGCATTATCTACACCGTGGGCGGCATCATCTATGCTTTAAAGCTGCCCCTGTTTAACGCCCGCCACAAATACTTTGGCTCCCACGAGGTCTTCCACCTCTTTGTCATGGCAGGGAGCCTGTGCCACTTTATCTTCATGTATCTATACGTAGCGTAAACTAATCCTCATATCCGTTGGGATTGTTCCTCTGCCATCTCCAGGAGTCCTCGCACATATCCTTTATGCCATACTCCGCCGTCCAGCCGAGCTCCTCCTTCGCCTTGGAGGCATCGGAATAGCAGGTTGCAATATCGCCTGCCCTTCTGGGCTTGATGGAATAAGGTATCTTGACCCCTGTGGCTTCCTCAAAATTCTTCACAATATCCAGCACACTGTAGCCTACGCCGGTACCGAGATTGTAAATTTTGAGTCCCGCCTTCTCCTCAATCTTTTTCAAGGCTTTCACGTGTCCCTTCGCCAAATCGACCACATGGATGTAATCTCTGACTCCGGTACCGTCCGGCGTGTCATAGTCATCACCGAATACGCCAAGCTCTTTCAATCTGCCCACAGCCACCTGCGTGATGTAGGGCATAAGGTTGTTGGGGATACCGTTGGGATTCTCCCCCATGGTGCCGCTCTTGTGCGCGCCAATGGGATTAAAGTAGCGCAGGAGAATCACATTCCACTCCGGGTCCGCCTTCTGGATATCGGTGAGAATCTGCTCCAGCATGGATTTGGTCCAGCCGTAGGGGTTCGTGCACTGACCCTTGGGGCACTCCTCTGTAATCGGGATAAATGCCGGGCTGCCATAGACCGTGGCACTGGAGGAAAAGATAATATTCTTCACTCCGTGCTGTCTCATCACATCCACCAGCGTCAGGGTGCCGGCAATATTGTTCTCGTAATACTCCCACGGCTTCTGCACGGATTCGCCCACCGCTTTCAAGCCCGCGAAGTGAATCACCGCGTCAATTTCCTCTTTATCAAAAATCTTCTCCAAAGCCTCTCTGTCCAGAATATCCGCCTTGTAAAAGGGCACCTTCCTGCCCGTGATTGCCTCCACACGCTGCAGAGATTTCTCACTGGAATTGCACAGATTATCCAGAACAACCACGTCATAACCTGCCTCCTGCAGCTCCACCACCGTATGGCTTCCGATAAATCCGGCTCCGCCCGTCACCAATATTCTCATTTTATCCTCCTTTTGTCCCGCAGAAACATCCTTGGATTCTTCTACAGCACTACTCCGTTTTTCTCCAAAAGTTTTCTCGCACTCTCCACAGAGTCGACGCCCGTGGCATTCTTAATCGGCGCAAACTCCTTCTCACGCTCCACCTCATAGGGCAGGCAGCTGTCCAGCTGGTGAATCATATCCAGCACAAGATTCTCAAATTTATAACCGTTGGGCTCCTCCGGTTTCACCAGATTGCCATTCTCATCCAGATAAGGTATCTTTTTCTCCACAATATGCAGCTGCATACTGGATGCCATCATCTCCTCAAGCTCCTTCACGCGGAACAGATAATTCAGAATCACGCCAAAGTAATAGGCGTAGTCGCCATTCTCATCTCTGGCATTCATCATCTCCTCGGTGAGCTCATAATATTCCACGATGGAGGGCTTGCCATCCTCCAGACACATGACCCCGACCTTTTCCTCGGGAGCACTCTTTCTCACCACCTTGGAGCCCACCACACAATTTTTCTGAATGGTGGCACCGATAAAGCAGGGGTCTGCAATGCGCTGCAATACATTGTCCACTGCAAACACATTCAGCCACTCAATCCCCTGACTGTGCACCAGCTCCAGCAGTCCGTTCTTCTGCAGGGAGATAAACCAGCCGCCGTTTCCGTTGGGGGAAGTGGAAAGCCTGCCCTTCTCCTCCAGATAAATCTTGCCGTTATAATCGGTCGCCGCCGCCATCTCCTGCTTGAAGAAATGGACATACTCGGCATTGTAGCCAAAATAATTCTTCTCTTTCAAGAAAGCGACAGTTGCGTCATTATTTTTATCGCTGGTCATGATAAAGAGATGTATCCACGCATCCGCCTGTCTCACCACGTCCAGCAGATTATTCATCAGACATTCAAAAATATAGAGTTCCCGGGTGATGCCTACATTGTACATCCCCTTGGGTGCGTCCGAGCCAAGCCGGGTGCCCATGCCTCCCGCAAGCAGCACTGCGCCTACCTTTCCCGCGCGAATCGCCTCAAGCCCGGTGGCGGTAAAACTTTCCCGGTTGGCAGCAATCTCATCCAACTGCATGGCTGCCAACGGAGTGATAACTCCCTTTTGCGCCAAATCCTCTTTATGCAGGCAAGCCTCCAGAATACTCATATCCGTTTCTTCTATCTGATTCAGTAACGCCTGCTGTGCCTCACCGGATAACTCGTCATAATATTTCAGTACATGCTGCTGTCCATATTGCTCCAGCTTTTCTCTTGCCTGTTCCAATGTCATGCTCATAATCTTTTCCTACTCCTCTCTATCCTCTCATCATAGCATAACCCGAGCCCTGCGTCACGATGTTTTCACTATAAATCCAATCCTGCAAAAAAATCTGTATATCCCAGCTTTTCCTCCTTATAGCGCATCAAAAAAGCCTTCAACTCCGGGCAGTCCTCACCCACATCGCCGAGCAGCCCGTCAAAATTGTCCGGGGTAATGCCCCCCAACTGCGCAAAGAGCTGATAGAACGCCCTGTCCTCCCCATGCTCCTCCAGCACCACGCGCCAGGTTTCCTCCTGTCCGCATCCCTTGGTGTGCGCCTGCAGATAATGTTCCAACTCATCCCTGCACGTTTCATCGAGCCCCGCGGGATAAAGCAATCGCAACAATAGCAGCCGCACCTTTACTCTGCGCCGTCCGCTCTCATAGGCGGCTAAATCCGTGCTGCCATAGTCCTCCTCACCGCAGAGCACCTGCTTGGAATAGCCCTCGTTGTCCGGGCTGTGAAGAATTGCCAGCATCCGGGCATCCCACTTTCCCAGCCATTCCCTGTTGCCTGCCTCCCCGGCGTCCAGAAGGTAAGGCGCATCCGCCGTGGTCACTGCCGCTGCCAGCAGTGCCGCCGTGCTCTCCTGCCCGTCCCTCAGATATAAAAATCTCAATCTGCTGCACTCCAGAAAGACTGCTCTGCCAAAGTGCGGTTCCCCGGCAAACGCCACCGTATGCAGATGGTCACAATAAGCGAACGCCCAGTCTCCAACCTCCGTCACCCCTGCAGGCACTGTCACCCTGCGCAGATTCTTTTTGCTCAGGAACGCTTTTTTTGCTATATGACGCACCGGACAATCCTCTATCCTTTCCGGAATCTCCACCTCCCCCGCAAGTCCCTGCAGGCGTGTGATACAGATTTCGCTCTCCCCCTGGTCATTGTCTGTTTTTTCATAATACAGGCTGCCGCCGGGTATGGCATACTCCCGCTCCTGAATCATGGTCTGTCACCTCAATCCGTACTGTATTCTGTTCCATGTTTACTGTCATCATTCCGAAATTGCCGACTACAAATCCAGTTCCGCAATCTGTGCCTTCAGGTCGTCACTGCGCTCTCCCAGCATCAGCTCCTGATTGTGGCGATTGTACTCCGGGCTGCCGAAGGCAGCGATAAACTGTGCACTGGCATTGTTGACCGTGAGCTCCGTCACCAGAATCAACATTTCATTTCCTTCGGCAAAAGCCTCCTCCGCAAAGGCAAATAACGCCGCAAGCTCTCCCTGCACCGCATTCGTCCTCTGTTTCATCCGGGATACATGCGTATCGTATCTGCCCTTCAATAAAGCGAATGCTGCCTCCCCTGTGAGCGCATCTCCGGTATAAATTTCCTTTCTGCACTCCTCAAGGAACCGAAGGATTTTCTGATGTTTTCTGCGTTCCTCATCGGAGAGGGAATTTGCCCTCTGCAGATTCTCCACCAGTTTCCGCCGACCCTCAGTCAACTGGTCCAGCAAAGCCACTACCTGCTCCACCTGTGCCTGCGCCGACTTCGCCTTGACCGCCTTCAGGGGAACGAGCAAATCGGTGAGGAATGCCGCCTCCTCCATCACATCCTTCATATCCGCCTGCACTCTGTCCAACAGCATCCCCAGCAGGGACAGTCTCTCGTCAAAGGACGCCTCCTTGGCTCTGGCAATCGCCTGTACCGGTGCGTGTCCCTCCAAAATGTCATTGATATGGTAATCCTTTTTGTATTTATTATACAGGTCGTAGTAGGCGGTAAACTCCTTCACAATGCGCTCGTTGCGGATATACTGTCCCACCAGCGCCTCCTCCACCGTAAGCTGCTCCTCCTCATAGAGATTCAATATCTGGGACAAATCCTCCCAGCCTCTCGCCGTCACATAGCTGCGCCCTCTGGTGGTCATCTCCATACAGTAAAAATAATCCTTTTTCAAATCCAAAAAGCTGAGGATTGCCGGATGAAGTCTGCGTTCCTTCGCATACTCCTTCCAAACGCCCAGATCCGGTTCCACCTCCAGCACCTTCAGACGGTCCATAGTCACCACGTCAAACTCCCGCACAGACTTATTGTACTCGGGAGGATTGCCCGCCGTCACAATCACCCACCCCTCGGGCACCTGATGTCGTCCAAATACCTTGTATTGCAAAAACTGCAGCATGGAGGGTGCCAGTGTTTCCGATACACAGTTAATCTCGTCCAGAAACAGGATACCCTCCCGGATACCGCTCTCCTCCATGGTGTCATAGATGGAAGCGATAATCTCGCTCATGGTGTACTCAGACACATTGTATTCTTTGCCCCCGTAGGTCTTTTGCGTGATAAAGGGCAGTCCCAGCGCGGACTGTCTGGTGTGATGCGTCATGGAATAAGATACCAGCGCCACGCCCAGCTCCTGCGCAATCTGCTCCATAATCGCCGTTTTGCCGATGCCCGGTGCTCCCAGCAGGAAGATGGGGCGTTGACGCACCACAGGCATCCGATATTCGCCAAACTCATTTTTCTTCAGATATAAGTTCACGGAATCCTTAATGTATTCCTTCGCCTGTTTCATATTCATAAGTCAGTCCTCCAACATATCACTGTCCAAAATCACTTTCAAGCTCCAGGGCGGCACCGGACCCCGGTTTTCATCCTCGTCCAGAAAGGCAAAAATCACATCATAATCCGGCATGCGCTCGGGATAAATTCCGTAGCCGTCCGTAAAGTAAATTAAACCCTTCAGGTTTTCAAATTCGCCCTGTGCCTTCAGCTCGTCCAGATATTCAAACACCGGTCTGAAATCCGTGGCGCCGAATCCGCGCAGTTTCCCATACTGCATAAAAGTCCCAAACTCATCATCGTTGGTGATTTTGGTGTCGCTCTGCACTTCATTATCACATTGAATAATATGCACATTTATCTTGTGGAAAAAGTTCTCTGTCCCCTTGAGAATGGAATAGGTCTTTTGCAAAAAGGCTTTCACAAGAGGTCCCCTGCAAGAGGCAGAGGTGTCAATGGCAATGGCAAACTCTTTGACCTTATGAGCCTCCCTGTACTCCAACGGCTCAATCAGGGGGAGGTTGCCATAATGCTCCAGCCCGTAGGTATAGTAGATATAATCAAACTCCTCGTCGTTTACGGTGATATCCTCGCCCATCACCGTAAACCGCCTTAGGATGTCTGTGTAGTCGTATTTGTCTCTGGTGGTCTCCTCCAGATTTTTCTCCAGCGTCTCCGCACCCGCCTTTGCCTTGGTGAAGGATTTTAAATCTGCCTTGATGCGCTCGCTGATTTTCTTCCACTGTTCGGTAGTAATCTCCAGATTCTCAGCTGGTTTCCACAGGCTGTGTATGTCCTTGCCAAACAGCCGCTGCATTTCCTCCCGCTCGTTGGGGGTGATGGGATTGTGCCGCAGATAACGGTAGATACGTTCCGCAGTCAGCGGTCCTATATCTTCCCCGAGAATCTTGAGCTTGCGGGCGGCGTCCGCATCCTGCTCCAGCGTGACGCCCGGCAGCCGCATATCCAGTATCACGTTCTCCACCGCGATATCCGCCGCCAAATCCCAAAGCGGAGTCTCCAGCTTATCATATTGAAAGCTGTGGGCGAAAACGCAGTGCAGCAGCATATGGAGGTAAGTGCGGGCAATGCGTCTGCTCTCTGTCCGGTAAGTCTTTAGAACATACACCGGGTCGTAGTAGCAGATATTGCCGTCCGTTGCCATGCAGTCTATCCCGGCTCGCTCACGCCATGGGAGCTTTGCCAGAGCCGTGTCCAGAAAGCGCAGGTGCATCAGAAGGTCATCATGAGCAAGCTGCAATATTTGGTTGGAAAGGGAAGTGATTTTCTTTGCGTCTGCCGCCATGGTAGTCTCCTGTGTAGTGTATCGTTATCGTAACGGGGCAACGCATCGGGTGCGGTGCTCCTCTGGGCACATTATACCTTATGTGGGCGTTATCACACAAGAGTTCTTTGTGATTTTCAGAAGGTGTAGTTTTCAAGTTGTAACTTTGTGAAAAATGTGCTAGAATCGCCGTGGACATTTTATGCTTAAAAAATCAACAGAGAGGACAAATTATGGCTATTGGGGATATTTTGATATTTGCAGTAAATTCTGTCTTGCCGATTATCTTATTGGTCGCGTTGGGATATGTTTTGAAACAGAAGGGATTTTTTACCTCAGAGTTTCTGAAGATTGGAAATAAAACGGTGTTCCGGGTTCTGCTGCCCGTGCTTTTGTTCACGAATCTCGCCCAGATGGAGAGCTTTGCGCAGCTGAGGGCGGATGTGGTAATTTATGTGATGATTGCCATCGCGATACTCTTTGTGGTGGGGCTTTTGCTCACCACGGTCACCAAAGACTGCCGCCAAAAAGGTGTACTGCTCCAGTGTGTCTTTCGCTCCAACTTCGCGCTGATTGGAGTGCCGCTTGCGCAGCTCATGGCAGGGGAAAAGGGCGTGCGCTCCGCAGCCATATTGTCCGCATTCACCATACCTGTTTTCAATATTCTGTCTGTGGTGGCGCTGTCCGTCTACACCGGCTCCCAGACGGTCTCCACAGGTGCCAAAATCCGCAAGATTCTGCGGGACATCCTGCACAATCCGTTAATTATCGGTGTGCTGGCGGGGATTCTGGTGGTGTGTCTGAAACCACTTCTAAATTACCTGCCCGCAGGGGCAGTGGATTTTGCTGGAAAATTCACGTTTGTGGAAACTGCCCTGGAATATCTTGCCAAATCCTCTACACCTTTAGCGCTTCTGGTGCTGGGCGGACAGTTTGAGCTGAGTCACATCAAAGGCCTGCGCCGTCAGATTGCTCTGGGCGTCACGGGAAGGCTGCTCTTTGCTCCGGTAGTGGGCGTGGGCGGCGCTGTGATATTGCAGCGGTTAGGAGTGTTTTCCTTTGACAACGGTATCTACGCCGCCCTAGTAGCCCTGTTTGCCACCCCCGTGGCAGTGGCAAGCGCCATCATGGCGGAGGAGATGGACAACGATGGTCAGCTCGCCCGACAGCTTGTGGTATGGACCACCCTGCTGTCTGCCGTGGTGATATTCGTAACGATTGTGATACTTCGCGCAATGGGACTCTTGTAAACAATTCAAAATTCTACACCCAGAAGGATGTCAGGCGCAGATTCCAGATGATATCATTCAGCTGTTTCTGGCAGTCGAACAGTTCTGTCGCCACATCCGCCACCTTTTCACCCAACTGCTGCATGGCGTCACGGTTCTCCACCATGGCTTTCATGTACAGAGAATAGGTGTCCAGATTCCCCTCAAACTGGGTCTTAATCTGCATCAGCAGGGAATCCAAAGCGTTGCGGTAGTCTCTGCTATAGTCCTCGCACATACTGTCCGCGATTTGCACCAGCATCTTCTCCACATCCTGAATAAAGCCCGTCTTATCCAGATATTCTCCCTTAAACATCAGGAATTTTTCAGTCCGGCAGTGGGAACTGTACAGCTCGCCCCAGTTGGTGATACCGGGTTTCACCACCTGCGGAACCGGCACATCCAGGAAGAATTTCTTCGCCGCCTTACTGATATTGCCGTTCTCCATAATGGTCTGTTTCACGGCATCCATGAAGGCATCTCGCTGACTCTCCAGCAATATCTTTCTCTTGGTCAAAAACTGCTCCGTGTACTCATCAATCGCACGATTAATCATATCGCGGACGTTGTCCTTGTCTCTCTCCTTCACCTTGACTCTGCCCAGCACTCCCAGGAACCACCCGCGCAACTCCCTGTCCATGTAATTCTTCGTGTTTCCCACAATGGCGTTGTAGAGTGTCGCTCTGTCCAGTCCCAGCGTCATGCTGGCTTCCTCTGGGAGGGGCACATTCTCCGGGATGGAGGACAAGTTATACTCCCGCTCTATGGCCTCGTTAATCGTTCTGCGCAGCTCTACGATATTTTTCTCTATCTCCTTGATTTCCT
The DNA here is from genome assembly GCA_964617975.1 of uncultured Acetatifactor sp. Taxonomy (GTDB): domain Bacteria; phylum Bacillota; class Clostridia; order Lachnospirales; family Lachnospiraceae; genus Acetatifactor. The sequence goes on along the minus strand of CAZUAP010000044.1, from coordinate 4,256 downwards.
CGCGGTTGCTCTCGCGCAGCGACACCGCGCGGTTGCTCAGCTTGGACAGTGCCTTATCCACACTGTCAATGATGGCAGATGCCTTCACCGCAGAGGCATACTTTTCACCGTATTGCAAAATCTCGCTCTCAAGGGCATACAAGCCGGAGGTCACCTCCAAAATAGAGGTATCATCCTTCCTCTCCTGAGCGTCCTTCAGCGCATCCTCGCAACGCTCGTTCATCCGGTTGGTTGCAAACTCGGACATGGCGCATCTGTTTTCCCTGTAGCAGTAGCCGCCGAATTTGTCTGTCATATTGTTGAGTCCCTTGTTAAAGTCGGACTGATCCTTTTCCGTAGCAATCCCATTTCTCACAGCCCGTGCTGCATATCCAAATCTGGCAGAGATGAAAAAGAGTTTTTTGTCTGCCAGCCGGATGGAAAAGGTGCTGTCATCCTTGTACTTAATTTCCTCGTGCTGCAAATCCCGTCTCGCATCGGAATCAATACTGTCGGACCAGTTGATGACAAACAGCGACCTGCCGATATCGATGCTGGTCTTGCTGTTCTTTTCCTCCGCATCCTTCAGGTATTTGAGCAGTGCATTGTTGCCGCTTCCTTCCGTCTTGTTGGGTGCAGCTACAAAAATCAATATGGACTGTTTCTGCTCAGACAGAGCATCCATCAGAACCGTCTGATGTTCCGCATAGTTGCTGTCCGTGCCCGGTGTGTCATAAATCGTATATTGCACATTGGCGCTGTCCATGGCAACCGGAAAATCTATCCCGATATCAGAGGACACCTTATCCATGCCGTTCAGCAAGGTCAAAATGGTACAAATCTGTTCGTGCTGTTTCATCTTTGTTTCGCTGACTCTGTTGACCTCCAGCTGAATGGTCGTCTTAACCTCACTCTCCGAAGGACCTTTCACAAACTCAAAACAATTTTTCCGCTTGTTCCACTCCAGCTCCGCATAAGTACCCTCGATCTCAAAAATAATCTTTTCATTCTCACCCGCCTTGGGGCTGGAAATCCGGAACATTTTTGCGGTCTCAGAGGTGATTTTTTCCGGAAGAATTTTGTAGCCCAGCAGCGCATTGATGAGCGTGGATTTACCTGCGCTGTAAACGCCGGTAAAGCACAGACTGACAGCATTGTCATTTAAGCTTTCAATCTTGTCGAGAATATTGCGCCTCTCCTCATCAATCTGCTCCGCAAAGCTCTCCGCACTTCTCCGGACATCCTCGTTCTCCAGAGGAATCTCAAACAGATTCTGTCTGTGTCTGCGCAGAATTTCCGCCGCCTGTTCGCCATATTTTTTGACCTCCGCGAAGGTGTGTGTCATATCTGGCAGCTCCGCAATCAGCGTCGGTGTAATCTTGCACGCATTGGGCTCCGCGTTGTAATACTCAACCATCTGCACGAAGTCCTCATAGTCCATCTTGGTCGTCACGACCTGCATTTCGATGGCCTTGAGTCCGTCAAACGCATTGGCAATGTCCTCAAAAAAAGCGTTGCCATGGTCCTGTAACACGAATTTGCCTTTTAAATTCATGTACTGCATGAGTCTGCTGTCACTGCGGATGGGAACTTCCTGTCCGTTCTGAAACCGATGAAACTCCACTTCCTTTTTAGCCGGATGATACTTCATCTGTAAAACCTGCTTGTTCATGCTTACCTCCCATATGTCTACGCCATATTTTGTCGGAAATATTATTTTATCCAATGTTTTTCTATATTTATAATACTACGTTCATTATAAACCATTCAATTCACATTATCAATCTTCAATGTACAATTTTTCTGTTTTTTCTGAATATATTTTCTATTGGAATAATTTTTCTCACAGCAAAAACCACCGCAGATTCCTCCACAGTGGTGCCCTTTTCTTCCTATGCATGGCGGTTCACTCCGCATGACCATTCTGATGCAGATATTTCTCTTTGGTAGCCAGCCCTCCACGGATATGCCTCTCTGATTTGTTCACATCCAAAACCTTTCTGGCATCCAGTGCCAGAGTGGGATTGATTTGGGCAAGTCTGTCGGTTACATCCTTATGTACGGTAGATTTAGATACCCCAAAGGCCTTTGCGGTCTGCCTCACCGTAGCATTATGTTCAATGATATAGTTGGCGATGGACACGGCTCGCTCCTCGATATAATCTTTCAAAAGAATACCCCTTAAGAATCTTTTTTACAGTGTATGAAAAATTCTCAAGGGGTATGACCTGTTTAGATAAAATCTTTAGGCAGGTGTTGATGCTGCCTGACATGGCTCTATTTCTATTAACACCGTGTTCCGGTACACAGGATCGTAGGATTTCCCGTATAATCATAATTACTATTCGTCATATCATCTACTAGTGAATTTTCCATAATATTATGTTGTATTTTTATATTTTATTTGATAGAATGGAAAAATCGGTGCCATGGTGCATGATACACAGTATTAAATTTTAGTGTACATTAAGGAGAAAAAAAGTTATGAAAAAGAAAATTGTAATTTTGTTTATGATGTCGGTTCTATGCTTGACAGCTTGCGGTAGCAGTTCCTCATCAGAGACAGTTGAACAGGAAAGCACTGTAAATTCTGAAAACGTTGACAGCTCTGCTGATGTAAGTGGGCAAGCTGCGGTTGAAACCGAGACAGCATCTGAAATTACCTCTGCGGAGGAAGAGTCCGATGATATTGTAAAAGAAAGCTCTATGACCTGTGAAATATATGATATAGAGGCTGCACAAGATTTGGAATATTTGGCAAAGGTAACTGTTAATGGCAAAGATGCTGAGGGAAACGATTATGTAGTCGATGAAGGACAGGGAGGCAATGTTTTAAACGTATGTGCCAAAAATGCCAAAGACGATACAGAAACTATCCTTTTTAATGTTTATTTTATGGCTAATATGGATAAAAGCCTTGTGGATTTAACGGAATACGAGATGACAGAGTATGATGCATTTACATTCTACTCAAAATATGATACAGAAAAAGATGAGTATTCCGGCTGGTTTGTGATAGATAATGATTTAAACGTATCTATAGGTGTTTCGGATGATGGGGTTAAAATTGAAAACCTAGAGGAATTTGAAAGCGCAGTGGATGACGTTTTAAACGTATTGAGTATTGAAATTGTTGAAGAATAATGACATTAATACACCCTCAAGGTATAGACTACCTTGGGGGTGTATTAAAATCATCCATTCCGAAATTTCGAGCCTGTTTACAGCTCTTTTCTCACCAAATACCATCTGGCAGCATGTCCACTGCCTTTGACATCAACATCCCCATCTTTTTTCATAGCCTGAAGTATATTGGAAACTTTCCTTGACTGCTGCCGTTCGTCAAGCATTGCAGGAAGTGCACCTTCCATAACACTTTTCAACTCTGAAACGCTTGCCTCTCCCATAGTATTTAAAGCATTGAAAATAATTTTCCTATACACATCATTAGCCAATCCTTTATTCTTTACATAGTCAGTTTTCTGACCTACCATATTAGCTATCTTATAAGATACAAAAATATTAGGATAGCGTCCCTCTACAAGACCTTTCTTTTTCAGGACAGCATAGCTTTCCTTCGATATCACCTCATGCTTTCCGCCTTGAACTAACCCTAGCATTCTTGGACTAATCTTGAACTAAATCTTGGACTAAACGAATCCTGTTTTTGCCGAAATAATGCGGCTCTCAGCCTAATCTTGAACTAAATCTTGGACTAAACAAAATAAATCTTGAACTATTTTCAATCAGTATTACATCGCCTCTATTATCTCATACCACATGCTGCAATATCCCTTGCTGCTGTTCCCTATTATTTCCTCTGTATGTACGGTAGATTTAGATACCCCAAGTCCTTTGCGTTCTGCCTCACCGTAGCATTATGTTCAATGATATAGTTGGCGATGGACACAGCTCGCTCCTCGATATAATCTTTCAAAAGAATACCCCTTAAGAATCTTTTTTTACAGTGTATGAAAAATTCTCAAGGGGTATGACCTGTTTGGATAAAATCTTCATCTGTAATCTCTTGTGCCACAAAGTTCAGTACCTGAATCAAAGCATATTCATGATTACCCATAATAGGATGTATATCGGTAGCCGATATCATCTGCCTTCACATCCGTTACATACGGAATGTTTCTTCCCTTGGTTGTGCCAAAACTATTCCAAAATCACTTGGTATTGATAAAGTCAAGTGAGAGCAGAAAATACAAAAAAATTCAAAAAATGAAAAATAAAATAAAGCAGGATACCGGGAATCTGCTATAATCAGATTT
>CAZUAP010000043.1:0-14715 GCA_964617975.1 uncultured Acetatifactor sp. | reverse complement strand
GCCCTGATGGAGCAGCCCCACGTGTTCACAGATGTCCTCCAGCTCTCTGAGGTTGTGGGAGGCGATGATGGGAGTCAGTCCGTTTTCCTCCATCTCCTGAATGAACAGCCGCTTGATAGCCTGACGCACCACCGGGTCCAGCCCGTCAAAGGTCTCGTCGCAGAGCAGATATTTGGTGCCGGAGCAGATGCCCAGCATGACGGAGAGCTGCTTTTTCATTCCTTTCGAGAACGTATTGATTTTGCGCTTTTTATCCAGCTTCAGCGCGGTCATCAGCTTGTCGAATCGCTCTGTATTAAAATTCGGATAATAGGTCTGATAGTAGCGCACCATATCCATGGGGGTTCCGCTGGAGAAAAAGTATTGGTCGTCTGATATATAGAAAACCTTGACTTTTGCCTCAGGGTTTTCAAAGACGGGTAAGCCGTCCACCAGCACCTGTCCTTCCTCCGGGTTATAGATGCCGCAGATGGTGCGCATCAGAGTGCTCTTGCCCGCACCGTTGGTGCCGATGAGACCGAACACGTGACCTTCCTCCATGTTTGCGGACACCTGACTGAGTGCGGTCAGGGTATCAAATTTTTTGGTAATATTCTGAATCTCAATCATGTTTTCCTTCTCCTTCCCAAATCTGTTCAATCAGGTTTAACGCCGATTCCTTGGGCATACCGGCCTCGGCGGCTTTGGTGAGCTGTTCCCGCAGTTCGTTTTCCAAGGAGAGCAGCCTGCTCTTAAGCCATTCCTGAGAGTCTGTGACATAATTGCCCCTGCCAACCACCGTGTAGATATAGCCTTCCTGCTCCAACTGTGCGTAGGCGCGCTGGACGGTGTTGGGATTGATGGACAAATCCATGGCAAGAGAGCGCACAGAGGGGAGCTTCGTGTTGGACTCCAGCGCACCGCAGATAATCAGGTGTTTCAGCTTTTCCGTCACCTGCTCGTAGAGTGGGCGTTTGTCCCGGTAATCAATGACAATCATTGTTTCGCCATCCTTTCTTGATATCTCTATTGACATTCCTAAAAAACTGTGCCATAGTGTATTAAGACGATTAGTACACTTGATATAATCAACATAGCACCATAGGAAAATAATGTCAAGACCCAACTTATACAGTATGCACATATGACACGACACGGCTGAGCTGTAATTCATAAATTCTTAAGGTGCTTTTTTGTGCGATATGTTGTATACTTTTATTGTGCTTGCAGGAAGGTAGGAAGATGGGGTGAAAATACCCACCACACTGTGCGCAGAGGGCTGCGCGGAAAGAGGAGTTATATATTATGATGATGAAAAAATTTTTGAACAGGGTACTGTCGGTGGCTCTTGCCGCGGGTATGGCACTTGGCCTTGCGGGCTGCGGCAGTCAGGAAAAAGGAAACTCAGGTCAGACCTCTGAGACCAAAGAATTTGTTTGGGTTCCGGAGTACGTGGAGCTCGACACGAACGACAGTCTATACAATTCCCTGATACAGGGAGACTACATATATTATGAAAAATATAATTGGGATGAGGAGACGGAGACATCCAGTCATTCCATAGCATCCTTTTCCATTCAGGACGGCTCCGCGGGACCTGAGATTTCGCTTGATAAGAGTGGGCAGGATGAAAATTCTTATAGAAATATGTCCTGTTTTGCGATGGATGCGGAGGGCAATCTGATTACATTGGAGACTGTCTATCACTGGGATGAAAATTCAGGCAGCAGTTCTCAGGAATATTATATCTGCCGGTATGATGCACAGGGTCAGGAGACCTCCGAGAAGGATATCACGGAAGAAATGCTTGGCGATGAGGAAGATATCTATGTGCAGAGTATGACATTGGACGGAGAGGGCAGGATTTATATCGCCTGCGACTCGGCGATTTATCTGCTGGATGCGGAGGGCAATTACTGCGGCTCGGTGGATATCAGCGGCGATGCCTGGATTAATAGTATGGGTGTCGGCAAGGACGGAAAAGTGTACGCCGGAGTCTATGAACAGGGCAACGGCGCGGTTCTGAGAGAGATTGACTTTGACGGACGAAAGGAAGGGGAGAGCTGCAGCAACTTTATCAGCAACAGCGGAAATAGACTCACGGCGGGCGTTGAGAAGGATTTTATGGTGAATGATGGCAGCAGCCTCTATGAGTATGACTGTGAGAGCCAGACTTTGGAGAAACTGTTTGACTGGCTGGACTGCGATGTCAACGGCAACAATGTCAATGCTCTGTATGCCATGGAGGATGGGCGGATTCTGACAGTCACTTATGACTGGGAGAATAACACTGCCGAGGCGGTGCTGTTGACCAAGACGCCGGCGGCGGAGGTTCAGGAGAAGACCACCATCACCATCGGTACGCTCTATTCCAACTCGGATTTGCAGAGTGCAGCAGTAAAATTTAATAAGAATAACGATACCTATCACATCAGTATGCAATCCTATTATGATTACAATGCGGTGACCTGGGATGGGGAAAACAGCAATTATCAGGAAGTGATGCAGGACGCCATCACGCGGATGAATAATGATATCACCTCCGACAACTGCCCGGATTTGCTGGTGTTAAACGGCGTGAATGTGGAAAGACTGGCGTCCAAGGGCTTGTTCGAGGATTTAGGGACCTATCTGGACAACAGCACGGTCCTGAATCGAAGCGATTATTTTGAAAATATTCTGGATTCCTGCACCTACGACGGCGTGCTGGTGTCGATTCCCAAGCAGTTTTCGCTGGCAACGCTGGTGGGCAAGGCCTCCGATTTGGGCACAGAATCCGGCTGGACGTTGGAGGAGATGCTCGCCTACGGGGATGCACATCCGGAGGCAGAGCTTTTTGCCAACTGCACCAAGGAGAGTGCGCTGGAGGTTATGCTCAGCTATAACCAGAGCAGCTACGTGGACTGGGAGACCGGAAAGTGTTCCTTCGACAGCGACAGTTTCACGAATATACTGGAGCTTGCAAGCCGGTTCCCGGATGAAGTCAACTATGATGACGACCAGCCCTCTGAACCTGTGAGAATTGCAGCGGGGGAGGTGCTTTTGAATCTGGAGTATATCTATGATTTTCAGAGCATCCAGCTGGCGCAGGCGATATTCCAGCAGGATGTGAACTTTATCGGTTATCCCAATGATAAGGGCGAGAGCGGCACATACCTTTCTGTGGATACGGGTCTGGCAATCACCTCAAAGTCCGCCAACAAGGAGGGCGCATGGGCATTCCTGGAAGATTATCTGAACGCAGAGAGTAAGTATTCCGACTGGGGGTTCTCCTCCAGAAAGGACTTGTTTGCAGCCGCCCGGGAGGAGGCTACCAAGGTGGAGTATGTGCTGGATGAGGACGGCAATCAGATGTTGGATGAGGACGGCAATCCCATTGTCTCCGGCAGCGGGGGAGGTATCAGCTACGGTGATGACTGGAGCTATGAGTATCATACCACCACCGAGGAGGAGGCAGACAAGCTGGAGGAGCTCATCAACAGTGCCGCGCCGGCGATGGATTCGGATACGGAGATTATGAGCATTATCAAGGAGGAGGCACAGGCCTTCTTCGAGGGACAGAAGTCAGCATCGGACGTGGCGGGGATTATCCAGAGCCGCGTGCAGGTATATGTGAACGAGAACAGCTGATAACAGCAGCTAAAATAACAAGTGTGAACCAAGAGGTGCAGCAGTGATAAAGAGCAGAAAATCCAATAAAATATTGCGCAGACGCCAGTTTCGCTCGGGGCTTTTTATAGCCCCCAGCTTCCTTGGGGTGCTGGTCTTTTTCCTGCTGCCCTTTCTGGTGGTCATTTTTTATTCCGTGGTGGACAATCCCATCAGCACCAATTTTGTGGGGCTGAAAAATTTCTCTCAGGTGATTCAGAATGCCGCCTTTCGCACGGCGGTGCGCAACACGGTGCGCTTTTCCCTGATTGCGGTTCCGCTGGCGGTGGTCTTGTCCCTGCTGCTGGCAATCATATTGGAGTCGAAACTGCCCTTTCGGAGTCAGTTCAGAACCTTTTTCCTGAGTCCCATGATGGTGCCGGTGGCATCGGTGGTGCTGATTTGGCAGGTGCTCTTTCATTACAACGGCGCGGTGAATGATTTCCTTGCCGTGTTTGGAATTGACAAGATTGACTGGTTCAAGTCGGAATACTCCATTGTAGTCATTGTCATCTTGTTTCTGTGGAAGAATCTGGGGTACAATATGATTTTATTTATGGCAGCACTGTCAAGTATCCCCAAAGATATTCTGGAGGTGGCGCGGTTGGAGAGTGCCACACCCCTTCAAACCTTTTTTTATATCAAAATCAGGTATCTGTCTTCCACAATATTATTTGTGACAATCATGTCATTGATAAGCTCCTTCAAGATATTCAGGGAGATTTATCTTTTGACTACAGACTATCCCTACGATTCTATCTATATGCTGCAGCATTATATGAACAATAAATTCAAAAATCTGGATTATCAGATGCTGTCGGCTGCGGCGATTTTGATGTCCTTGGTGATGATTGTCATCATCGGATTGTTGTTTGTCGTGGAGAATCATTTCGGAAAGGATATAGAAGGGTAAGAACTATGTCGGATGAAACAAATCGTGCCCCCGTTCCCGAGCGCAGGGTTCCTGAGCGCAGGAAAGGGCAAAGAAGGCGAAGAAAGGGCAAAAAAATATGGGAGATGACCAAAATCACCATTGCCACAGCCATTGCGGCGGCATTTGCGATTCTTTTCCTGATGCCCATTGTATTGACAATCACGAACTCTTTCATGTCCTCCTCGGAGATTTCCGCCAACTACGGCTCGGTGTTCGCGGTGAATGAGAATGGCGGAAAGGTTTATATAGCAGATAAAGTAAATTTGAAATTTATCCCGGATATGGTGTCCTTTTCCCAATATATCACGGTGCTTTTCAAGAGCCCGGACTATCTGTTGAAATTCTGGAATTCTGTGATACTGGTGGTTCCCATCGTAGTCTTTCAACTGATGGTGGCGGCGCTGGCATCCTATGGATTCGCCAGATATGAGGGCAAAATCCGAAGTATCATATTTTTTACATATGTTATCCTGATGCTGATGCCCTATCAGGTGACGCTGGTACCCAATTATCTGGTGGCGGACTGGCTGCATCTGCTGGACAGCTATTGGGCAATCTGGCTGCCGGGGATTTTTTCTCCCTTTGCCGTGTTTTTGCTGACCAAGTTTATGAAACGCATTCCCTATTCGGTGATAGAGGCGGCGCAGATAGACGGCGCGGGGGAGTGGCAGATTTTTCGACAGATTTGTCTGCCGCTGTGTAAGGGAGCGCTTTGCTCCGCCGCGATTTTGGTATTTATCGATTACTGGAATATGGTGGAACAGCCCTTGATTCTGCTTTCGGATTCAGACAAGCATCCCCTGTCCGTATTCTTGAGCAAAATCAATTCGGGCGAGGTGGGACTTGCCTTTGCGGTGGCGACCATCTACATGGTGCCGAGCCTTCTGGTGTTCCTCTACGGCGAGGAGTATCTGGTGGAGGGCATTACCTACCAGGGCGGCATTAAAGGTTAGGACATATACAAACTGCACGATTGCAGAAGATATAAATAGATACCCAGATAGAAATAAGTGTTTTGGAGGAGAGCAAAGTCATGGACGAGAACAAGAGCAAGAGGAGAGAATGGGTCAAGACGGCGGCGATTGTATTTTTGAGTGTGCTGCTGGTGCTTACGTTTTTTTCAAACACCATCATGAATTATTCCCTGCCGGAGGTGGCGACACAGTACGTGGAGTCGGGCACCATCACCGCCAAAATCCGCGGAACCGGCACGGTGGAGAGCGGAGACCCCTACAGTGTGCGTCTCAAGACGTCGGACCAGACCAATGCCTCCGGCACCTACGAGGTGGAATCCGTGGAGGTCAAAACCGGTGACACCGTGGAGAAGGGCGATGTGCTGTGCAATCTTGCATCTGCGGAGAACACGGAGCTGCAAACCGCAAAGGATGCGCTGGACAGCCAGATTTTGCAATATGAGATTGCCATTTTGCAGGGCGATGCGTCCAGCTCTGTCCTCGCCAATGCCCAGAGCGGCAGCACCTCCTCCATGAGTACCTATCAGAGCCGTGTGCTGGCGAAGGAAGCCGAGATACAGCAGTTGCAGGAGGAGCTGGAGGAGGCTCAGGATACGCTGGAGAGCTGGCAGGACCAGGAGGGCGGCACCGTGAGCACCGCCAAGGAGGAGAAGAAACTTGCGGCGGCGCAGGAGGCATATGATGCGGTTGCGGATGTGGTCAATGCTGCCAAGACCAGCATAGACGAGTGGCAGAAGGAGATAGATGCCAATGACGTGCTGATTCAGGACTATAAGGACGGCAAGGTCGTGGTGACGGATGGGGTGGAGACCCCTGCGGTGACGGAGGCGGAGTACAATGCGGCTGTGACCAACAATGAGATTCTTCAGAGCCGTATCGACGCCAAGAAGGCAGAAATCGCGGAGGACGAGGCGAAACTTCCCGCGCTTAAGACTGCTCTTGACAAGGCACAGAAAGCGGTTGACAACAAGGCATCCAACACTGCCAGCGACATCTCGGATGAAATCTCGAAATGGAAAAAAGAGGTGGAGGCACGTCAGCAGAAGGTGACCGATGCGGAGGATGAAAAGGCGCAGTTGATTAAGGACATTGTCAATGAGTTACAGTGGAGCGATACCCTGTCTGATTTGCAGGAGAATGTTGCCAAGCTGCAGCAGGAGAGCGTGGGCGGAGAGGTGACCGCGCCCATTTCCGGCACGATTATCAGCGTCAATGTCTCCTCCGGCAAGGAGACGCCCTCCGATGGAATCCTATTCACCATACAGCCCGAGGGCAAGGGATACACCATGCAGTTTACAGTGACCAACGACCAGGCGAAACGGCTGTCCGTGGGGGATAAGGCGGATTTGGTCAATGCGTGGAGATATGACGATGTGGACGTGACGCTCTCCAGCATCAAGCCGGACTCCCAAAATCCCGGGCAGAATAAGCTGCTGACCTTCGACATATCCGGCGATGTGACCGCCGGACAATCCCTGAATGTGTCCGTGGGACAAAAGAGTGCCAACTATGATTTGACCGTACCCAACAGTGCCATCCGTGAGGACAATAACGGCAAGTTCATCCTGACGGTGGAGACCAAGAGCACCCCCCTGAGCAACCGCTATATTGCTACCAGAGTGGACGTGGAAGTGCTGGCAAGCGATGATACCCGCAGCGCCATCAGCGGTGCGCTGTACGGATATGAGTATGTCATCACCACCTCCACGGCACCTGTGGAGGCGGGCAAGCAAGTGAGACTGGCAAACAATTAAGGAGCAAGGATAAGAGAGCGGGCAAAGCTATGAAGAAACTGGTATTGAGTATCACCGCCGGAATTTCCTTTCTGGTGTTCCTGATTCTGTTTGCGGTGACGAGACATATGGCATCCTCCCTGCCGGAGCAGGAGATGGCGGAGCGCTGGAGCGACAAAAACGATGTGGCGCAGGTAAGCTGCTTTTTCTCCCAGAATGCGCAGGTGACGGAGGATACCCTGCAGGAATTTGAACATTCTCTGGACAGTATTTTGCAGGAGGCGTCTGTGACGCAGGAGTCGGAGAACCCCGGGGCAAGGCTCTGGGCGGACGCCTACAGCGCGGAGGGCAAGATTACCGTCACGAGCGACAGGGGGAGCATAGAGGCGGACGCCTGCGGCATCGGAGGAGATTTCTTCCTCTTTCATCCCCAGCAGCTACTCTATGGAGCATACTTTTCGGGCAATGACCTCAATCAGGACTACTGCATCATCGATGAGGACGCGGCGTGGCAGCTTTTCGGCTCCAACGACGTGGCGGGGATGATGGTCTATATCTCCGGTGTGCCACATATTGTGACAGGAGTGATTGAGCGGCAGGAGGGGCGGCTGGACAAGGCGGCGGGACTGGATTCCACCCGGGTCTATGTGTCCCTTAACACTTTGGAGACCTATGGAACCAGCAATGGAATCAACCATTATGAGATTGTCATGCCCAATCCGGTGAAAGGTTTCGCGCTCAAGAATGTGAAGGAGAAACTGGGGGCGGATGAAAATGAGACGGAGGTTTTGGAAAATACCTCCCGGTTTGACCTTCTGAATATCCTGAAGGTGATTGGAAAATTCGGCACCCGTTCCATGAACGGCAGGTCAATCGTCTATCCCTATTGGGAGAATGTGGCGAGAGGATATGAGGACATCATCGGTTTACTCACGGTATTTGAGCTGTTGTTCTTACTTTACCCGGTGGTGCTCGTGCTGATAATTGCCATACATTGGTGGCGTCATAAGGGCTGGACATGTAAGAGCATATGGCTTACAATAAAAGACAGGCTGGAGCGTATGCGGGAGAGACGATACGCCCAAAAGCAGAAAGAGGAGGAGCTTTTATGAAGATTGGAAAGAGAGTGATGAGCGCTGTTTTGACCTTCACACTTGTGGCAGGACTTTGCGCCTGCGGTAATCAGGAGGGAAAGGAGACCGGCAGCAATAAGACCGGTTCGGAGACGGAATCATCTCTGGCAAAGCAATATGTGTATGATGTTCAGGAATTTGATTTGAGCAGCGTCCAGAAACCGGGGGATGACACTTATATTCAGGATGTGTTTGAGAAGGATGGCAGGGTTTATATTATCCTGCAGAGCTATAACTGGAATTCAGGCAATGATGAATATACATACAGCCTGATAGCTGTGGATGAGGATGGCGGCAATCAGCAGAGCTATGAATTACAGACTTCCACAGACCAGAAAACGGATTCCGCTGCTGCCCAAAAAGATAATGTCAGCGATGTCGCCCAGACGGAAGACAATCAGGCGGACACCGAGGCAGCCGAGGATGTGGTTTCCTATAATGAGCCGGCTATGGTGACAGAGTACGATTATCCTCAGGTTTATGAGTACACCGGCTTTGGAGAATTTTGTCTCACCTCAGACGGCAGGCTGCACAGCACCAAGAGCTATTATTACGAGGACTACAGCGAAGAAGGCAGCTCCATCCGGAACAAATATGCCTGTGCATGGGATTTGGAGGGAAATATGCTGTGGGAGACTTCCATAGATTTCCTCTCCGCGGATGACAGCTGGTTTTATGTGAAAAACATTCTGCCCCGCGATGACGGCAGCGTGGTGATGCTGGTGGACGGTGACGATACCGGCAAGGTGACTGTGGACTCCCAAGGAAATGTGTCAGAATTGCAGAAGGATGATGCTCTGTGGGAGATATTTGAAAACTACCAATATGCCGTAGCACAGCCGGACGGCACTTACCTGATGACCTATTACGATGATGACTGGACGAATATGTATGTGGCGACTGTCGATATTGAAAACGGCACCAAAAGCGAGGGAACGAAACTCCCCGGAACCATTGCCTACAGCGGGATGGGCGCTCTTGCGGTGGACGACAATGGGGATTTGCTTTATACCAACAATCAGGGACTTTACAAGTACCATATCGGGGACGAGGAACCTGCCATGCAGATGAGCTTTGTCAATTCCGATTTGGATACCAGCAGCTTAAGTACGATTGTGCCCATCGATGACGAGCATTTCATCGGTCTGTATTCTAACTATGATGAGGAAACTTATAACAGTATTATCGAGGGTGGGCTGTTCACCAAGGTGAACCCGGAGGATATCCCGGATAAACAGATGCTGGTGCTGGGATGCAACGGCATTACTAGTGATGTGAGAAAACGGGTTGTGGATTACAACAAGACAAGCGATACCCACCGCATTGTCATCCAGGATTACAGTCAGTACAATACCGATACGGATTATAAAGCGGGTCTGACCCAGTTGAACAATGACATTATCTCCGGAAATATGCCGGATATTCTGATTATTGATGACGATAGTTTTGCGCTGGACAGCTATATATCTAAGGGATTGCTGGCAGATATCGGCGCCCTGATTGAAAAGGACGAGGAGCTTTCCAAGAAAGAATTTATGGAGAATGTGTTCGATGCCTGCAAGGTGGACGGCAAGCTCTATGAAATCGTTCCCAATTTTGTGCTTCGAACCTACATCGGCAAAACTTCCATCGTGGGAGAGGATGGACTGACCATGGAGAAGGCGCAGGAGCTGCTTGCCGGGATGTCCGAGGACGCCACCATTTTCGGTGATGATGTCACAAGGGAAACCTTTATGAACATTGTGCTGCAGATGCGGGGCAGTGATTTTGTGGATGTATCCACGGGCAAATGTAATTTTGATTCGGATGAGTTTATTGCGCTGATGGAATATGCAAAGACCCTGCCGGAAGCGCTTGCTGATGATTATTACGATGATGACGTCTGGTACGTCTCTTATGAATCCCAGTACAGGGAGGACAGGACGTTGCTGTATAGCTGTAATATGAGTGATCTTCAGAGCATGGTCTATACCATCAACGGCACTTTCGGGGAGGATGTGAGCTATGTCGGTTTCCCCACGCCGGAGGGCAATGGCTCAGTGATTGACACCGGCACCACCTACGCGCTGGCAGCAGGGTCTGCAGATTTGGATGCGGCATGGGAGTTCATGAGATATTATCTCACCGATGACTACCAGAGCACCTTGTCCTGGCAGCTGCCTGTGAATGTTGAATATTTTGAGCAGAACGCTCAGAAGGCAGCCCAGAAACCCACTTATACGGACGGGAACGGACAGGAAGTAGAGAGCGATTACACCTGGTGGATTAATGAGGAGGAAGTGACTTTGGACCCTCTCACCAACGAACAGGTGGAGAAATTGGAGAACTTTATCCGCTCTGTAGATAAGAGGGTTTACAGCAATACAGATATTCAGAATATCATCACAGAGGAGATGGACGCATTCTATCAGGGACAAAAGAGTGCAAAGGATGTGGCGGGCATCATACAGAGCCGCGCGCAGATTTTTGTGAACGAGAACCGATAAGCGGAGAGAAAGGCATGGCTGTTAACATGGCTGATAAGATGAAGACGAATGGCGCAACCGGAAAGTGTATTGTAATCGGCGCCGGAGACCTGACCCTGGGGGAGCTGCCTGTGGCGGAGGACGATTTCGTCATTGCGGTGGACGGAGGGCTGAGCTATTGCGGCATCTGGAATGTGGAGCCAGACAGAATCATCGGCGATTTCGACTCCCTCAGCGACGGGGAGCTTCGGGCGGTGGAGCGCCTTAAGGAGGAGATTCCGGAGCGGATTATCACCCTGCCTGTGGAGAAGGACGACACGGATATGCTGGCTGCATTGAAATACGGACTTTCTCTGGGTTACGCAGACTTTCACATTTATGGCGGAACCGGCGGCAGATTTGACCATACCTTCGCCAATATCCAGTGCCTTCTTTATCTCAAAAATCACGGTGCCACAGGCTATCTGGTGGACGGAACCGGAATGATATTTGTGATTCAGAATGAGGCGGTGCATTTAAACCGCAATCTGGAGGGCGTCCTGTCCCTGTTTTGTCTAGGGCGGGAGGCAAAAGGCGTGACGATTGAGAACATGAAATATCCGCTGAAAGATTTTTGCATGACAAATGATTTCCCCATCGGAATCAGCAATGAGTTTATCGGCGAGGAAACGGTAATCAGCGTGGAAGATGGGGAGCTGGTCTGCATGATACAGTATGCGGATTGATGCTCGTCAAAGCATGAAAGCAGAGCACCCCGGTATTGATTTTTGTTGCGGTTTCGTCAAAAGCAGTGTATAATTTCTAAGGTGCGCGAGGGCGTCAGTTTCCTTGCGACACTTGAATAAACGAGTCTGTGTTTGCACAATAATATGCAAATTGTAACGCAATGAATCAATATGGAGGAGAAAAATATGAGTAAAAAGCCGGTAGTTTTGATGATTTTGGACGGATACGGTCTCAATGAAAAGACGGAGGGCAACGCAGTCGCACAGGGCAAGACTCCTGTGATGGATGAGCTGATGCGCAGCTATCCCTTTGTGAGGGGAAATGCCAGCGGTATGGCGGTAGGTCTTCCCGAGGGACAGATGGGCAACTCCGAGGTGGGACATCTGAACATGGGCGCAGGCCGTATTGTCTATCAGGAGCTCACCCGCATTACCAAGGAGATTCAGGACGGCACTTTCTTTGAGAATCCCGCACTGTTGAAGGCGGTGGAGAATTGCAAAAAGAACAACAGCGCGCTGCATCTCATGGGACTTTTGTCCGATGGCGGCGTGCACAGCCACAATACCCACCTCTACGGTCTGCTGGAGCTGGCAAAGAGAAGCGGTCTGGAAAAGGTATATGTTCACTGCTTTTTGGACGGACGTGACACCCCTCCTGCAAGCGGCAAGGAGTTTGCGGAGGCGCTCCAGAAGAAGATGGAGGAGCTTGGCGTAGGCAAGATTGCCACCGTGATGGGGCGTTACTATGCTATGGACAGAGACAATAACTGGGACAGAGTCAAGCTGGCTTACGATGCCATGACCAAAGGTGAGGGACTCACCGCAAAATGCGGCATCTGCGGCATTCAGGCATCCTATGACAAGGGCGAGACGGACGAGTTTGTAAAACCCACCGTCACCGAGGAAGGCGCGACGGTTCAGGACGGCGATTCCGTAATCTTCTTCAATTTCCGTCCCGACAGAGCCAGAGAGATTACCAGAGCTTTCTGTGATGATGATTTCAAGGGATTTGACAGAGGAGCGAGAAAGAATATCACCTATGTATGCTTTTCTGATTATGACCCTACGATTCCCAATAAGGATGTGGCATTCCACAAGGTTGCCGTGACGAATACTTTCGGCGAGTGGCTGGCTGCAAACAATTTGAAACAGGCGCGTATCGCCGAGACAGAGAAGTATGCTCACGTGACCTTCTTCTTCAACGGCGGCGTGGAGGAGCCCAACCCCGGGGAGGACAGAGTGCTGGTGAACTCTCCCAAGGACGTGGCGACCTATGATTTGAAACCTCAGATGAGCGCTTATGAGGTGTGCGACAAGTTGTGCGATGCCATCCGTTCCGACAAGTACGATGTGATTATCATCAACTTTGCAAACCCGGATATGGTGGGACATACCGGAGTGCTGGATGCTGCTGTCAAGGCAGTTGAGACGGTGGACGAGTGCGTGGGCAGAGCAGTGGAAGCCATCAAGGAAGTGGATGGCGTGATGTTTATCTGCGCTGACCATGGCAATGCGGAGATGCTGGTGGATTATGAGACGGGCGAGCCTTTCACCGCGCATACCACCAATCAGGTGCCGTTTATCCTGGTGAACTATGATTCCGATTATACCCTGAGAGAGAATGGCTGTCTGGCAGATATCGTTCCCACCCTGATTCAGATTATGGGTATGGAACAGCCCACGGAGATGACAGGAAAGTCCCTGCTCGTCCGCAAATAAAATGTAATATGTTTTTTCCATCAGCAATAACTTAGATGTAAAAGAATGCAAAAATGCAAAAGAGGAGGAAACGTCATGTTTTGCGAAAAATGTGGAACAAAATTGGAGGACGGAGCGCTTTTCTGTCCTGAGTGCGGTACTGCCGTCGAGCAGGAGCCCACGCCGGAGATTTCAGTAACGGAGGAAAAATCGGTAGAGACGACTGTACAGGAGGCAGCACCACAGGCAGCACCCCAGCCTGCACCTCAGGCAGCGCCTCAGCCTGCGCCTCAGGCAGCACCCCAGCCTGCACCTCAGGCAGCGCCTCAGCCTGCGCCTCAGGCAGCACCCCAGCCTGCACCTCAACAACAGGCAAACAACGCACCCAAACAGGCACCTAAAAAAGGTTCTTCTAAGGTGGGAATCATTGTGGCGGCTATTGCAGCAGTGGTTGTTTTGTTGTTGGTTTGTGTGGTAGGTGTGGCTGTTCTGGTAGGAAAGTCGTCCAAAACAGATACGCTGCTTTACCTGAAGGATAATGAGATTGTCGGACTCAAGAACAAGGAAAGTTATGTAATCGGCGAGGATGCCTACGAGGACAGGGATGATGCCTATGGTCTGAGTTCTTCCCTGAAATACAGCATCACAATTTCTGACGATGGAAAATATATTTATTTTCCCAGAAAGTATAATTGGAGCACCTACGGCTTGTATTATCAGAAACTGGGCTCTGAAAACGCGGATGAGGTGAAGATTGCGTCGGATGTGGCAGGATATACGGTTCTTAGCAATGGCAAGGTACTTTATCGGGACAGCGATAAGAGACTGTATCTCTATAATCTCAAGAAGGATGAGAAAGAAAAGATTGCCACTGATGTCTCCATGATGAGAGTGTCCGAGGATGAGAAGACCATTTTCTGGAGAACCACCGATGACAAGCTTTATTATCGCGATGCTGCGCTGAAGAACGACAAGGTGAAACTGGACTCCGATGTGACCAATCTTGTCTATGTCGCTGACGATTTGAAACAGATTGTCTATATGAAGGATGACACATTGTACGTGTTGACCAATCTGGAAGATAAGACGAAAATTGCATCCGAGGTCGACAGGAGCCTTATCTGTCGGAATGGGGACAGCGTGGATATCTATTATGCGAAATATAATGAGGATGACCAGCTGACCACTATGGATTTAATCCATGATGACCTTGCATCCCAGGATGCAGGGATTGAGCAGCCTGTGATTGAGAATTATCAGCACATAGAGAAAGAGACTTCGTTCTGGGGAACCACCTATGACAGAACAGTTACGGATGACAGCTATTATGATGCGGTGAGTGAATACAATGAGAAATTGAGCAGAGATTCCATCAGAGAGCAGCTTCAGGAATCCAGTTCTTATGTATCTTCCGGTCAAAGCCAGA
>CAZUAP010000042.1:0-14717 GCA_964617975.1 uncultured Acetatifactor sp. | reverse complement strand
GGATATCTATGTGGGCGTGACCAGAATTGCAGAGCCCGGGTGAAATTGATTTGAATGTCAAAAAGCGGTGCCGGGACTTTGCCAGCCCGACACCGCTTTAAAACTTCTTTATTTCCACTCCCCATGGCAAGGGTTATCCCGGTCACACCTCGACTTCTCCCGCCAGCACGCGCTTGTAGTCCTCAAGGTTTTTCCGCAACAGCTCCGGCGTATTCAGCTCGTAGGGACACTTGGTTCTGCACTTTCCGCAGTTGAGACAATTCTCAATCTTCGCCATCTCCGCCTGCATATTCTCCGACAGCCAGTTGGCGGAAGGTGCACGCCTGAGCATCAAAGAGATTCTGGCACACTGGTTAATCATGATGCCTGCCGGACAGGGCATACAGTAACCGCAGCCTCTGCAGAAATCTCCCGCCAGTTCTTTGCGCTCCCCGGCAATGTATTCCTGAAGTCTGTCGTCCAGCACCGGCGTCCGCTCCATGAACGCCAGCCATTCCTCCAGCTCGGACATCTTCTGAATCCCCCAGATAGGCAGCACATTGTCAAACTGGGTCATGTACGCCATCGCCGCCTCGGAATTGTGAATCAGTCCCCCAGCCAGCCCCTTCATGGCGATGAAACCCATATTGGCAGCCTTACACGCCTCCACCAGCTCTATCTCCCGCTTAGAGGAAAGATAGCTGAACGGAAACTGCATAGTCTCGTACAGCCCTGATTTCACGCATTCAAAAGCCACCTCTATCTTGTGTGCCGTCACACCGATATGCCTGATTTTGCCCTGTTTCTTGGCCTCCAGCATACATTCATACATACCGCTGCCGTCTCCCGGCGCATAGCACTGGTTCACGCAGTGAAACTGGTAGATGTCAATGTAATCCGTTCTCAGATTGTGCAGGGATGTCTCCAACTGCTGCCAAAATTCCTCCGGCGTCTTTGCCATGGTCTTGGAGGCGATATAAATCCGGTCCCGCATACCGTCAAACGCCTCACCCAGCTTCTCCTCACTGTCGCTGTAGGCTCTGGCAGTGTCAAAAAAACGCATGCCGCCCTCATAGGCTCTGTGCAGAATCTTCACCGCCGTCTCCATGTTGACCCGCTGCAGCGGCAGCGCACCAAAAGCATTCTGTACCGTTTTGATTCCTGTGGAACCCAAAATAATCTCTTTCATCCGTTCTTTCAGCTCCTTTCTCACTCAGTTAATCGTTTCCTCTATATTCGGTATTTCTCCGTCCGTTTCTGCTCCATCCATTTCACTTGTTTCATCCGTTGTTCTACCTAGCTCCGCCGCAGTGCGTTCCTGCCCGGAGCGCACTTTTATGTAGAACAAAACGCTCAGCGCCACGCCCAGCAGACTCATGCCCAGCCCCGGATACAGATACCGATAGGTCATCTGTATGACGGTAGTACCTGCCCCCACATACAGCAGATTGTTTTCCTGAGCAATATTTTGAGCACTCCGGAACATCTCATGATAAGCCAGCGATGTATTCACATTTTCCTGCTCCGATGTGATGGTCAGGGAATGGTCATTCCATGCCACCTCAAGGGGCACCACGGTTCTATCCGGAAGGCTGTCTACGTCAAGCCGCGTGATATCCGTCAACAGTTCCCCCACGCCTTCATCCTTGGTCATGGAGTAGTAGGCCGAAAGATTCAGTCCAAGCACGATAATATTATCATTTTTGACCGTGCCGTAAAAGTCCAAATCCAGATTTTCCTCCCTCACGGTCCCCCAAGTTTCATCCAGACCGTTCACATACACAGTGGACCATTCTTCATACCCCTGGGGGAAGAAATCGCAGTCCAGCACGCCCACCTTCGTATCCAGCAGCGGATATCCCTGTGAGAACTGGATATCATTGCAAATCACTCCCAAAAAGTTCTTGGTGCGCTGCAGCTTATCCTCCGGGATGCCGTCCGCCAAAATCACGATACGCACTCCCGCCTCGCTCAAATCAAGCACCAGCTGCTCCGCCTTTTCCTTGTCATCGTAGGTAAAGCCCGCGAGATAAATCAACTGATATTGGGACAATTCTTCAAAGGTGTAGTCATTCAAGTTGGTGGAGCTCACCTCCTCCACCGCCGGGAATCCCAGCGAGATGCTTGCAGCCGCAGACCCGATTCCGATAGCCGGATAATGAGTTACAGTCCCCCAGTTGCCCTCCACCTCCATGTGGTAGAGCCGATAAAACTCATTGGAATCTGCCAGTTCATATCCGGCTTCCTCCGCAGCCTCGTCCAACTGTTCCACCGGAGCCTCATAGGTATTGATTTGTGACAGTTTCACCAGCACCGTGTCATTGCCCAGCTCCTTGCATCTGTCAAAGAGATAGGGATAAAATCCGTTGTTGAGCGCCTTGTTTAACTGCACCAGATTGCTTGAGGTAGCTGCCGTGGTCCAGTCCATGCCGAAGGTCGCCGCCTTTCCATTCTCATATCCGGACAACAGATACGCCCCCATGGTCTCCAGTTCACTCCCGTCCAAAAGCGCAGCCCTCTGCTTGGTAATCTCCTTCGCCTTGGAAATCAGGGTGGTCTCATCCTGTTCCTCAAACCGCTCTGCCACGGAAATGCCGCTCATGGTTCCATATATGAGATTCAATGAGGGCACCGAATCCAACGCAAGCAGTGCGCAAAGCACCACAATCACAGGCTTTCTCAGCGAATCCCACTCCACAAAGCCGTACAATACAAAGCACAGCGCCAGCGAGATATACTGACACATCGGGAAATACCCTCCCCCCGGAATTACACGCAGCACCGAATACATGGAGGTCGTCGTTCCAAACAGCAAAAGCAGTCCTGTTCCAAAGGCAGGTAAGGACTTTCTTCTGCCGCACAGGATGCCCAGCAGCGTCAGGAAAAACACCGCCAGTCCGAAATAGTAATATTGATTGAGACTGATACTTCTCTCCAAAGGATTCAGTGTCTTAAAAATGCTCTGAAAATAACGGTACATACTCTCTGTGTTGTCCACGACACCTTCCGTCAGAAGATGCGGCAGCGTCAACAACCCTGTCACCATAGCCCCCAGCACCATGGCTGTCAGAAGATAAACCACCCTCCTCCACCGGCCGCAGAAGATGCCGTAAAGCACACAGAAACACGCCGCTCCCACCACCAGCATGACAGCATACTCCAAGTCACAAAGCACCACGACGGCGTAAACCATCAGCACTTCCAGCCAATACCGTCTCCGCCCCTCTGCCAGATAATCGCATACACCTCCCACAAAAAAAGGAAGTGCAATCATGCACAACGCTCTTGGCAGATTGCCCTCGAAAAACAGCACGAAAAGATTGTTTGGCATGAAGAACCAAAGCAGTCCCAGAAATGCCCCCAGTCCGGGGCGATTCTGTCTCCTTCCAAGCACAAACCAGGACATCGCCCCCAAAAAAGAGACCAGCCCCACAAACACCAGATAGCCGTCCAGAGAATCGCCCCCCACAGCCATCTGGCACAGTGCCAACACATAATACGCTCCCGGCGCCACAGATTGCAATACGCCGACACCGTTGTAGCACATCGCATCATAGAGCGGAAATGGATTGCCCGCAAGAATCGCCCGGTAAAACACCTCACCGAGGTACAGATGTCCCATGGTTTCAGAGCCATAGGGATACTGTCCGCTCCCGCATACCAGCAGTGAGACAATTACCGCCGCCATGCCGTACACAATCGGTATTAAAATATCTATCACTTCATGTCTCTTTTTTCCGGTCACTGCTAACACTCCTAATCAATGATGTCGTCCAGTATCGTGTCGATGATATCGGATACAATATTGTCTGAACGGCTCTCCAGCACATCCACGGTCTTATGCTGCTCTCTGAGGTCAAGAATATAACTGCGGGACGGACCCTCGCTGCCTTCCACGCAGATGAGTTCACCGCCGATTTCACGTATCATGTTATAGAAGGACTTGGTGAAATAATCCACCATATTTTCCAAGGTGGGAATCATATTGTTGAAGGGATAGATTTCATTGATAATCTTGTCCTGAAATCTGCCCAGATACTCATTGATACACTGCTCAAAAATATTAAACTCCACAAATTCCTTCCGGCGAATCAGAATGGTCAACGCAAACTCCCATGTGTGGGGGTGAGTGTCACCTTTCTTATCGCCGATAATAATATAATGTCTGGCATTCAGGTAAAATTTCAGTCTGTACTCCCTGAATATTTGTATTTCCGCTTTATCCATTCTGCACCTCAATATTCAAGTCTTGTAAATATCCGTCCAAATTCAGCTCGGACAGTTTCAGCACCTTGATATCCCTGACCTCCGTGCCGTAATCCTCCAGAGATTCAACCCGCTCCCGCACGGTCTGCTCCTCATACTGCAGAAAAAGCAGCAGCACCTCATGCTCATTGATTGCAAAGCGCAGCACCTTTCTGTCCAAAAGAATGCTGGCTTTCTTCAGGAAATCTTCCTTTTCCTCCTCGCTGCGGCAATAGATTTTGACTGCAACCGCGCTGTCCACCTTCTTCCTGCGGAGCTTTTCCAAAAAGACCCCTAGCTCCTCGCCGTTCCAAAGCTGAAATCTGGTGTCGTACTGCTCCCTCTGGGAGAGCTGCTCGTTCAAATCTCCCACCATCCCCTGAAGCTGGCTGATAGTCTCCTCTTTTTCCTGCAGTACCGCTCTGAGTTTCTCCTGGTGACGCGCAAAAAGCATGGACACAGACAGCATGGTGACGAGGATGAACGCTCCCAGAATCACCAGCTCAATCTCGGATTCCATCAGCCTGTTATTATTCAGGAGCACATCTCTGTTGGTCAAAAGGCACAGCCGGTAATCATCCTCCCCGTATTGGAACGCCACGCCGGACGCCACATACTCCTTGCCTTCCATGAGGATTGTCCTGTGGATGACCCTGTCCACCTGAAGGCTCTCCAGAAATTCCTGAGCGCTCTCCGAATCATAATAGCTGCCCGCCGTCAGTCCCTTGTAGCGGTTGGTCTCAAGGACATCCTTCACAAAGAGCATGGAGCGGTCCTTGGAAAACGTCCAATACTTGTTGGAGGAGGAGTCCAGCGTGCTGAGAATATCCTGAACAATCTCCTCATCGTCCCGGTTTTCCTTCAGATTAATCTGGTCCAGCACCAGCTGCACATAGGCATCCTGCTGAGTCGCACACACATCCAGAACTCCCGTCTCCAGATTGCGAATCTGATACCATGCAAAAATTCCGCTGACCACCACCACCGCAAGCATAACCACGGTGGTCAGCGGCAGAATCCCCAATTTCGTTCTGTGCTTTTTGTCGATACCTTCCTGTGTAAATTCATCCGTTCGTTTTCTGCTCATAACAACCTCGCTGCACAATCAATATCCAAGTTCCGGTGCAAATACTTTTTCATAATACTTTGACGTCTTGGACAGCTCCGTGTCCAGCCACTCAAAGCCTTTCTCCTCCGCCAGCGTCTTTTTGTCCGAGAAAAGATTCGTTCCCAGCCCCAGCCTGTCCCCCTCGATGGAATAACCCATGGCGCTGAGCACTGTGGGAAAAATGTCCATGGGAGTGAAAATCCGGTCTTCCATCCGGGGAGTCGTCTCAACTGCACTGTTGATAAAACAGTTGTAGACCGTCCTGTCATAATAGCTCACGCCCGCCACCAGAGACGTATCCATTCTCGGATGGTCGCCGGTGATGACAATGACTGTATCCTCATAAAAATCCTGCTGCCTGCACCACTCAATAAAACTGCTCAGCTGCCTGTCCGTGCACTTCATCACATTTGCGGTGACATTCTCATACTCATCGTCACAATACTCACATATATATCCGTCAATATGATGCTGGTCAACAGTGAGCATCGTGAAATTAAAAGGCTCTCCCTCCGCTGCCAGCCTTGTGATTTCATCCTTGGCAATCTCGTAGAGTATGGCGTCCTCGAATCCCCACCACACAAAGTAATCGTCCGCAATATAGCCCTTTTCCCGGGCTGTATACAAGTCAAAGACTTCGTAGTTGCCATGCTGCTGAAAATAAGTCTTGCGCCCGGCAAAATCTCCGTCGGAACCACACAAAAACTCCTGATTATATCCCTTTTCCTCCAGAACATCCCCCAGTGTGACGATGCCGGACATAAAATTGCCCTGCTCCAGCATATCATTTATCTCGCTGCCCATATTATAGGCGGCTCCGCTGGTGGTGGCGAACAGCGCGCCCATGGTGATTCCCGTCCCATTGGTCGAATGATATCCGCCCAGCTTGTCTGAATCGGAAAAGGAGATATTTTCCTCCGCCAGCGCCGTGAGATTCGGAATGTAATTGACTGTCTGTGCTCCGCCCGCCTCCGTGGACGCGTAGGTGGTCTCCAGACTCTCCACGTATACATAAATCAGATTTTTGGCATCTCCGTTGTCCGTTATGGCAACGGAATCCGCCATGACATAATAATCATCATACAGCTTGGTCTGCGCGATACTGGTCTTGAAATATCCCACCACGTCAAAGCATTCATTCACATAAAATACCGCTCCGAAGAACAGCACCACGGCTCCTGCCGCCACAAGATTCTGCACGGCGCGTTTCCAACGGACTGCTCTCTGCGTACAGCGGATTCTATCCCCGGCGACAAGCACCCCCAGCGCCGCTGCAGCGATAAGCACCGGACCGATACAACCCTTCACCGCCGCACTCACCACGTCGGAGCTGGTACCCTTCAAGGTAAGCGTAAAGGTGCTGAGCAGCTCGTCTAACCCCACTCCATAGGTCTTATCAATCCAATGGCATATCACTATGACAAGTGTGGCAATCAGATAAATCAGACTCACACATACATACCATCCCACTGTTCGGTGTGTCTCGTATTGGTATGTATATTTCCGGCTTTCTGTTTTCTCTTTTTCGCCCGCATTGAGCCAGCCCTTCAGCTTTTCCAGCCGTTTCGTCACTCCCTGCATATCCTGACGCAGGATCTGCTTAAACGCCTTGCTCTCATCCGTGAGGTCCTTCGTTTTCCACGCACTGTCCGTGTTGATGCTGTTGATGATACCCGCAAACCGGATAAAGAACACAAGCAAATTAAACGCTGGAAGCAGCAGAACCACCCACCACTGCCTGCAATAATATCTTCGTATCTCGGGCGACCCGCGCAGAAAACACTGCGTCGAACAGAAATAAAAATACCCGATTACAATATACATCAGGAAAATCATCAAAGTCGCCGTCACGATTGCCCTGCCTGAATATCGCATACACAGCAGGCAAATCAGTGCCAGATACCAGATGAGTCTCGGGAACGCAAAGGTATGGTCGTAGACTAAGGTCTTAATATTGATATCCTTAAAAAATCTCCGAAGGGAAAAATTCTCGCTGCTGAACATCTTGGCAACTTCGAGGCTGCCCCTCTGCCAGCGCTGTCTCTGGGTGTACAGCTTGTTGAAACCCTCGATAGGATCCACAAAATAAATGGCATCCTCGCAGACTTCCACCCGTTCCTTGTAGAAATATTTCATCTGGAAGGTAATCTGCGTATCCTCACAGATAGTATCCGTATTATACAGCTGCGATTTCAATACCGCTGATTTCCGGAACGCCGAAAAAGCACCTGAAAGCGTGTATACGCCGTTGATTTCAGATGCATAACTTCTGCCCGCCAAAAATGCCTGAGCATATTCCATAAATTCAAGCTTGCGCAGCAGCCTCGCAAAAAAACCCTTATATTCCTCAATCTGTTCCGGCATGGTGAGAATCGCACCTGTCATACAGTTCAAATCCAGATTCGCCTCAAACTTGTCCACCATGTTGGTAAGTGCGGACTTCTCCAGCATTCCGTCACTGTCCAGATTGATAATGTACTTGCCGGAGCTGTTATACAGGGCGAGGTTCAGCGCCTTGGATTTGCCCTGCTGGGAATTGAGCCACTGCATGGGCAAATCCGGAAACTCCTGCTGACATCTCGCAAACACGGAGAAACTGTCGTCCTTACCCTGATTGTTGACCAGAAATACCCGGATGCGGTCATTGGGATAATCGCATTCATCAATGGATTTGATACAGGCAAACAGAGTGTTTTCTGAATTATAGACCGGAACAATCAAGGATATCTCCGGATAGACCGCCGGTTTCTCATAGGCTTTCCGTCTGCGGAAGTGACGCTTGACGAGAATCAGCACACTCCCCAGGGAAGGCACAATCTCCATAATCACCGGAATAATAATCCACGCTGCCCAAAACACAACGGAATTAAGCAGACGGTTTATTATGACCATAGGTAAAATTCCCCACTTTCATGTGAATAATCTGTGGTTTTGTGAAAACATAAAAATACAGCAGCACAGTAAGTCCGTAGAAGAATATTCTTCCCACAAACGTGTGCGCAACAAAATATGCGGAAACGCCCCAAAAATGAACTGCCTCACAAATCAGGACGATTCGCAAGGCATTACAGATCATGATATATGCTGTTCCCAGAATTCCAACGACTATCCGCTCATAGACGGTATATACGCGAAAGAAAATCAGCAGTGAAAGGAAAGCCATAATCTCAATAATACCGGAGCACTCAAAATCAATCTGCAGCGTCATGGAACCCACTTCCGTGTATATGAAAATAATTCCATACTTAAAGTAAGATACGAAAGTATTCGTAAGGTTCCCGACAACACCGGCCATCGCCGCCACACACCTCGCCAGCGGCATGGTCAGCGTGCTCTGGAGCATCACCATCATAATCACAAACAACCCCATGGCGCCCCACAGATATCTCCAAAATTCCAGCTTTGCTCTGGATAAAACATACAGTATATAGAGCCACACTGCCACGATAATCAGGGCAAAAATCGGATTCATGCTTCCACCGCCTTATGATTGCGTCTGCGTTTCAAGAGAACCAAGCCGACAAATGCCATGCAGGTAGCAACACCCAGATACGGTCCCGAGGATGTTCCTGCAGTGGAGATATACTCCTGTCCAATGCGTCCAAACTGCGCCTCAATCAATTTAAAGTCATTCGCCTCTATCGTCTTTCCGCTGTAATGGGACAAAAATTTTGCAGCCTGCTCCAAATCAATGTAAAATTCCATCTCATCATTCTCATCGCCGACCGTGACCGTCATCTTGCCAAGAGGCTGGTCATACTCTGCCAAATCCGAAACATTTTTCAGAAGATTGGTATTGTACTCGCCCCGTCCGTCCAGAATATAAAACTCATAGGTTCCGCTAGGCAGATTCTTAGTGACGGTATTCCAGTCGATTGTGCCGTCCGCATCCACTGCCACCAGTTTCGGATATAAATTCCACGTCTTATCTCCGTTGTAGGAGCGGTCGCCGTTAAAGCAGATTGAGATACCGCTGGCGAACTCGCCGCCCTGCTCAGCCAAATGCGCATCCATGGACGACACTACATGACCATACAAAATAGAGCCATCTGCGTAAAGTGCACCCTCGCCGTCCGGATGGTTGGTCTGTGTGCCGGATGTAGCATATTGAATCAAGGTGTGGGGATAGCCATCCCAGTCACCGAAAAGTCCGTCGTAAACAATCCCTGTGAATTCGCCCGCTGTGCCGAGACCGTCCTCATTCTGCAGGTTCATGATATCCGTCAAAAACGGCTCTACCTGATAAAGTCCAAAGGTAAGACTCTCCTTATACAAAGGCAGCTCACTGACCGGAATGGCAATCTCCCATTCTTTTCCAAAGTAAGCCACTTTAGCCCCTTTGACTCCTTTGACTGTCCCGCCGTTCTGCGTGCTCAGCTGGAATACAAGCTCTCTGCCCATATCGGTGGTAATCGCATACCGCCCGTTTGAATACACACCGGCACCTGCAGCCGAGCCACTGGCACCATCCTGCAGATAGATATACAGATAATCTCCGTCAAACACACAGGCTGCATAGGCCAGACAGTTGTAGTCGTGATTAGACTCCTCCGGGCAGAATGCCTCCACGCGGGTCACCGCATCCCAGTCCTCATAATCTCCATCAATCACGATACCGCTATATACCGCCTCTTTCTCCTCTGCCGCCACAAACACGGGAATATCCTCTGCGCTCACCTCAGTGCCCGCAAACTTGACAGTATAATCCGTCTCCATCATGGGCAGTGCACACTCTACCGCATATTTACCGGGATTCGTCCCGCTGGCGCCATTGTAAAATGCCACGGATGCCCCGGGCGCAGTCCAAGCAGTTTCCAGATTTGCCATCTGGCAGCTGAAACTGGTACCGTTTCCAAAGGACACGCTCAGAATCTCCCACATATAAGCACCGTACCACTGCGTGGATGCAGTACCTTCAAAACAGAAATACAAAAAGCTCCCATCAGAAGATTTCGCCACCTTCCACTGGGAAATACCACTCTTGGCGGACTGAATGGCGTTTACCGCCTTCCACTCATTAAGTTTGCCGTCCACGGAGATAGATGCGCTCTCCCCCGCTGCCTTGCTCTCCTGAACAGTCGCTGCGGACTCCGGCTCCACCGACTCACTTTCCGTCTCCTCGGATGCCTCTGACTCCGACTGGGATTCGTCTGTCTCCGCCTCGTCCGACTTTGATTCCCCGGACTCTGATTCCTCTGATTCGGATTCTTCGGATTCGGATTCCCCGGATTTTGATTCTTCAGATTTCGATTCCTCGCTCTCCGATTTACCCGGAGTCTCAGTCTCCGATTCATCAGCCTCCGTCATCCCGGGCAGTGTTGCCGTCTCCGGCTCCTCCGTCTCTTTCTGACCGGACTCTGCCCCTTTTTCTGTTTTCACCGTTCCCGCCTCTGTCGCATGAGAAACCGGTGCAGCCGCCCAGACGGCTGACAATACATAAATCAAACAAAAGATGAACGCAAAATTTTTCTTAATCCTTTTCATAATTTTCTTCCTGTTTTTGAACGTTGCACTGAATCAAATTGTACGAGTTATTATGTATGCCCTGAGAGGGGTTTCACTGATTTCAAACTTCTCCATCAGCATACCATTTGTATCAAGTTTATCATCCAACTGCTGAAAAAGCCTCTCACCCAGATATTCCAGACTGACATTGTCCTCAAACCCCGCCATATCATTGAGATAGCACTCGCGATATGGTTCCAGACAAGTATCAATCAGCACTTCCGCATCCTCAAATTTCTTAATATCGGTATATGTTTCCTTATATTTCACATATGCTGCAACTTCAACCGTGTGAATATGGGAATGAATGCGGTTATTGTCATTGCTGTGACTGATAGAAATGCAGGTCTTAAAACAATAAGTTCTCATGTACAATTCTCTCGTTTCTATAAATATACAGACCCTTATACTATATAACATATTTCGGCAAAAATATCAATCTTAGATAGAGATTTATCCCAAATTTATTAATCAATAAAATCGTTATAATCATCCACCGTAAATCGGTGGTAGATGACATGGCACCCCTCATCCGTCAGGCAATACCTGAACGCATCCGGCTCCCCATCTTCAAAATAGACCAGATAATCGAAATCATCCAGTGTACTCCGCTCCACATGAACATGGTCCGAATATTTCCGAAACTGCCCTATCACGTCTTCAATCGACACGTGAGGTCTGGACACCGTCTCTACAAAATCATACAGAAAACCTTCGTGCTTTGTATGAGTATCAATATATTCCGATGCCTCCGGTGGGAAACAAAAGCAGAACCGCTCACCAACATTAGAAATTTCGATTTCTCCCAGCCTGTCCTTCACTGTGCCGCAGAACTCGTTCAATACCTTTCCCATCTCCGCAATTCCTAAATCCGTATTCAAAAGACGGTTCAGGGACAATATCGGATAATACAGCCGAATTACCTCCCGCCGGTAACCTAATTTAATCTGTTCCTCTTTTATAATATCACATATATTCTGTTCTAATTTTGAAAATTCCAATTTTTGCCTCCATCATATAGCCGCTATAATCATCTATAACAACTATAACCATCTACCGCAAGCTATGTCAACAAAAAAAGAATCTCGCAACGCGAGATTCTCAGCCTGCGGCGGGTCGTTTCAGCGACATAATTCCACTCAGCCACAGTACATTCCTGCCCCAAAGGCTTTTTATTCTATAATCTTTACTCTGCCCGGTTTCCTCGGTTTGCTTTGCGGCTGCTCGCCGTCGATATAACCCAAAATGACAAAGCACTGGCACGAATAATTCTCTGGAACGCCCCATTCATTCATAAGCCTTTGTCCTTCCTCACTGTCAAAGGTCTCGTGACCTCTGGAAATAATGCAGGAAGCAATTCCCAATTCCGTTGCCTGAAGAATCATGTTCTCTGCCATGCAAAACGCATCCGCCGTGTTGAACATAAAATTGCTCTGGGCAAATATGGCAACAACGGTTGGTGCATCATAAAACCCATTTCTGATGGAAGGGTCGTCTATCGTGCTCGGCTGTTCCTTTGAGACAAAGCTGCCCGCCAGACGGCTGCGGTCAAACTTCGCCAGATTCATCCTTCCCACGTGGGTCGCCAGCTCCTTGTTATGAATTGCGACCATCATGCTTCTCTGACCGCCGCCTGCATTCGGAGCAAAATTTCCCGCTTCCAGAATCTTCTCCAAGTCTGATCTGTTTATCTGCTCATCCGTATACTTTCTGATGGAATGTCTCTCTTTTATAATATCCATTAACATGATGTTTCCTCCTTCTTCCCTCACTGTGCATCGCTTGTATCTTTCCAACATTGGGGATCCGCTCCATAGAAGTCGCCGCACGTCCCGTTAGCGACTGCCGGACAGCCTCTGCACCATGCTTTCAACTCGCACTTATTGCATTTTTTGAATTTATCGTAATCCCGATATTTCTCCATCTGGCAGACCCACACATCCGCCAGCCTGTCCTCGAATACATTTGCCACCTTGCTGTTGGTGACCCGTCTGCACGCCATCACATCTCCGTTGGAAGATATCGTGATATGACAGTTACCGCAGTTGCAGCCGCCGTATATCATACCCTCTTTTGCATCGGCAGGAATCTTAAATTCTCCCGTTTCATACTCATACAGCGTCCATAAATGGTCTTTTTTATTAAAATAAGTTTCGCATCCCGCTGCTTCATATACCTTGTATTTTGCATCGCAGATTTCCAGAAGTTTCCTGTATTCCTGCGGCGTCATACCGGTATCCACTTCTCCGCCCGTGGGCACATAGCGTGAAAATGCGTAAACCTTAACTTTCGCTTTCACAACCGCATCAATGATATCCGGTATCTCATTCATATTTGTCTTTGACACGGTACTCATAATAATACTCTTAATTCCGGCTCGGTTCAGACATCCCACCTTTTCAAGCGTCAGGTCAAAGCTCCCCGGCTTTCTGAACCAGTCGTGTGTTTCCCTCATTCCGTCCAACGACATCTGATACTTTTCACATCCGCATACTTTGAGCATTCTGCAGATTTCATCATCCAGATGGAACGGATTTCCCATAATCGTAAATGGAATATTCCTGCTCTTAAGCAACACCATCAGTTTCCAGAAATCAGGATGGAGGATAGGGTCGCCGCCGGTAATGTAGAAATAGGGCATTCTGTGATAGACCTCACAAAAATCTTCACAATTGGCAACCACCTCCTGCATCTGCTCCCAGGTCATGCTTTGAAGCTCCTGGCATCCCTCTCCCGAGAAAATATAGCAGTGCTTGCAGCGCTGGTCACATTCATCTGTGATATGCCACTGAAAAGAAAAATATTGGCTCATCCTATCCTCTCCTTCTTTCTGCGTTTGATTGCGTTTTCCGCCTGTACTATGCCTTACTTGTCAGATGCTCCGCAAGCACTCCCGCATGCTGCAGGTTTCTCCTCAGGCTTGTCGGATGCTCCGCAGGCGCTTCCGCATGCTGCAGGTTTCTCCTCGGGCTTGTCAGATGCCCCACATGCTGTTCCGCATGCTGCACTTGCCTTCTTGTTCTCGTCCTCATTCCATCCTGCAATGTTTGTCAATGCCATATTCGTTACCTCCTGTTGTGAAAAATCATTTGGGGACCCGCCTGACACCCCGTCGGCGTTTCCCTGTTACAATAGCATCATACCAAAAACCAACTCCAAAGAAAAGTACGCACTTTTTTATAACCTGGGCACAAAAAAGTGACCTATTGACTCACAGGGGATATTGCATTAGAATTTTATGTAACATCAGAATTGAGTCTAATATTGAATCTAATACACGGAGGAGGAGATATTTATGCTGAAAAAAGAAGAATTGCCGGAATGTCCTGTCGCAACCACTGTTGCACTTATCGGAAGCAAATGGAAACTGCTCATCATCCGGAATCTGTTGCAGCGCCCCTGGCGCTTTAATGAACTCAAGAAAAACTTGGACGGCATCAGCCAGAAGGTTCTCACCGACAGCCTCCGCTCTATGGAAGAAGATGGTTTGATTACCCGAAAGGTATACCCCGAGGTTCCGCCACGGGTAGAATACGCGTTGAGTGACTTGGGACAGTCCCTGAGACCTGTCCTGGATTCTATGGTAGAATGGGGAAATCATTACAAGGATACGCTCTGATTCGGTTCGGCACTGCTTACAGATGATACTCCCTCAGGAGTTGTTCCTGATATGCCGAATCTTTTGTTGCGCGCAAAAGTTCCTCCGTGCGGTTGTCTGATATCAGCTTTTCTGTCAATGCATTGATTCGTGCGCAGCCCTCGCCGTATCCGACTTCCCTGCCCTCGCCATATCCAGTTTCCCTGCCTTCATCATATCCATCCTGGCGGCTCATCGCCATTTCTTCCCACAACTGCATATATCTCACACCTACTTCCGCAT
>CAZUAP010000041.1:0-14941 GCA_964617975.1 uncultured Acetatifactor sp. | reverse complement strand
ATTGACCATCTCTGTAACTGCCTCTATCGTCATACAAAGTCCTCCCGTCAGTAAAAGGTCATAACAAGCTGACCAATAATCAATGACCATCCATCCGCCATGACAAACAGCAATATCTTAAACGGCATGGAGATAGTGGTAGGCGGCAGCATCATCATACCCATACTCATCAGCGTGGATGCCACAACCATATCTATCACAATAAAAGGAATATATATCATAAATCCAATCCAGAAAGCCGTGCGCAGCTCACTGACCATAAAGCTCGGCACCAGCACGGAATCGGGTATACTCTCAATCTCGCCGTCCCACTCCTGCCCGGAAATGTCCATGAAAAGCTCTACATCCTTGAGCTGGGTCTGCGGATACATAAACTCCCGAAGCGGCTGCATCGCCTGCTCCAGCGCCTCATCCTGATCAATCTCCCCTGCATTGAAGGGCTGGATAGCATTCTCATTGATTTCGTTGAAAGTAGGCTCCATGATAAAAAAGGTCAATATCAGAGCCAGACCAATCAAAATCTGGTTGGGCGGCGCCGTCTGCGTATTCAATGCAGCTCTGGTAAAATGCAGCACAATGATAATCCTCGTAAACGAGGTCATCATAATCAGCAGAATCGGTATCAGGGAGATGAATGTCAGGGTCAGCAGAATGCGCAGCGCCCCGTTAAGTTCTCCATTGTCCCCCTCGGCTGTCAGGGTAATACTGTTTACCGTATTCAGCTTATTGAGCTCCTCCGGCGTCTCCGCCGTGCCTGCAGGGTCAATGACCGTGGACACGGAAGTTTCCCCCGTCAGGACTCTGTCCTCTGACGCATAGACAGTCATGCCTGTAGGTAAACCCTTATGAATGCACAATATGCCTACCGTAACCAGCAGGCATACCAAAAGCAAAAAGCGTTTCAGGGCTTTTTGCTGTGTCATTATTTGTTTTCCAGTTCGCCGGGTTCTTTTCATTCGTCATTATCCTTCGATTCACTTTGGTCACTGGAATCCATTTTTATGGTCTTCTCGAACAATTCCTTAAAACTCATTTTGCTCTGAGCGTCGTCCGAAAACTTCAACTGTTCCGCAGGCACCTCAGAGAGCATGGTCACGGTATCCTTGCAGACTGCAATGACCATGTAGGTCTCTCCCACCCGTAGGAGCTGTATGTATTTATTATTCGTAATACGGGTGGTTTCTATAATTTCAATATTGTTGTTTGAATTCCTGCCCTTCTGGTAATTAGCCATCCACCTAGTGACCCAGGCGGTAACTCCAAGTACCAGCACAAATATGACCAGCACAGTGATAAACTGCGCATAGCTGCTTGATGTCAGGAGAATTGTCATTATCCCACAACCTTCTTTACAGCCTCAATAACACGGTCTGCCTGGAAAGGTTTAACAATGAAATCCTTGGCCCCCGCCTGAATGGACTCAATAACCATTGCCTGCTGACCCATGGCAGAGCACATGATGACCATGGCACCGGGATCAATCTTCTTAATTTCTTTCAAAGCCTGTATGCCATCCATCTCCGGCATGGTGATATCCATCAAAACAAGATCGGGGTTAACCTCCTTGTACTTCTCAACAGCCTTCAGACCATTCTCAGCCTCCCCCGCAACATTATATCCGTTCTTTGAAAGAATGTCCTTAATCATCATTCTCATAAATGCTGCGTCATCACAAATCAAAATATTCTTTGCCATGTTCTTCCCTCCATTGGTTATAACACTATTGTAAGTATAGCATGAATCAGATCGTTTTGTCAGCCATTATTTAATAATTTCCGTAACACGTACACCAAAACTCTCTTCAATCACAACAACTTCGCCCTTAGCGACAAACTTGCCGTTCACCAGTACATCTATAGGTTCACCTGCAATTCGATCCAGTTCAATGATTGTCCCCGGCGCGAAATCCAAAATTTCCGAGATGGATTTACTGGTACGTCCCAGTTCTACAGTAACTTCCAGCGGCACGTCCATAATCAGTCCGATATTCTCCTGCCCGGCAATACCTGCCATATCGTTGGAGAAACTCTGGAACTGAGCAGGCTGCACATTTACATTCTGCTGAGCAGGCATACCCATACCGGGCATCTGCATTCCCATGTTCGGCATCTGCATTCCCATATTGGGCATCTGCATTCCCATGTTCGGCATTTGCATCCCCATATTGGGCATCTGCATTCCCATATTCTGCATACCCATGTTTTGCATACCCATGTTCTGCATTCCCATGCCTGACATATCCATGCCATAGCCCATGCCGTTCTGAGGCGCCATACCCGGCATATCCATGCCCGGTGCTGCCTGCGGCGTCTCGGCAGGAGCCGGAGCGGGTTCCGGTTCCGGTTGCGCAGAGCCCATCTGGTTGTTGATAAATGTTTCAACCAGATTCTTTGCGAAATCTATAGGATACAGCTGCATAATTGTGCTGTCCACTAGCGTATCAATCTGCATCCGGAAGGAAATCTTGACAAAAGTGCCTCCCAGAAAAGGTGAAATTTCTTCCCCGGACTTGACCTTGGTCAAGTCGAGCAACGATGCATCAGGCGGGCTGATATCTATCACTGAATTCAGCATGGTCGACAGCGAAGTCGCCGCGGCTCCCATCATCTGGTTCATCGCCTCTGAGATAGCACTCAGATGCAGTTCACCAAGCTCGCCCTCAGTATTGGTTCCGTCACCGCCCATCATCAAATCGGTGATGACCTTCACATCATGTTCCCGAAGGACCAGAATGTTGGTGCCGTCCAACCCGGTTGTATACTTAATCTGTATAAACACACAGGGTTTCTCATACATATCCAGCAGATTGTTCCATCTTGCCAGCTCCACAACCGGTGTAGTGATGTTTACTTTTCTGTTCACCAGCGAGTACAAAGTGGTAGCCGAAGACCCCATACTGATATTTGCCACCTCACCGATGGCATCTTTTTCAACATCTGTCAGGTCACCCTCTACGGCATCGGTGTTCTCCGCACCGAGCGCTGCCTCCTCACCGGCGGATGTATCCGCAGCTGTTTCACTGCTGTTCTCTGTCTGCTCCGGCGCATCCGAAGCTGTATCACCCGACAAATCCATGCCGGAAAGCAGGGCGTTTATTTCGTCCTGGGATAGCATTCCATCCATCTCTTACTCCTCCTCTCTGATTACCGATGTAATCCGGACAGCGTAAGAATCCTTATTGGCTCCGGGCAAAGCGGTAAATTTTTTGATATTGCCTACATAAATTTCCATGTCATTCTCCACCTTGGAATCCAGACGGATACAATCTCCAACCTGCAGGTTCATGAAATCACCTACAGAAATCATGCTCCGTCCAAGCACGGCCTTAATCGGCACATCAACCTTGCGTATCAAGGATTCGATATAGTCCTCATAATTCTCATCGTGGTTCTCCTGCATGGAGGCGAACCAGTACTTCGTATTGAGTCTGTCCATAACGTCTTCCAGTGTAAAGAAAGGAAGACATATATTCATGAAACCCTCCACATCCCCTATCTTCAGGTTCAGTGTGATGATGGCAATCATGTCGTTTGGTGCAATCACCTGTGCAAACTGCGGATTGGTTTCCACACGGTTCAGCACCGGTGAAACCTCCACCACATTTTTCCACGGCTCCCTCAGGAGCTGTGTCAGGGTAATTAGAATCTTTTGTATGATAGACAACTCGATTTCCGAAAACTCACGGTTTTTTTCCAACGGCACTCCCGTACCGCCAAGCATTCTGTCCAGCATGGCATATGCCAGATTTGTTGCCAGGTCTATGATAATCGTTCCATTCAATGGAGCGAAATTGATAATGCCCAGAATAACCGGATTGGATAACGCATTTGTAAACTCACTGAAAGTAACCGTCTCTGAACTTACCACCGACACCTGTACATTCTTGCGCAAATAAACCGGAAGATTTGTGGAAACCAGACGTCCATAATGCTCGAAAATAATCTCCAACGTCCTAAGATGTTCCTTGGAGAACTTAGTCGGGCGGCTGAAATCGTAGTTCTTAACCTGCTTTTCATCACTTCCCTGCATATCCTCCACATCCAGCTCTCCGGCTGAAAGTGCCGCAAGCAGGTTGTCTATCTCATTCTGCGAAAGGACTTCGCCCACAAGTCCTCACCTCCTTTATTGGCAGCTGCTCAACCAAGCAATCAGCCGTACTTCACTTCGCTAATCGATACCTTATAGATGAAGTCGCTCTGATACAAGTCCTGAACCGCTTTCAATATCTCTGCCTTCAGTCCCTCGAGACCGGCATCGGACTGCAGCTCTGTGGCTGTATGCTTGCTTACAATGGTGTTGATGGCATCTTTAATCAATTCTTCTCTGCCTGCCATGGCTTCCTCTGAGCCATAAGTCTTATAATCCTGATGCTTAGTATTCAAAGAAAAGGATACATTACATACCAGATATCCCTGCTTGTAACTTTCCTTGCCATTGGAATCCGTCACTGTCTCCGGTGCCAGCGGCATGGTCATGGAACCGCTGATGGCATACACTTCCGTGTCCGCCAGAGAAACCTCCTGAGTTTCCTCCTGTCCGGGAGTCGTAAGCTCCAAATCCATCACCGTAGCAATGGTTCCGACCAGATTTGCCACTTTCTTGTTCGTATTGGTCACGCTGAACATCATGACGGAAGTCAAAATGATATTGACTAACAGCAATGCCAATATAATGATAGATAACATATTCTTCTTCATTTTTACTCCTCTTTCCGAACTCCAATCCCATCAGGAGGGATTATAAATTCTTATTTCCACTCGTCTGTTCTTACTTCTGCCCTCCGCGGTGGAATTGTCCGCAATCGGGATTCTCTCACCCATACCCGCATGTTTGAGGCGGGTATCGTCAAGCAGCGAATGCTCTGTCAGATAGTAAAACACCGACAGTGCTCTGGCACTGGACAGTTCTTCATTGTCAGCAAATTTGGTACTCTTGATGGGAACGTTGTCCGTGTGTCCCTCAATCTCTATCGTACCTTCCGCATAGCGTTCCAATATCACGCTGACCTTGTCGAGTACATCATATGATTCCTGTTTGAGTTCAGCGCTTCCGGAATCAAACAAAAGCGCTCCTTTCATGGTAAGCTGCACATACTGTGATGTAAAGCTTACATCTATCTGGTCTGAGAGTTTATCCTCACTGACGGCTTCCTCAACCATCTCAGCCAGCTCCTCGTTATTCTGGAGCTGTTCCTCTTCTAAGGCATCCTTCAACACCTGTGTGTCGCCGGAGTTTTCGTATTCCTCAAGTTTATCCTCGGAGGAATCGGCATCCGAAAGCTTTCCTGTACTATTGATATACTCGTCAAGCTCGTTCAGCTGGCTCACACCGGCACTGATGAGGATTCCATCCCCAATCGCCGTGGAACCGCCGCTGAATACGCTGAAAGTGTTATTCATGGAAGCCACAAGTTCTGCCCACTTCGACTCCTCAATCGTGGACATAGAAAAGAGGAGTACGAAGAAACAAAGTAAAAGGTTCATCAAATCGCTGAACGTCGCCATCCACGGCGCCAGACCTGCGGGGGGATCCTCCGCCTTTCTCTTTGCCACTTACTCCTCACCTCCTCCTGTATCCTCAGCAGCTGCTGCTCTATCCTGGGGTGCAAGGAAGGATTTTAATTTTTCTTCAATTACCCGAGGATTCTCTCCGGCCTGTATAGACAAAAGGCCTTCAATCATAACCTCCTTAATCATCATCTCGGCGGCGTTGTCCGCTTTGAGTTTATTAGCAATGGGAGCGCACAGCCAGTTGGCAAGCAATGAACCATACAACGTGGTAATCAATGCAACGGCCATGGACGGTCCGATGGAACTGGCATCAGACATGTTGTTCAGCATGTTTACCAGTCCAACCAGGGTACCAATCATACCCCAGGCAGGACCCATGGCACCTAAAACGTCCCAGAAACTAACCCGCTTTTTATGTCTCTCCTCGGAGCTTACCATCTCTGTCTCCATGATGGCGCGAACCAAATCCGGGTCGGTACCATCCACAATGAGGAGAATGCCTTTTTTGAGGAACGGTTCGTCCAAATCAGCCGCAGCTTCCTCCAAGGACAGGAGGCCCTCTTTACGAGCTACATTGGACAAATCGATTATTTTCTTAATCATCTCAGTGATATTCAAAGCCGGAACCTTGAATATCAACATAAAGCTCTTTAATCCTGCAATAAAATCCTGCATTGAAAAAGAGCATAGCGTCGCCCCCAGTGCGCCTCCGAAAGTTATAATAGCCGAAGGTGCATCAAGATAAGCGCCCGCTCCGCCAATTCCAGCATTACTGATAATACCGAATATCAGCATAGCTAAGCCAAAAATAATACCTACCAACGATGCGATATCCACTAGAACTCACCCAACATTCCGTAGTTTTCTGAATTATTCTGCAAGAATGTCCTTTCGATACAATTTTACTAAATTTTTTATGTCTTGTCTACTTTCTTTTACAATTATTTTTTTACCAGTAGTTAGTGTAAGCACTGTGTCAGGAGTTTCCTCTACAATTTCCAATAAATGGGGATTCACTAAAATCTTTGTGCCATTTAGTTTGGTCACTTCTATCATGCTGTCATTCCTCATCTCACATGGGTATGAGGGACGAAAAAAACTATTTCGCCCCTCTACCGTTATTTAGAACTTATAAAAATCTGTATTATCTCTTCAAGTTAGTCAGTTCTTCAAGAAGCGTATCTGACACTGTAATAATTCTGCTGTTTGCCTGG
Organism: uncultured Acetatifactor sp.; assembly: GCA_964617975.1. Classification (GTDB taxonomy): domain Bacteria; phylum Bacillota; class Clostridia; order Lachnospirales; family Lachnospiraceae; genus Acetatifactor. The sequence goes on along the minus strand of CAZUAP010000041.1, from coordinate 8,217 downwards.
AAACCTCTCTGTGTGGTAATCATCTCGGTAAACTCCGTGGACAAATCCACATTACTCATCTCCAACTGGCCTGTGGACATATAACCGCCGTTTGCGGTGACATCCACGCCGATTCCATCGAACTCACCGGAGTTCAAGGTTGCGGAGTAGAGGTTGTCGCCCTGTTTCTCCAGACCGGAGGCATTCGCAAAGGATGCTGTCGCTATCTGTCCCAGCAGCTTGGTCATGCCGTTGTCGTAGCTGGCGTAAATCATACCGTTATTCTGGATGGACACGCCAATCATATCGCCCAGTCGGCGTCCGGTGCCAAGTCCGTCGGCATCACCACTGGTGGCTCCGATGGTTGACGTTCCCTTGTTGTCATACATGGACGTCTCGGACAAATCAATCTCAATATTGGAGAAATTGGTAAATCCCTCGCCCAAATCCGCCAGATTAAAGTTTGCCAGCAGGGAAGTGGTGCTGCCTCCCACAGACTCAATCTCACCGTTATCGCTGTTATATACCACCTCATAGCCGTAATAGGTACGTCCCGGAGACTCCTTTCCCGTACCCAGCGCCTTATCCAAGGTGCCGTATGTGGTCGTGTCTGCCAGAATATCTGAAATGCTGTGGTTCTCTGTCACGGTAGTTCCGTTTGAGCCGCTCATCTCCACCGGAATCTGCAGATTCAGGAACTCATCTGTGGAGCCCTCATAGCCGTATGCCTTGGCAATCAAATCTAACGCCTTTTCATTCTCTGCGGCAAGTTCTGCCGTGTCGGTAGGTGCCGGACTAACAGTGCTGTAAGGATAATCGGCATTGCCTGTAGCGTACACGATGATATTGTTGCTGGCTGTCAGATTGCCCGAGCCGTCCCACGCGTAATTGTCGCTCAGTTTCACGCTGGTGGACGTCTCCTGAGTCTGGGGAATGCCGCCGCCGAACACTGCCTTCTTCTGCGCATCGGTCAGCTCCACCTCATCGCCGTTGGAATCCAACAGTTTCGAGAATTCCAAGCTATAGGTGTTGGTGTCTGAAGACTGCTTGAAAACAAATTTTGCAGTGTAGCTGTAACCCAGATTATCGTAGAAATTCAGGTTGACTGCCTTACCGTTGGAGCTGGTCACATCCGTATCATTCTTATCCAGAATACCGGACAGATATGCCTTGGAGGTTGCCTCAGGCGGATAGGTCAGGTTCGCCGTGTTCATAATGCGCAGCGCCGTAACGGTATCCTGCTTGATATTGCCGGTCTCCTCGTCCACGCCCCAGCCCATAACATTGTAACCGGTGCTGGTCATTGCAAGGTTCCCTGCGCCGTCCACGTAAAAGGAACCGTCTCTGGTGAAGAAATTCTCATTGCCGTTGGATACGACAAAGAAGTTATCCCCGGTAATCATGATATCAAAGGGATTGCCCGTGGACTGGGCGGAACCCTGCGTCGAAATATTCACGTTGATGGCTCCGCTCTTTACGCCCAGACCAATCTGTCTTGCGTTGACACCGCCGGTTCCTGTGGTGGCATTCGGTCCGCTGGCCTTCTGTGTGGTCTGGCTCATCAACTCACTGAATACGATTGAGCTTGACTTATATGCAGTTGTGTTTACGTTTGCGATGTTGTTACCGATAACATCCATCTTGGTCTGGTGGGTCTTAAGTCCTGCCACACCAGAGTATAATGATCTCATCATAATACTTTTCCTCCTACCTGTTGGAGCCGCGTTCCCTCTGTCATTCGGGAACGTCTTTCATCATATCAGTATGTAAACTCCCTTGTGAGGTCCGGTCTACATAATCACTGCTCCGTTAATATTGGTGAATACGTTGTCCTGTGTCTCCGTGCTGTCCATGGCGGTCACCACTGTGTTGTTCGGCACATTTACAATAAATGCCAGTTCATCCACAATGACCAGCGAATCTTTGATTCCTTTCTGCCCCGCCTTGCGGACTCCATCGTTCAGCCTTTCCATCTGTTCATCGCTGAGTTCGATACCTCTGTCGTTGAGTCTCCCCGAAGCGTGCTTGGAAAATTTTAATTCTCCTGTCTGCCCCGTCTCCTGCGCTGTCTTTTGCTCGAGCACATCTTTGAAAGATACACCCTGCTGGCTATTGCCGGTATCCGTCTTTGAAGTCTGGGTCAGATATCGGTCTGTCAGCTGCTCAATGGAAAGGAAACTCTGTTTCTGAATATCCATATTCCTTCCTCCCCGAAACCCGCATCCTGCGGCGTTTACTCGTCAGCATCCTCTTCATTCTTTTTGGCGTTCTCAGCGGCTACCCTGACTTCCTTTGCCTTCTCGATGTACTTGTTCAGTGAACTTACGGTATCTGATGCGACGAAGGTCTTTTCATAATCGCTCATGGCGTTATAAGTCGTTTCCAGCTCATCGATATCATCCAAATCGGACTCATCCACGGCGTTCACATTGGGCAGCTTATTGAGAGCAACTCCAAAATCCAGTGCCTTATTGTATGCGGTCAGATAATCCCCATCCACCACTGTATCCAAATCATCGATGGAATAGAGGGATTCGTTGATGGAAAGATATGCTTTGTTATTTTCATAAACCACATAATCCACCTTGCCCTGCACATACTTGGTATCGCCGGAGGATGTGGTCGTCTTGATGTATACCTCCTGACCTACCAGCTGGCTTGCACGCTGTAAATCCATGCTGTTTGCCATGTTCTGCATCTGCTCAACCTGTGAGAACTGTGCATACTGGGAAATGTACTCTGTGTTGGAGGTAGGCTCCAACGGATCCTGATACTTCATCTGGGCTACCAGAAGCTGCAGGAAGGAATCCTTGTCCATATCACTGCTGCTGGAAGAACTGGTTTTGCTCAGCGAGCTCTGAGAAGCGGATTCTACAACTTTACCATCTTCTACGGTTGCTACGATTGACATATTATTCTCCTTTCTAAAAATTGATTTTGATTTAGTGAAATAAAATTTAGTAAATTAAATTTTTATGCTGTAAGCTATGCGGTGTAATCCACCGTATTGCCATTTGCAGCCATCATCTGGGCTGTGAGCTTATCCTGCTCATCCAGCTCCTCGGGAATCTCGGATTCCTCCGTTCCTCCTAAGGTAATTCTCCGGGTGCGGACGCGTCTGCCTTCCGTCTCCTGGGGCTGTCTGCCTCTGCCCTGTTCCAGATTCTGCTCGAACTGGTGGGTCTGGACGGTGACCTCAATCGCCTCCACCTTGACTCCCTGTTCCTCAAAGCTCTCCTTGAGCTGAATCATCTGACTCTCCAGAGCCGCTTTCACCGCTTCGTTTTGTGTCACGAAGTTTGCCGTCAGCACGCCGCCTTTCGCAGCCACCTGAATCTGTAAGGTACCGAGACTTGCGGGATGAAGCTGCATCTCCAGACTGGACATATCCGGTTTCACCTGAACTTTCATGTAGTCCATAATCTGCTGCATCACTTCCTGTGTATCCACATCTGAGGAAGCTGCCGTATTCTGAACGTTCTCCGTCTGGGGTTCAAAGGCTGCATCGCGGATTGTCTGGAGTACCAGATTGCCGTTTGCCTCACCCTTTCCCTCATCCTTGCTCTCGTGTTCGCTGTTTCTCGAATCAGTCTGACCGGCATTGTTTTGGTTGTCCTCGGTCTGCTGCACCTCCTGAGTGTTCACAACATCCTGTACCTGCACCGTCGGCTCCGCATCTTCCGTCTCAACAGTGACCTCAACAATCGGTTTCTCTGCCGTCTGCTCCACGGCTGGCATCTTTGCCGCATCCACCGTCTGCAAAACCTGCTCCGGTGAAATCTCCAACTGGGCACCGATTTGCTCCACCGCCTCTTTGCCCTGCTCCATGAGCATCTGATAGTCCGCATAAAGCTCGCCGTCAGTGAGAAGTTCCATGGAATCCTGCACGCCGCCCGCCTCAAGCAAAAGATTGCTCAGATTCTCCGGCTGTAAGATATCCGCCGGCTGCAAATCCATATCAGCCATCAAATTCTGCACATCCTCCACCGAAATATCGAAGGTATCTGCTATCTGCTGTTCCAAATCTGTGACCGCCGCAGCGATTACTTCCATGGCAGCCTCCAGCCCTTCGCCTTCCGGTTCGTCTGTACGCTCATCAGTATCGGTCTGATTTTTGTCCTCAGTGCGGACATTTTTTCTGGAGCTGTCCTTGGCTCTCAGCTCGTCTCCGGGCTTTGCCTTGGTCGCCGCCTTGTCATCTGTGCGAGTTTTGCTCTGCGTCTGCGAATCAGTTTTGCCCGACCCAGCCTGACTGCTCCACACCGTCTGGAAACTTTCCTCAGTTGCCTTCGCCGCAACGTTTCCAACTTGAGACGATACACTGCTGATTATGTTTCCGACACCTTTTACTGCTGTTGTCGTCATTGCCATCCTCCTTTCTACTTATTTTAGTATATAATATACCACAATCTATATCGGTCTCTTTGGAGAGATACTTAAGAGTCCGGATTCATTATTTTTGTGAGTTTCGCCGCCACAGTGGCATCCATGTTATTCAGGATTGCCGCCCTGCTCTCCGCACCCATTTCCATCAAAATATCTGCCACCAAGTCCAGGTCGTCATCCATGGCCTCAAACAGCGCTGCCGCTGCCTTGGGTTTCATCTGGGAATAGGTCGCCGCATAGTCCTGTATCTCCTGACTCGCCTCGTTCTGGGCTACCACCTGCTTGTAGAGATATTCCGCTGTGGTGGGATCCATGGATTCATAATATTTCTGATATTCCTCCGCCCCGGGCCCGTTCTCCGCGTAGATAACCTCCTCATAAAACTCAGTTCGGATACGCTGAAATTCCACCTGTTTCTCCTCGAAAGGCTGCAATCTCAGCACCTCCGCCTTCAATGTGCTCAGCTCCTCGTCCTTAGATTTGGACTCGTTCTGTGCCTGTTCCAACTGCAGCTCCAGACTTTCAATCTGGGCCACCGCATCCTTGAGGCTGGTATAACCGCCGTAATTATCGCCGTTCGTCGTCTCTGTCACCGAATTGCCCGGCAAAATCTTATTGACCACAGGGACATCCTTCAAAACCGGGGTCAACACAGAGCTGCCGAACCCTCCCACATCCATCTTAACCACAACGCAGATGACCACCAGCCAGAGTGCAACGATGAAAAGCGTGGTGAAGAAAGTGGCGAATCCTCCGCTCTCCTCCTCATCCTCCAGCTCATCCTCTCTCTTGGCAATCTCCTTAGCCCTGCGCTTTGCCTCTTTTTTCTGAGCCTTCTGGTCTTTTTTTAACTGGCTTTTCTCCGCCTTGATTTTCTTTTTTTCTTCTTCAGCCGCAATCTCCTGCGGGGTCTTTTCCCTTGCCATCTTTTTACACCTCTTGCTTCTGACCGTAGGTATAGCTGGTCAATTCGTCGATTACCTTGCTCTCCGCACGGTTCTCCTCCCTCATAAACTCCTCGAAAGCCTTCTCCCTCAGAGTCTCCTGGGTCTTGCGCTCCTGCATGGCAACCGTCATGCGTTCTCTCGCCTTCTCCAGCCGGTTGCTTGCTCTGTCCACCTCAATCCGCTGGTTTGCAATATAACCGTCCATAATCAGTATAGCATTTTTATTATCCTCTATCTCCCGCACATTCAGCCTGCCGTTCAGCAGTTCCTTTGCCCTCTCCTCATAGCCGTATTTTCTCTGTTTGAGAGCCTCCAGTTTCTCCTCCTCGTCATCCAGACGCATCCTTGCCGTAGAAAACTCCTGTTTCGCCTGATCCTCCATCTTAAGCTTGATATTCAATACATTCTGTAATCTGTAACGAAATCTAGCCATCCGTCTCTCCTAAAATCCGGCATACCTACGCAAATATCTCCTGCATTTTGTGTGAGCTCTCCTCAAAATCCACTTTCTCGTCCGTCTCCTGACACAAAAATTCGTTCACCGCATCAATCTTGGTAAGCGCATAGTCAATGGAAGGATTACTTCCGCTCTTGTAGGCGCCGATATTGATTAAATCTTCCGCCTCATTATATGTAGCAAGCACATTCCGCAGCTTTCCGGCTGCTTTTTTATGCTCCTTGTCCGCCACCTGACTCATACATCTGGAAATGCTCTGCAGCACATCAATCGCCGGATAGTGATTTCTGTGTGCCAGCTTTCTGTCCAGTACGATGTGCCCGTCCAGAATACTTCTGGCGGTGTCCGTGATAGGCTCATTGAAATCATCGCCGTCCACCAGCACGGTATACAGACCGGTGATAGAGCCCTTCGCCGCGCGTCCCGCCCGCTCCAAAAGTTTGGGCATCTCGGAATACACACTGGGCGGATAACCCCTCGTCACGGGGGGTTCGCCGCTGGCAAGCCCGATTTCCCTCTGTGCCATGGAGAAACGTGTCAGGGAATCCATCATGAGCAGCACATCCCTGCCCTGGTCCCTGAAATACTCCGCAACTGCCGTTGCCGTCTTAGCCGCCATCTTGCGCTCCAGCGCGGGGCGGTCTGACGTAGCCACAACCACCACCGAGCGTTTCATGCCCTCCTCGCCCAAATCTCTCTCTATAAATTCGCGCACCTCTCTGCCACGCTCTCCAATCAGAGCAATCACATTGATGTCCGCCTTGGTATTTCTTGCAAACATACCCATCAGTGTGGACTTTCCCACACCGGAGCCGGCAAAGATGCCGATACGCTGTCCCTTGCCAATGGTAATCAGACCGTCCACAGCCCGAACCCCCAGCGAAAGGATTTCATCGATGATGGCACGGCTCATAGGGTCCGGCGGGTCTGCATCCACCGGATATTCCACCCCCTGAATTTTGCTCCCGTCCGAAGGTTGTCCGAGACCATTCAGGGTCTTGCCCAAAAGCTCATCGCCCACGGTCACAGTCAGCGGATATCCTGTGTTCTCCACAATACATCCCAACCCGATGCCCTCCACATTGTCGTAAGGCATCAACAGCGTCTTGCGGTCCTTGAACCCAACTACCTCAGCCATGATGGGGGCATAACCCAGTCCCTCATCCGGGATAATCCGGCACAAATCCCCCAGCTTTGCATCCGGTCCGGCGGACTCAATGGTGAGTCCGACCACATTCACGACCTTCCCAAGCCTGCGAAAATAAGTGCCCTCCGACAGCCTTTTATATTTTTCAAAATCAATCTTAGGTACTTCCAAGGAAACCTCCATATCAGTCTCATACGACCTTCCGTCTCTCAAGACTTCAACGTTTCAAACGATAACAGTTTTAATTTCTTTTTTAATTCTTCCAACTGTGTTCCAAGTCCGCAGTCGAAAATTCCGCCGTCCGTCTCTATCAGACATTCATTGCGGTCCAGCGTGATATCCTCCACAACCTCAAGCGTTGCACCGGGTGATGTCACCGCTGCCTCTATCTCCTTCTTTTCCATGCGCACATAGGGATAATCCTCCCCCGACACATGAATCAGGAAATCCTTGCCGCCCTCAGCCTTGCGCACAGCCGACTCTATCAAATACAGTAAAATCTCCCTGTAGGAGGAAAGTTCCACATGGAAGACATGTTCATATACCTCGGCGATGGCATCCACGAACTTCGGCTCCAGCTCCTTCAGCAGAGCATCATATTCTGCATCCAGAGATTTGCGTCTCTCCTCCAGAGCACTCTCCTGCTCCGCAAGCTCAGCCTCCGCCTGCCTGCGGCCTTCCTCAAGTCCCTGCTCTCTCGCCTGCGAAAGGGTTTCCTCCTTCTCTCGGCTCAGGCTCTCCCTCGCCTGAGTAAGAATCTGCTCAGCCTCAGTCTTTGCCTGTTCCCTCGCCTGCTCCAGAATCTCTGAGGCTGCCTGAGCTGCCTCAGCGCTTTCCTCCGTCTGAGCGGTGTCCTTCTCCACATTTGCCTTGATGACATTGCTCTGGATACCGTCCTCGGAATCCTCCTCCGACAAAAGCCCTTCCACTCGCTCCGCGGCAAGCCCTGCCGCAAAGCCATCTTCTCCTGTCACCAATTCTTCATTCTCCGGGCGCTTCGTTTTGACTGCAAGCGCCTCCATACGACGTGTCATAAGCTCATTGCTGTCTATCACACGTTTCTCGCCGTCCTGGACATTGGTATATCCCACTTTCAACAAATTACTAGACAACGATCTCGTCACCTCCGCCTCTGGAGATAACGATTTCTCCAGCATCCTCCAGTTTTCGGATGATATTGACAATCTTCTGCTGTGCTTCCTCTACATCCTTCATGCGGACAGGACCCATAAAGTCCATATCCTCCTTTATCATGGAAGCAAGACGCTTTGACAAGTTGTTGAAGATAGCTGTCTGTACCT
>CAZUAP010000040.1:0-15411 GCA_964617975.1 uncultured Acetatifactor sp. | reverse complement strand
ACATCTATCTCAGGGTCAAGAAGTCCGGTAGGCCTGATAATCTGCTCCGTGCGCAGCAGCTCATGCTCTGCCTCATATACGGAGGGCGTCGCCGACACAAACATCATCTGGTCTATATGCGACTCAAATTCCTCAAAATTAAGCGGTCTGTTGTCGAGAGCTGACGGCAGTCGAAAACCATAGTCCACAAGTGTCTGTTTCCTTGAGCGGTCTCCTGCGTACATCCCTCGAATCTGCGGAATGGTCATGTGCGATTCATCTACGATAATCAGAAAATCATCCCGAAAAAAGTCCATCAGCGTCATGGGCGGTTCCCCCGGGGCAGCCCCCGTCAGATGCCTGGAGTAATTCTCAATACCGGAACAAAAGCCTGTCTCCCTCAGCATCTCCACATCAAAATTGGTGCGCTCCGCAATGCGCTGCGCCTCGATGAGCTTATCCTCGCCCTTAAAATAGCGCACCCGCTCCTCCATCTCTTTCTCGATATTGTCGCAAGCCGTCTTGATTTTCTCCTGAGAGACCACATAGTGGGACGCCGGAAAAATTGCCACATGGTTCAGGGTAGCATGCACCTTGCCTGTCAAGGGTTCCACCTGAGCGATGCGGTCAATCTCATCCCCGAAAAATTCAATGCGAATCAGATAATCACCACCCTCCGCCGGGTAAACCTCCAGCACATCTCCCCGCACCCGGAAGGTACCGCGCTGCATATCCATGTCATTGCGCGTATATTGAATGTCCACCAGCTCCCGCAAAACCTGGTCTCTGTCCTTCTCCATACCCGGCCGCAGTGATACAATCATATCCTGATATTCATCCGGACTGCCCAGACCATAGATGCAGGACACACTCGCCACCACAACCACATCCCTGCGCTCCGTCAGGGACGCTGTCGCCGACAGCCGCAGCTTATCTATCTCATCGTTGACGGCGGAATCCTTCGCGATATAGGTGTCCGAGGAAGGCACATATGCCTCCGGCTGATAGTAATCATAGTAGGACACAAAATATTCCACTGCATTTTCCGGAAAAAATTCCTTGAACTCGCCATAGAGCTGCCCCGCCAGCGTCTTATTGTGGGCAATCACCAGAGTCGGCTTGTTCAATGCAGCAATGACGTTCGCCATGGTAAAGGTCTTGCCCGAGCCGGTTACGCCCAGAAGGGTCTGAAACTGGTTGCCCTGCCTGAAACCCTCCACCAGCTCTGCAATCGCCTGTGGCTGGTCGCCTGTGGGCTGATATTCCGAATGTAAAACAAACTTATCCATAGAACTGATTTCCTCCATGATGTTATTGCCCGGTCTGCATATGCCATACATCTACTACAGTAAACAATAACACGGTTATTATACAGTATTTAACAGAAAATGTCTATATCTTTGCGAACATTTGTTCTGCTCTGTCCTGTTTGAGCAAAAAAATCCACAGGACTATTTCCCATCCTGTGGATATCAACAACTCTATTTGTCCTCTATTCCGGAGAAAGCTGCCAATTCTTCCTCCAACTCGTGAGAATTTTTTGATAATATACAATCGCGCGCTGATACGTGGCATCATCCTCCGGACGATACTCATATTCTCTGCTGCCCCTTATCAGGGAATCCACCGGCAGGCGAAAGAGTTCACTCAAGGCATACAGATTGTCTATCGTCGGTAAATTTTTCCCATCAAACCAACGATATATGCTCTGTGATGTACTCAATCCCAAGAATTCCTGAATATCTTTTACCGTCAGTCCTTTTGCCAGCATGATTTGTTTGATGTTCTGACCGGTTCCTGCCATATCTATTACAGGATATTTTCTTTGCATAATACATACCCCCTTCCGGTAAGATGTGCACACAATTTATGGTTGCATTACAGTCCCTTTAATACTTCTTTCGCCTTCTCAAGCTGATTGTCGTAATGGTCCTCTGTGCTGTAATAGGTCTCCCCGTCAAACTCACACACCACATCCGGTTCAATACCCGTCCCATGGATATTTCGTCCGTTTGGAGTAAAATAACTGCTGATAGTCAGCTTGATAGCCGAACCGTCATCCAGAGCAATAATCTGCTGCACAATCCCCTTGCCGAAGGTAGTCGTTCCCACCAGCGTGCCCAATTCATAATCCTGTATCGCTCCGGCGAGAATCTCCGAGGCACTGGCTGAATTGCCGTCCACCAGCACCACAAGGGGCACCTGCAGTTCATGAGTACCGTCTGAGCGGTATTCCGAACGCTTTCCTTCCTTATCCTCCGTGTATACTACCAGTCCCTCCGGCAGCATCATGCCAGCTATATCAACCACTGCACTGAGACTTCCACCCGGATTGCCGCGCAAGTCCAGAATCAGTCCCTCCATCCCGGAACCTTTCGCCGTCGCCAAAGCATCCGCGAACTGGTCAACGGTGACATCATCGAACTCAGTAATCTGGATATATGCGATGTTATCCTCCAGCATCTCAAACTCAACGGTGGGACTCTCCACCTTTCTTCTGGGGATGCTGATTTCCAGATAGTCCGACTCTCCCTCACGGATGATGGTCAGCGTCACCTCTGTACCCTCAGGTCCTTTGATTAACGCTACCGCGTCCGTCAGGCTTAAACCATAGGTGGACTCGTCATCTATTTTGTAAATCAGGTCATCCGGACGCAAACCTGCCTCCTCAGCCGGTGCACCCTCGATGGTTCCGCTGATTTTGGGAAGGGAGGTTTCACTGTCCAGGCCCACATATGCACCAATCCCGTAATAAACGCCCTCCGTCTGATCCATGAGTGCCGTCAGCTCCTCAGCGGTATAATACTCGGAATATGGATCGTCCAAAGCCTCCAGAAGTCCCCGGTAAATGCCTTCCTCCAGCTCCTCATCCGTCACCTCCGACAGATAGAAACGGTCATGTATCGTGCTCTCCAGAGACTCAATCTTCTTCAAGACACGGGAATCCACCAGACTGTCATCGGACAGGCTCACAGCTTTTTTGTAAATCACGCTGGTGATAATCAGTGCCACAAGCAGACCAATTACCAGCCCCAGTACAAAAAGCCCCCAGTTTTTTTGTTTCTTTTCATTCTCCATAAATTTGCGCTTCCTTTAATCAATTACTCATTTAATTCACGAATCACTGCGATATATACCCCCACGGAGATACATAAGATCCATCCTTGCGGACACTGAAATGCAGATGGTTTCCGGTGGACCTGCCCGTGCTGCCCACTGCGGCAATGGTCTCCCCGCGCACGACGATGTCACCCTGTTTCACATAGAGCGCCGAGGCGTGCATATAAATCGTATACAGTTCGTCCCCGTGGTCAATCATCACATAATTTCCCATGGTTGCACTGTAAGTTGCCGCAACGACCTTGCCATCGTATGCCGCATAGATTGCCGTACCCTGAGGTGATGCAAAATCCACGCCGTTGTGGAACTTTTCCACTCCCAGAGTGGGATGGATACGCATACCGTAATCATCCGAAATTCTGGTGTAAGAGGCCAAAGGAAATTTAAACACACCGCCGTCATAAGTCAGCACCTCGCCGCTATTCGCCAAAATTTCTTTCTTCTCGTTGGCAATCGCAGCCTCCAGAGCGGCAATCTCCTCATCCTGCTCCTTAATCATCTGCTCATACTCGGCAATCGCCTGAGACTTATTGCTTATGTCGGTCTCATATGCTGTGATATCCTGATTCTTCTGTTCAATCAGGCTCTCCAGATTGGATTGCTCCAGCTCCGCATTCTCCTTCGTCTGGTCAAGTATATCCTTCTCAAGCTCCAGCTGTTCCTTGCAGAGCTCCACAAGCTGCCGGTTTGCCTTGTAATCCTCGTATGCCTGTTTGTCATATGCCGCAACGCGTTCAATGCTGTCCATACGGCTCAGGAAACTGCCGAAACTGCCCGCGCTCAGAAACACATCCACAAGCTGCGTGTCGTTCCGCTCGTACATCATCCGGATCCTGCTAATCATAGCCTCCTGCTGAGCCTGCTCCGTCTCAAGGGCTGCGTCCAGCTCCGCCTGCGTATCTTCAATGTCCGCCTCCTTGGCAGTAATCTGAAGGTTCAAATCTGCAATTTTCTGCTCGATTTCTGAGAGATTGCTGTCCAGCTGTGCGACATAATTTTTCAGGTTGCTTTTCTGGGTCTCCAATTCCTTCTTAATCTTCTGTAAATCCGTGAGACTGCCCTGCAGAGTCTTTTTTTCGCTCTCCATCTGCGCAATCTCGTCTTCCTTCTTTTTGATGCTGTCCGAGGTAATTGAGGACATGGCAGTACCCGCCTTGACCGGAAGATACTCTGCGCCCGCAATCAGCACCAGCATCAGCAAAAATGCCAGCACACCCTTTTTCTTTCTGGAAAATTTCAATTTTTCATCCTCTCACGCAATATCATCCGGTCAACGCTATACCTTTAAATGTTTTCTCACGGTGCAAATACTTCCTAGAAATCCGATTCCGATGCCCACGCCAAACGACACGGGTGTCAGAACATTGAATATCTCTTTCACCGACAGGAAATTCAGGAAATCACTGAGCACTGCAAATCTCCCCGTCACATAATTCAGCGCATAATTGTAGAGACTGTATATCACTGCCAACGGAATCACCGCACCGATGGCTCCGATGAGCATACCTTCCAACACAAACGGCGCGCGGACAAAGAAGTCCGTAGCCCCGATATACTTCATGATGGTGATTTCTTCCCTTCGGACGGAGATGCCGACGGTCACCGTATTGCTGATCAGGAAGATACTCACCGCCAGCAGCACCACGATAATGCCTACCGACACGTAGGCAATCAGCAGATTCACACCGCTCAGGGTGTTGGCGGTCACCGCGGAATATCTCACCTTGCGCACCTCCGGCAGAGACTGAAGCCAAGTCACCAGTGCATCCTGCATAGACACATCACTCAGATACACCTGATAGCTGTTCTCACCCGCCAGCGGATTGTCCGGAAAACCCTCCCGGTAATCTTCGCCGAAATAATCCTGTCCGAAAGTTTCCCAAGCCTCCTCATCCGAGACAAACTGCACGTCGGAAACCTCCACCCGCGCAGCTATCATCTGACCGATTTCCTCAATGCGTTCGTCAGTGGGCACCTGTCCATCCTCGTGGCTCTCGCAGGAATCGGGGAATTCCCCCTCGTAATGGAAAAATACCGTGACGGAAACTCCCTCCTCCGCCGTCTTAACCATGTGTTCAAAATTTGCCATGATAGCATAAAAAAGACCAAACAAAAACAGACAAGCGGAAATCGTCGCAATGGATGCCAGAGAGAACAGCTTGTTGCGGAAAATATTCGCAAACCCCTGCCTGATGGTATAAAATAATGTACTAATCTTCATCGATGTAACCACCTTCCTCCTCGTCACTGACAATCACGCCTTTTTTAAGGGTAATCACACGCTTGCGCATGGCATTGACAATCTCGCTGTTATGGGTCACGACAAGGACTGTCGTGCCCGTCTCGTTAATCTCCTCCAACAGTTTCATAATCTCCCAGGAATTGTTGGGGTCAAGATTGCCCGTAGGTTCGTCAGCCAGCAGTATGGAAGGCTTGTTCACCAGAGCCCTCGCCAGAGCCACCCTCTGCTGCTCTCCGCCCGAGAGCTGCCGGGGCTTGGATTTATACTTTCCTGCCAATCCCACCGTGGCGAGAATAGCGGGTACATTCCTGCGGATTTCCTGCACCGGAGTCTCCACAATCCTCTGGGCAAAAGCCACATTCTCATACACATTCCGGTCCTTCAGAAGCCGGAAATCCTGAAACACGACACCCAGATTACGCCGAAACTGCGGTATCTTTCTGTGGGAAAGTTTGTTTAGCTCATGTCCCATAACATAAACACTGCCGCTGGTAGCTGTAAGCTCCCGCAGCAGAAGTTTAATCATAGTGGATTTTCCGGAACCACTGTCGCCCACAATAAATACAAACTCACCCGGCTGGATACTCAGACTCACCCGGTCCAATGCGGGTGCGCCGGCAGAGTAATTTTTACTCACATTATCCAGATAAATAATACCATGTTCCTCGATTAGTTTCTCTCTTTTTTGCCTCAGTATTTCTTTTCTTGCCATCGGTATCCTCCACCCGCACGCCGTATATCTATCATAACGATATTAATATTCATAAGTTTCCATGTATTTCATATATTTTGCAACCATCAGCGCTATCTTAAAAGTAATCGCATCCTCAAACACGCGCAAGTCCAGTCCTGTGGTTTTCTGCAGCTTATCCAAGCGGTACACCAGAGTATTGCGGTGGATAAACAGCTGTCTGGACGTCTCCGACACATTCAAACTGTTCTCAAAAAACTTATTGATGGTAGTCAGGGTCTCCTCATCGAAATCGTCCGGACTCTTTCCGCCGAAAATCTCCCGGATGAACATCTTGCACAGGGGGATAGGCAGCTGATAAATCAATCGCCCGATTCCCAGCTCACTGTAGGCAATCACATCTCTGTCGTCAAAGAAAATCTTACCTACATCAAGAGCCATCTTCGCCTCCTTGTAGGAGCGGCTGACTTCCTTAATCTCATGAACCATTGTGCCGTAGGCGACACGGACTCCGCGCACCCCTTCCTTCTGCAGGAAAGCGATGAGCGTCCTTGCCGTCTTCTCAACCTCCTTGTTGCCCTCGGATTCCGTCAGCTCTTTCACAACGATAACATCCTTTTCATCTACAGCGGTGATGAAATCTTTTCCATTGTTGCCGAGGCAGGCTCTGGAAAGCTCCAGCACATTGCTGTCCTTGCCGCTCCCCGACTCGACAATCATCACTACCCGGGATACGTCCGTCTGAATATGGAGTTTTTTGGAACGGCTGTAAATATCTACCAGAAGAAGGTTATCCAAAAGAAGATTTTTGAAGAAGTTGTCTTTGTCGAAACGTTCCTTGTATGCCACCAGCAGGCTCTGAATCTGGAAAGCAATCATCTTGCCGACCATATAGACATCCTCGCCGGCTCCCGCAGTCACCAGAATGTACTCCAGCTGCTGCTCATCATAAATTTTAAAATATTGATAACCCTGAATCTCCTGCGCATCTGCCGGAGATGCAGCAAATTCAACAGCTGCCTTGGAACAGTTGCTCATCTCCATAGTGGAAGCAACTTCCTTCCCATCCGTATCCATGACACACAGCTCAACCCGGGCAATCCCTTTTAACCCATCCAACGTACTCTGCAAAATCTGATTTGAAATCATATAACCCCACTCCTCCAGTAAGACATTCACTAACACAAATGTACAAAAAAACCACAAAAAAAGCAATACTTTTTCAGAAGTTTTCACCAAAAAAACACAAGAGGGGCTGTCCGGAGCGCAACACGCCCCAACAACCCCTCAGCCCTGTCCTGCGACTAAAAATCTATTCTCAGATCCTCACATCAAAATTGGCTCCCACATCAGGGTTCACGCTCCGCTCCATGGCAGACGCATCAATCATCTGTACCAATCCCTGTCCAAGAACCTCATTAGTGTCCATCGCCTTACCGAGAATCGCCGTTCCCACCTGAGACTGTATCCGATTGTCTGCCATCGACATCGACAAACCTGCTATATCCATACCGATACCTCCCTCCGATTGACTCGTTTTGCCTATTATAACACAACTCTATATTTTTTTCCAGCAATATTAACGCTTTCTTATCACTTTTTCACGAATTTCTATCTCTCCGCCCTTCAAAAGATGCCCCACAGCTCTCTTGAATTCATTTTTGCTCATGCCCGTCTCCCGGCGGATTACTTCCGGGTCAGCCTTCTCCGTAAAGGGCAGCACACCGTCATAGCTGTCCAGTATGCGCAGCAGTTTCTCCCCGTCCTTCTCAATCTGCAGATACGCCTTCTCCCGGACACTCAGCGTCAGCCTGCCGTCATCCAGCACCGCAATCACACGTGCCTCCACATCCTCGCCCAGCGTGACCTCACCATAGAGCTCCTTTTTGGGTATCAATGCCGAATACAGGTTATCTACGGCGACAAACGCGCCGAAATTGTCACTGATTTCATAGACCCGCCCCTTGACGCGGTCCTCCTTCTGGTACGGGCTGTCCTTGCGCAGATTCTCATACACATTGGTGGTGGCGCAAAGCCGGTTGCTCTTGTCAATATACAGGGACACCAGAACCTTCTCCCCCTGTTTCACCCTGCGTTTCTGCTGTTTGAAAGGGAGAAACAAATCCTTCTCCAGCCCCCAGTCCAAAAAGGCACCTATCTTGCCCACCTGAACCACCTCAAGCTCCGCCACCTGCCCCATCTGAAGTTTCGGAACGTTGGTGGTGGCAATCATCCTGTCGGAAGAATCGCGGTAGACAAACACCTCTATGGAATCCCCCACCTTGCTGCCCGCCGGAACCTGTTTCGCCGGGAGCAGAATACGCTCCTCCTTCTGCTCCGAGGAGGGAGCGAGATACACGCCAAACTCCACCGCCTTTACGATAACCAGTTTCTGACGTTCACCCAATCTAATCATATCTGTAATCCTTTCATTTCACACTACTTCTCCAGTAAACTCCACCACCACATAGGGCTTTCCCGCCTCATCATTCAGAGCAACCACCAGCCGCCTGTCCTCCCGCGCTACATGAGGATACAGCACGTCCTCCAGAAAAGCCTGTCGCTTGTACTCCGCGCGCAGCTGTCCTATGGCAAAATTTTCCGGCAGAAAATCCATCGCCATGTCCACATACTGCCCGTTGTTCACATGATTGTTGGTGTCCAAGTGGTGCTTTTTGACCACAATCGGTTCCCTGTCAGCACCACCTGCAGGCACGGTAATCTTCCTCGGTGCGTAATCCATATCCAGCCTCTCCGACAGTTCATATCCTCTCAGCATCTCCTCCGGAGGGATTGCAGGCTTGAGTGTGTCCGTGCTCAGCAGGCTCCACAGGGAATTTGCCCTCGCCAGATATTCCCCTTCCTGCGTCGTCATCGCAAAATTGCGATATCCCAGAAAACTTTTAAATTCATAGGGCGCCGTACCGACTTTCACGCGCTCACTCAGTCTCGGATAACGCTCCACCACTATCTGCCAGGAACAAAGCACCCAGACCAGATGCCTCTCCTGCAGGTAGCCTGTCCCCAATCCCAGCTCCTCCGAATGGAAAGTAGAACAATCCTGAAAATAATTAATCAATGCCGGCAATGTCAGAATACCATCCCTGTCCGTCTCACTATAGCGAATCCGCCCATCCATAAGATACATACTTCCACCACGCTCCATCTAGATTCAATAGGTAATTGCGAAACTGTTACTTATGGTTTCCGCAATTATCTATCTATGATTTAAATTACTATGACAACAGCTGTATAATAATCAGCACTATCCACGCCGCGCAGAACACCAGCATCCCGGGATTGACAATCAATGTGCTGAATTTCTTCCCCTTGGGGATAGCAGTCTGTCCCGGCTCAAGCCTGAACTTTTTGTGGAACACAATCAAGAGAATAATACCCGTGATTACCACCACAAAAAGCAGCAATGCATAAATCATGAAAATAATCCAGCCGCCCAGATTATTCATCACGACCTCCATCACCGCATCCGCATCCGAAGAGTCCACCGTGAGCAGTTCATCATAATGCAGTAGCTTTACAACCTGTCCGGCAACCACGCTGCCCATAAAATTGACGATAGCGTGCATTCCGATGGTAATTTTGAGATTTCCGGTTTTCACATAGAGGAATGCGAAGAAGGCTCCCAACACCACTGCATAGGCAAACTGGTTCAGATTGCCATGAAACAGTCCGAACATCAATCCGGATGCTGCAATCGCCATGCCCTGACCATACCGCACCGTCCGGTCCACAATCACTTTTCGGAACACATACTCCTCCACAACGGGTGCAATCATCACCATCAGCACAAAATTTACAGGCATATTTCCACCGGTGACATAATCCATCAGATTGTTCTCCACGGAGCTCCCCTTGAGGGCGCCCACTGCCGTCGTCACAATCGTGCCCAGCAGATTGCTCACATAAACCAGCGCGTAACACATAATCAGCGCCAGCACAAACTGCCACCACTTCATCTTGTGGTGTTCTATGGCGGTCTTGTCCATACTGCGGGTCAGCAATACAATCAGCGGCATTCCGCAGGCATATACAATAATGCTCGACAGAATCAGCGTGATGCTGAGATTGTTCAGCCACTCCGGCTTATATGCCTGAATCACATAACTCAAAATAATCTGTAGCAGGTACACCAGCGCAGTCCCCGCTATGTAACACCACCCCAACCTGGAAAAAACTTTTTTTGCCTGTTTTACCTCGTCCATATGTATACTCCTTTCACGCAGTTTGGTGTATATTCTCCTTCTGCGTTCAACAATCAAGTCCCATCATATTTGCTGCATGGCCTGAGAGTCCTTTGTATTTTACCATACTTTTATAGGAATATCTATGTCCGGCTAAATTAAATTTAAGACTTGAAATTCTCTAAAAAAAATATCTCTCCGTTTTTCAGCATGATAAATAAAACCAAATCAATGGGTAAATAAATTGTGATAGACAGTACAAACTTGTTCCCGAAAAGAGCATAATAAAAATACCACCGAAATGATGGTATTTTTATTATGTCTTATATTTACACTATTCATGAATAATAAGTGCAATCATGAAAACTATTCCACGGCCAATTCCTTCATCCATTCCAATACGCCTATCATATTATCATTACCAGCAAATGCCATCAAAGTAATTATCACAAAAACAAGTAATATCACAAAAGATATAATGCTACAAGCCAAACCAATCTTGGCTAATACATGCATCTTTCCATCTTTTTTCCCGAAAAATGCAAACACAACTCCCCCTATTTCGGGAACAAAGAAAATTCCAGCAGTACATAACGCTACCAGACCACAGATTAATGACGCAATCGCCATAATTGTCCCTATAGTGTCGTTTTTGTCTTTCAGTTCAGATGTATTCTGTTCATTTTCTACAAATGTACTCATGTTTATCTCCATTCTTGTTTTTTACAATTCAAATGAAAATTTGTTGTCTTCATACTGTGCTTATTTAGTAACTCTTAAACAATAAATAATATTACCGCCAGTATGGGCAAACCAAATCTGACCAGAAAGCATACCACCCCCCCAACTCCACCATAGCCATCTTTCATAGCCTCAATAGCGCCACTCATTGGATCCCTAAGTGCCTGGTTAAAGGACGCGAGCCAAATAACCAAGCAAATAATAGCTAGAATTTTCATTTTCTTCTCTCCTTTGTACTTGAATTCAACTAACTATTGGCATCTAAACAACTACGTTTATCATGTTATTTTATATATGTTAATATCCACTTTACAGCATCAGGAAGCTCTACTTTAATGGTTGCTCCTATATCTTCTCTGGAAACATTTTCAATCATCCCACTGCCCATTTGTCTCTCTTCATTTCCTGTGTCGAACAATCCGCGACAATTTCGGAACACAAACGCGCAGTATTTCTTATAAGAAAAAAGTGAAGAATGATAAAACTCGGGTATAATAATTTTGTTATTTTTATCTTCAGTACTCCAATCAGAAAAAGAACAGTCTACAACAGTCACACCATATTGATTCTTTTTCTCATTCCATAATTCTTTCATCAAATATCCTTGCCCCATTTTCAAACCACTAAATGCACATTTTTCTACTATCAAAGGACTTCTCTTTTCTCCTCCCTCAAACCCTAAAGTTGTTTGCTCCTTAGTCCTATAGTTTCTATGTTCCAACTGACTAAATTGGCAATTAACGAAATTTATTTTCCCATGGCAAACCTCATCAAAACATTTTAGAAATTGGCATCTATTAAAGACCAACATTGGCGATGATAGTGGATAAACAACTCTTGTACATTCTTCAAAGATGCACTCCTTTAACTCAATAATTTTAGTCTCTCCATCTATAACAGGCTTACACTTTTTAAATATACACCGTTCAATGTTACAAGCTCCCCATACAATATTGGACACTCCGTAAAAAGTACAATCTCGAATTTCTCTATTACCCTGATAACCATAAAAGAAGAAGTACCGCATTGGCCAAGCATTGTTTGTATCCGGATGGTTATCACTTACGACAATTGTTGTATTCTCAATAATGCAGTAACAATCTTCTGCGAGTTGAATTAGAATTAGAGCTTGGTCAAACACTTGTTTATTATCGACTAAAGGTTTATTAAATTCTGCTATCGCATTACCCACAATAATGCAATCAGATACTTTACAGATTGCTTTTGGCAAAAGACTAATATTTATACACTCTTTGTAGCAATTCACAAATACGCACTTTTTTAATTGTAATTCAATGACTGTTTCATTTTCTAAGAGCTCCGTACAATTTATAAACGTACACTCTTCAAAGATAATGTGATTGCAAATATTATCATCATCACAGTCAATGAATGCACAAGTATCATATCCCTCACATTCGATTATGCAATTCGTAAATTTTATATTGCCGCTTTTCAGCACAATGATTTGTCCATTATTTCCATCAGCATTGTAATGAATTTTGCACTCATCAAATTGCATATCACCTTCACAATTTTGGTCAGCATAAATATAAATTTCTTTACTATAAACTTTCTTTCGCTCACCGCTTTTTACCCAGTCTACAGTATCCCATATTTCTTTGCTGTACTTTTTTTCCCCTCTAACCGTCTCTCCTCCATTATGTGCAGAAGATATTTCCTTTGCAATATCTAATGCGCCGCCCAAAACAGCACCAGCAATTTCCCAACCAGAGGGTTGATTTTCTATCTCACACATCCTGCTTAAAATTTTATTTACATTAACAAGATTGTATGCACTTGGCAATTGCTTATATTGAATTCCCTCTTTGTAACTGTAAAACCTAGCGTCTTTACTATCAATAAATCCATCTATAGTGAAGAGTATTCCACTTTTTCCGTTTCCAAAAACAGTCTCATCAATTAAGCCAATAACATCATCATATTCTACTTTTGCAGCATACGTCATGCATGCGTTCTCCACCTTGGATTTAGGGATTGCCCCATACACATAGCATGAAAATACACTACTACAATATGGCAAATACTCCTTTATAATATTTATTTTTTGCTCTCTTTTACCCACCTTCCCATCCCCCTGGTCTTGACATATTTTTAAATTTTGCACTCATACTTCTTGCACGATGCACCCGCCGCTTTCGTTACTCCCCACTGCAAACATTGACAACGTGCTTTTTTATCATATAACCATACTCCAATTTCAGGCGCCTTCGGCGCTATTGCCGAATTAGTAGGGTCATACCAGTATTTACAAAACGCACACATTTTACATTTTATATTACACGGAGCCATCATACCCATATTATTATACCTCCATCCTTCTACTACCCCATCACCTAGTCAGCCTCCAACTAGGAATGCAATAAATGCTATTATAATTCCAACAATTATCAGAAGAACAACTTTCCAATATCTTTCCAAAAAATCATATAACTCTACAAATTTTATAAATTTGCGAATAGTTACTGCAAGCATTACCACCTCATCTACCACCGGTATTGGATCCGGAATAAACAAATTAATAAACCATAGAATTAAACTGATATACCAAGGCAGACAACTATATATGATAGCACCTATTATTAGCAGGAAAAATACCAATATCTACTCCCCCATTCTCGTTGAATAGGGGCAAACAATGTTGCCCCTTCAACTTGCCGCTTTCTATGCTTTCCCTATAGATACATGTCCCGCTTTCCAATTCCAATCATAATGCAATCTTGTTCTGCATCCCGGACAAGTTACAGTACCGGAACAACTACTTCTGTCCGGTAAATCTTTTACCTTGCGTCCACAAATAGGGCAATCAACTGGTTGGCTCATACTCAGCCCTCCCTTCTCATATGTTTTCTTTTGGTACGGAATAATTATATCTCATATACTTCTTATAGTCAAGATTTACTTCTTATAGTCAATTTATTGTACAAACAGTTTGGATACAATATAGATAGAATAGAGGTGAATAAATGAAAAATCTTGATTATATTGCTATTGGGAACCGTATTCGATCTACACGCAAAAATATTGGCTTATCGCAAGAAGAGTTAGCTGAAGAATGTGGTTTATCTGTCTCTTTTATGGGACATATTGAACGCGGCAGCAGAAAAATGTCCTTAGAGACACTTGTAGTATTGTGTGAAGCACTAAATGTAAGTGCCGATTATCTACTAATGGACGATATGCCTGAAAACGATATGGTACTGCAAGATATTTTGTGTGAGGTTAAAAAAAAAGGAAGCTTTCACTATTCTAAATTAATCACAATAATAAAAGCTCTGGCAGAAATCATTGAAAAAATTTAACCTCATTATATTCAATTTAAATTGCTTAATCTACGCTTACCAATCCTATGGAGCAACAACGCAAGCGTATTAAGAATATGGGTTAGCCTATCCGTCAGTGTAATACCGAGTATATCCTACTTATCCGTAAAATTTTCCCAAATATCGTTCAGCACCGGAGGCTGCCTCTCTCCTGTCCAAAGACATAAAAGCTCAGAAATGAAACATTTCCAGGCAGCAAAAAACCTCGGCAGATTTCTCTGTCGAGGTTCTCAAAACAGGGCTACAAGGATTCGAACCTTGAAATGACGGAGTCAGAGTCCGTTGCCTTACCGTTTGGCGATAGCCCTATGTTTTGCGCTCCCTGCGCGCTACTTGATGTATTATACACGAAGTGTGTCCCTTTTGCAATACCCAAATTCATAAATTTTGCAATTTTTTCAGCTTTTTTTCACTTCGTCTTTTTTCAAAAGCAAAGGCCACACTCTGTACTGTGTGACCTCCGCGTTTTGAAAAGGGAAACAAAGAAATATAAATTAATCTTACTTAAACCTCAAAAATGAGTTCGCCGTAGGTGGGAATCGGCCATACCTTTCTGTCCACCATGGTCTCCAGCTCATCTACCGGAGCTCTCAGGGCTGCCATTGCAGTAAATACCTCGTCCTTGTAGAAGAAGGCTTTCTCCTTCTCCACGTTGAGAGAGCTTGCCTTTGCGGTCTTTTCCTCCAACGCAGTCAAAGCATTCTGCGCCTCAACCAGCTTTGCGGAAATATCATTCAGCACACCGGTCTGAACAGAGGCATCTGCTCCTGCCTCCTTCACTGCCAGCACCGTGTCTGCCAGAGACTTGGTGTACTTCATGACAGCGGGCAGAATCTGTTTCTTAGCCATCTCAATCATGGTGAGAGCCTCGATGTTAATCGTCTTGGAATAGGTTTCGTACAAAACCTCCTCACGGGATTCCAGCTCTGCCTTGGTGAAAATACCGAATTTCTCAAACAGCTTGATTGACTTATCAGTGGTCAGCGCACTGGAAGCCTCCACCATGGACTTGATATTGGGCAGTCCACGTCTCTCAGCCTCCGCTACCCACTCATCGGAATAGCCGTTGCCGTTGAAGATGATGCGCTGATG
>CAZUAP010000039.1:0-15424 GCA_964617975.1 uncultured Acetatifactor sp. | reverse complement strand
CGGATATCAGCCTGAAAGCCAGCGGCAGCATCGACCTGCTGAACAGGAGCGGCAGTGGTATCACCTACAAGATTACTACGAAGAATTACACAGATACGATTGTTTCTGTTGATTTAATCGGTCAAAACGCAGACCGGTTTGCATTGACGTCCAATGCAGACGGCTCGGTCACGCTGCGGGCAAATGCCGGTAAGAGTCTGGCAATCAAGACGGCATATCCGGTTACCTTGCAGGTTACTTACAAGAGCGGAGTGAAACTGACCAAGACGGTGAAGGTAACGCCCAAGCAGACTGTGCCGAAGTTTACAGCCAATGTGAAGAACGTCACGCTGTTTGAGTCCGTGGCAGGAGCGGCTTACGCCAAGGATATCACGTTTACGGGCAGCAAGCTGTATACGGACATCAGCAAGATTGAACTGGTGGACGGACAGGGTGCATTCGACTATACTTATGGGGAAGACGGCAGCGGCAGCCTTTATGTCAAAGAGAATGCCTCTGCCAAGACAGGCAAGACCTACACCCTGAAGTTTGCAGTCACCCTGAAGGATGCGGCAGCCAATGGGGTGCCGGTCTATGTGACGATGAAAGTGAATTATCGTAAATAGTATGAAACAGAATTTGCTCTGCGGGTATGTGAGAATACCTGCGGAGCAGCCCTTGACAGCCCCTTGAAAAAAGGCTAAAATGAATGTTGCTTTCCTGTAGGTCGTGCAGATTTACAGGTGCGATTGCGGCAGATATTTTAGGAAAAGAGGACACTAAAATGGCAGTACCCTATAACCACCATGAGGTGGAGCAGAAATGGCAGAAAATCTGGGATGATGAGAAGGCGTTTAAGACCTCCGACGATTATTCCAAGCCGAAATATTATGCGTTGGTAGAGTTTCCCTATCCTTCAGGGCAGGGACTTCATGTGGGACATCCTCGTCCCTATACAGCTCTTGACATTGTAGCCAGAAAACGGAGAATGCAGGGCTATAATGTTCTTTATCCCATGGGTTGGGATGCGTTTGGACTTCCCACGGAGAATTATGCTATCAAAAATCATATTCATCCGAAGATTGTGACGAAGAATAATGTGGAGCGTTTTAAGAACCAGCTTCATTCTCTTGGTTACTCCTTTGACTGGGACAGGGAGATTAATACCACCGATTCCGAGTATTACAAGTGGACTCAGTGGATTTTCCTGAAACTGTTCAAGGCGGGGCTTGCCTACAAGTCCGAGATGCCGATTAACTGGTGTACCTCCTGTAAGGTAGGGCTTGCCAATGAGGAGGTCGTAAATGGTGTGTGTGAGCGGTGCGGCTCTGAGGTCGTGCGCAAGGTAAAGAGTCAGTGGATGCTCAAGATAACGGAGTATGCCGACAAGCTGATTCAGGGTCTGGACACCGTGGATTACATTGAGCGTGTCAAGGTTTCCCAGAAGAACTGGATTGGTAAGTCACAGGGTGCAGAGGTCGACTTTGCACTCACGGGCAAGGAGGAGAAACTGCGCATCTATACCACAAGACCGGATACCCTGTTTGGTGCGACTTATATGGTAGTGTCCCCGGAACATCCCATGATTGATAAATATAAGGACGAGATTGCAAACTATGACCAGCTGATTGCATACCGGGAGCAGGCAGCCAAGAAGTCTGATTTCGAGCGCACGGAGCTTGCAAAGGACAAGACAGGTGTGGAAATCAAGGGGATTACTGCGACCAACCCGGTCAACGGCAAGGAGATTCCTATATGGATTTCCGACTACGTTTTGATGACCTACGGAACAGGTGCCATTATGGCAGTGCCCGCCCACGATGAGAGAGACTGGGATTTTGCCAAGAAGTTTAATCTTCCGATTATTGAGGTCGTGTCCGGAAGTGAAGTGAGCGTACAGGAGAAGGTGTACACGGACGTGGCGACAGGCACCATTGTCAACTCTGAGTTTTTGAACGGCTTGTCCGTGGCGGATGCCAAGAAAAAGATTATTGAATATCTGGAAGAAAAGGGCATTGGATGCAGCAAAACCAATTTTAAGCTGCGCGACTGGGTATTTTCCAGACAGCGGTATTGGGGTGAGCCGATTCCTATTGTGAAATGTGAGAAATGTGGTTTCGTGCCTTTGGATGAGAGTGAGCTCCCGCTGGAGCTTCCCGAGGTGGAGAGTTATATGCCCACCGATAACGGGGAATCTCCTCTGGCAGCTATGACCGACTGGGTGAACACTACCTGTCCCTGCTGTGGCGGACCTGCCCAGCGTGAGACGGATACCATGCCGCAGTGGGCAGGTTCTTCCTGGTATTTCCTTCGCTATACGGACCCTCATAACTCGGAGGCTCTGGCAAGCAAGGAGGCATTGGAATATTGGATGCCTGTGGACTGGTACAACGGCGGTATGGAGCATACGACCCTGCATCTTCTCTATTCCAGATTCTGGCACAGGTTCCTCTATGATCAGGGGGTAGTTCCCTGTCCGGAGCCTTATCAGAAACGTACCAGCCATGGAATGATTCTCGGCTCCAACGGTGAGAAGATGTCAAAGTCCCGCGGCAATGTGGTGAATCCCGATGATATTGTGCAGGATTACGGTGCGGATACCTTGCGTACCTATGAGATGTTTATCGGTGCGTTTGACTTGTCCGCAGCGTGGAGCGAGGACGGCGTGAAGGGATGCCGCAGATTTCTGGAGAGAGTGTGGAAACTGCAGGATATTCTGGTGGATGGAGATGGTTACAGCGCTGATTTGGAGACCAAGATGCACCAGACCATCAAGAAGGTTTCCAGTGATTTTGAGAACCTGAAGTACAATACAGCCATTGCGGCTATGATGGCGTTGATAAATGATTTTTATAAGAAGAATGCTGTCACCAGAGGTGAGTACAAGACATTGCTCACGCTGTTGAATCCTGTGGCACCTCATATCACAGAAGAATTGTGGCAGAGTGCCGGCTACGAGGGACGTGTATACCAGACGGCATGGTCTGAGTATGAGGAGGCAAAGACTGTGGAGAGCACCGTTGAAGTCGGTGTGCAGGTGAATGGCAAGATACGTGCCACAATCCTCGTGTCCAAGGATGTGGAAAAGGATGCAGTCATCGCTCAGGCGAAGGAGGCATTGGGAGATAAACTCACCGGAAATATTGTAAAGGAGATTTATGTTCCCGGAAGACTGGTAAACATTGTGGCAAAATAGAACTTAAAACTAGATTCAAAGAACTAGATTCAAAAGACTTGATTTTAAAAGGGAAAGCTTGTGGGCTTTCCCTTTTGTGTAATTCAAAGGATTTTGTCAATCTGTTCTAACTCCTCAGGGGTGCTGTGCTTGCGGATGGCGGCAATGGCAGCTTGAATTTCCTGCGGAGTGAGACTGAGATTGGCGGCCCGGGCTTGCTTTAACACGGGCATGAGGAGCAGCAGCATTTCCTTTTGGCTCTTTCCGCTCCCGGCGCTTTGCACACGGGAATTGACTTCCCCGAACATCTTGCTGAGAAAGTCCAGCTTTTCCTGAGGGATGTTTTGGACTAATGGGTCATCCATCCATGCGGGATGATTAACGGGTTCTGACATCATATATTTCCTCCTGATTTGATTTTGGGCTTGATTTGAAATAAATTTCCGGATTGCTTAATGATTCCCGGGGAACATATTTTGCAGCATATCCATCATCTGTGACAGCTCTGAGCCGTTGATTCCGGAGAAAAGATTTGAAAAATCGGTGGCGGCATTGGAGCCTCCCGAAAAAAACTCCGGCGATATTTCCTGCATCATTTCTAAAATTTGCATCATTTCCTGCATATTTTCCAGATTTTCGTACATTTTTTTGAGATTTTGAATTTTTTCCAGCTCCTCAGGAGAACATAGGGGCTGTAATTCGTCCAAAAGCTCGTTGATTCCGCCGTCCGGGTATCCAAGCTCAGGGTTGAATTTCATGGAAGAAACGGAGTAATTCTGGAAGAAGTTAAGCGTGTACTTCAGCTCCAACAGCTTAATGTAGACTGCCAGATGTCCCTGAAGGGAGGGGTCAAGGTAGCGGAGGAGCAATTTCAACATCTGAATATGTTTTGTCGTAAAAAAAGCATCAAAAGCTGTCACTTTATTCGGATGATTCGGATTCATGGGCACCTCCTGTGTACGGCATAGGCGGAATCTCATCTATGTATTCTATACATCTTATGCAGAAAAAATCTCTATAATGTAATCTACTAAAAGGGAAAACCAGACCCTTGGTGAGTCTGGTTTCCGTTTCGGACACTTTTTAGATGTTCGAAAAAGGGCTTTTAGCAGCCACAGGAATTACAGCTGCTGCCACAGGAGTCGCCGTTGTTGCCACACAGGCAGCTCAAGAGCAGAATCAGAATCAGAAGGTCACAGCTGCTGTTGCCATTGCCGTTTCCATTGAACAGGCCGATGCCGTTTCCGCCGCAACCGTTACCGCAGCTGCCGCCGCAGAAGAGAAGTAACAGGATAATCCAGGTACAGCTGTTGTTGCCGCTTAAGATGCTTGAACCGCAGCCACAGCTGCCAGAAGTCAAACTACTCATAATTTTTTGCCTCCAATATAGAGTTTTGTTTATGCTGTATTGTATGCACCCTGCCTGTCTATGTTTCAAATCATATTCTCCGATGCCAAATTAAAATTAAATGAGTTGTTCGTACAATTACAACATATTGCTGCAAGATATAGAAAAAGGGCTTGCATAAATCTCGATATATAGTAAAATGAGAGTGACGGAAAAAAGTTGAAGAACTATAGACAAAATAAGGGTAGGAAGATGGCGCAGAACGAATATATCGTGGAGGGCCGCAGTTTCCGAACGGAAGCTGATTACAGGTTGGCTTTGCGGGATAAAGAGACCATGGACAGACTCCGGGGTGAGTCGGATGGGGCTGACAGAGCAAAGCTGGAACGGCTGCTGGACAATGTGCAGAGTGGGAAATACAAATTTTATACTCTTTTGGGTCAGGATTATGAGGATGAACTTTCGGAGCGGATAAAACAGTTCGAAAGGCAGGAGAAAACTTCCGGGAAACATATAAAGAGTAAGACGGAGAAAGCGGCACCAAAGCATAAAACATCGAAAAAGGCGAAAGCGGCGGAAAGGTCTTCCACACAGGAAACGACAGTAGTGTCGGAGAAAGCTGTTCAGGAGGAACTGAAACGGCAGGAAAAGCGAAGAAAATGGACGGTGGTGGGATGCACGCTTGTTGCGGTTGTATGTCTGGGATATTTTGGGTTGTATCTTTATTATAATCAGCGCACCGGTATGGATTACGATGAATTGATAGCCTTGAAGGAGAAGGAACCAACGACCTCGGACATCGGAAATAACAGCGGAGTGACTATTCACTACACGGATGATGAGGCTCAGGAGACGCCGGAGGTGCTGGATGAATACAAAAATTTAGTAAATAAGAATAAAAAGCTAATCGGATGGCTCAAAATTGACGATACTAATATAGATTATCCTGTGATGCAGACCTCTGACAACGAGTATTATCTGGAACATAATCTCAATCAGGAATATGACAAGAATGGTTCTATCTTCATGGATAAGGATTGTGATGTGCTCAAGCCCAGCACAAACCTGATTATTTACGGACATCACATGAAAAGCGGTAAGATGTTCGGAGAACTTGACAAATACAGCGATTTCCAGTATTACCAAGACCACCGCTACATAGATTTTGATACGATATACGAGAAGGGCATCTATGAGGTGATGTATGTATTTCGCTCAAGAGTTTACAGTGAACAGGAAGTTGTATTTAAATATTACCAGTTTATTGATGCACAGAGTGAAGTTGAGTTTAATTCGAATATGAACGAGATGGCATCGGTTTCCCTGTATGACACAGGGGTGACGGCCAGCTACGGAGACCGGCTTTTGACGCTTTCTACCTGCGATTATCAGGAGAAGAACGGCCGGTTTGTCGTGGTGGCAAAGAAGGTATTGGAAAAGGAGTAGGAAAATGGCAAAAGAGCTTAAGAAAAAAAGCAGGCGACTTAAGAAAACAGTCAGAAAGACGTTGGGAACTATATGCCTGATATCTGCGATTCTGGTTGCTTCAATTCCAACGGAGGGGTTGAAACGTGTATCTGCTGATACGGATTCTTCCAACAGCAAGCTGAACGCGGCTGCGATGGAGAAGTATTACAATATCCCGGATTTGTCTAAGTACAAAGGTGAGATATATACAACAGGTGACGGTACTTTCCAATTTGCATATGTTGCACCTGATGGGACAGATACAGGTCCCACCAGAATTGCAGTCATTTTGGGGTATACCAGCGTGGGAGCCCTTGACAGCGGTACGTTGACGATTCCCGATACGGTGGACGCATATTTGAACTACCGCACGACAGATGGTACGGGACAGGGATACGTCGCAGTAGGACAGTCTGGAAACTATCTGTTTTACCGCACTGTGAGCGAGGTGATTCCCGCAGAGACGGATGTGTCCGGAAACGTAATCAAAGATGAGGAAATTATCTATAGCTATTCACCCTGCTATTACCGGGATTATGATGCATGGGGCGGACTCGGAGCAGAAGACCTGTATTATTATAAAACCGCAAACTACAAGCCGGATGGGATAACGGAGCCTACCCCTACCACGGCAAGCGATTCGGTAATGCGCATCAAAGATGCAACCGTTTCATACATAGGAAATCAGTACCTGACCACCAATGATGACGGCGGATGGAGTATCGGCGGGACAGTTGATGCGGAACATGGTGTTTTTGCCAGCAAGGGTTCCATTAAAAATCTGGTGGTGGGAAACAATCTTTCCGGTATCGGTAATTATGCTTTTTATAACTGTACTTCCTTACAGAGTATTACGCTGAGTAATGCGCTGGATACCATAGGAAATTATGCCTTTGCAGGCTGCTATAACATGTCTACCGTGAATATGGATGCTTCATCGGATATCACGGCTATCGGTACGCATGCTTTTGAAGATTGTCAGGCATTGACGAGCTTTTCCGTTCCGATTAATGTGACGGCAATCGGCGATGCAGCTTTCAAGGGCTGTTGGGCGCTGCAGTCTATTGACCTGTGCGGTGGAGGACAAAATGTAGCCCTGCGTAATCTCGGTTGTGATATGTTTGTAAATTGCCGTAATCTGAAGTCCGTGACTTTCCCTCAGGGATTTACGGAGAATGTGGATATCAGCAATTTCAAGGGATGCCTGTCTCTGCAGTCCATCACGGTTCGCAACGAGACTATGAATATCACCGGAGATTTTGATTCGTCTTTCGGATACGATGAGTTTAAACAGCAGTATGAGGAGAGCAGTGTAATACACGGGACTTTCTATTTTGAGGGACCTACAAATGAAAATAATCCCTCCACTTTACATAAGACGGCAATGAATAATTACTTTGCTTTCAGTTATCTGTCCGATGCGGATTTGACACCGCTGAATATTTATGAGCTGACGGTGGATGCCGGCAGCGGCAAGAAAGCAACTTATCGTGTGAATAATCAGAATCAGCTGGTGGAGACCAAGCTGGATACAGGCATTGAGACGATTGATTTGCCGGAGACGATTGGACCTTATTATATTTCGACCATCAATTCCAGCGTGTTTAAGAACGATTGCTCCCTGAAGAAACTGATTGTGCCTTCTACAGTGAAAAACATTGCCTCGGAGGCTTTTGTGGGCTGTCATAATCTGGAGCATGTTATCTTTGAGGATCCTACAGGTCTGACCATCGGAGACAGAGCGTTCCAGACCCAGCAGGTGACCAGCCATGAGAGCACTTGTGACAAGACACTTGACAATCAGCCAACGCTGACTTTCACAGGTCCGATTTCGGCTACCTCGGAACCTTTCCGATATGCCATGGACCCGGTGAATAAGATAAACACGGAGAGCCAGAAACTGTCATATATTACCTACTACAGCGGCTGGCCGACCAACCTGACAGTGCAGTACAACCCGGATACGGATAAAAATGAACTGATTGATTATCCCACATTGTCAGACTTGAGAAGTTCTACCACCACTTATGCAAAGAAAGAGTCAGGCGAGTATGTATACCCTTATATGACAGATGATTATGCAACGGCTCTGTCACAGGCTCTGGATAAAAAAGTAAATCCGGCGAAATATGCGGATCCCACTCTGACGGAGGATGAGCAGGCTGTCTGGGATGCTGTTATGAACATTGTCCTGCCGGAAGGTATTGAAGGAATCCAGGCGGGTCTGTTCAAGACCAAAGAGGTCGACAGCAATGAGGCGGGGGATGCATATTTCCTGCTGCAAGGTTCTTCCTATAAGACTCTTACAGCCTATGGGTTAAAGGATGTTGCCGGGGATGATGATCCGGATGATGGCGTGGACAGTGGATGCTTTGCCAACTGGACCACCCTTGAGAGCGTGGAGCTGTACGGCGATACGGAGTCTATTGGTGACTATGCGTTTAAGGGATGCACGAAGTTAAAGAATGTGACAGTTCCTGATACCGTGTCGGAAATGGGATTGATTCCTTTCACGGGTTGCAGTGAACTTTCCGATGTAAATTTCCAGGGAAGCAGCCATTTTACCTGCGATAATTCTATCATTTATAAACTGGATTCCTCGGGAAACAAATATGAACTCATCGAATATCTGGAAGGACGCAAATCGGGCAGCATTACTTCCAGCGAGACGGAGGGACTCAAGTCCATCGCAGAGGAAGCCTTTATGGGAACCAATGTTTCCTTTGTGGATTTGAGCAGCTCTCTGGTGGAGCAGATACCGGAGAGGGCTTTTGCAAACTGCGAGAAACTGATACAGGTCATCCTTCCCAATTCCGTGTCAACGGTGGAGAGTGAGGCTTTCACAGGATGCCCGAATCTGCAGCGTATCACGGTTCCCGGAATGTATACCAGATTCCGCGTGGATGCGTTGGACACCTCAGGAGATGACAGACCGGACGATTTGGTGTTTGTATGTAATGAGGACAGCGTGGCGGAGGAATATGCCAAGACCTATGGATTTGAAGTTGATACCAATGGAATGAATATCTCCTACAGAGTGGAATTCAGGGATTGGGACGGCACGGAACTCAAGGTAGAGTACGTCATCATGGGACAGGACGCAACGCCGCCGGATGATCCGACCAGAAGCGGATATGATTTCGTCGGCTGGTCCGAGGATTACACAGGCATCAAGAAGGACATGACCATTTATGCAATGTATGAGACGGAGGATCCCAACGCAAAGAAGGTCACGGTTACCTTCTACGATGATGACCAGACGACGGTACTTTACACTCGCAGCGTGACCATCGGGCAGGTTGTAGAACTTCCTCCTGATCCTACGAAGGACGGCTACACCTTCATCGGATGGATTGGCGATGTGACGGCGGCGATTACGCAGGCTACAAGCTTTTATGCAAAGTGGGAAGAAATCGACGGAAGATATGTGGTACAGTTTATAGATTACGATGGTACGGTGTTGAGTAAGCAGCTGGTGGAGCCCGGCGAGGCTCCCATAGAGCCGAAATCTCCCACCCGTGACGGATATACTTTTGAGGGATGGCTGCCCTCGGATTTCAGCAGTATCACTAAGGATACGGACATTTATGCAACGTATACCAAGAATGGCAGTTCCAGTTCGGATGATGATTCCGATAGCTCCAGTGGTTCCAGCAGCGGAAGCAGCAGCTCCAGCGGAAGCGATACCACTACCACCAGCAAACTTTATACGCTGACCGTACAGAACGGCAGCGGTTCCGGAAGTTATGTGGCAGGTTCACAGCCCATCGTGGTTGCCAATGACCCTGCCAGCGGACAGCAGTTCAGCAACTGGACGATTGACCCGACGGATACCACGATTTCCAGCAAGACCTTGTCTGCTGCAGTGGTTACCATGCCGGAGGGCAATGTGACAGTGACTGCACATTACACGACAAAAACAGGTTCCTCCACAGTGAGCGGTAATGCGTCCAGCTATGGTTCCAGCAGCAGACCGTCCGGCAGTTCCGGTGTGGTGAGCAATGGAACAACCGTAGTAATTGACAAGAACGGACTCTCCAACACCGGAGTGGTATCTGCTACGGTGAAGGGATCGTCAGATAATTTTACGATTAAGATTACGGAGAGCAGCACAGCCTCCGAGGCGGTTTTGAAGGCATTGCAGGCGGAATACGGAGATGTGAGCAACATCAAGTATTTCCCCATGGATATCAGCCTGTATGATTCTACCGGTACCACTAAGATTACTGACACTACAGGGTTATCCATAACCATTACGCTGCCGCTGCCTGATTCGTTGATTACCTATGCAGGCAACAACAAGGTGGCAGGCGTGGTGAACAACAAGCTGGATAAACTGACACCCAAATTTACCACGATTGACGGAGTGGCATGTGTGACCTTTACAGCGGAGCATTTCTCACCTTATGTGATTTATGTGGAAACAGACAATCTTACGTCAACCATGGTGGCAGACAATACGCCAAAGACAGGTGATGGGATTCATCCCAAGTGGTTCCTTTCCATCGGACTGGCATGTATGGCGGTGGTACTCTTTATGAAGAAAGATAAGCGCACTTCAGCAAATGTTGGGGTAGCGTAGAGGGAAGACAGAGCATGAACAAAAGGAAGTTGATTGGTGCAGTTTTGATTGTGATGGCACTCATCGTTATGCTGCTTCCTGCAGCGGAGGCAGATGCGGAAACGTCTGCCTCCGCTTTTAAAATCAAAAGCGGGGAGCTGGTCGAGTACACAGGCACAGGGACAACTGTCTCGGTACCCGACACGGTAGAGGTAATCGGAAAAGGTGCTTTTGAATTGAATAGTTCCGTGGAAAAGATTATTCTGCCGGACTCCGTGAAGGAAATCAATCCTTATGCGTTCTGGGGATGTGAGAATCTAAAGACGGTGGTGCTTGGAAAAGGGTTAGAGGAAATCGGGGATTTTGCTTTTACCAACTGTACCGGTCTGGAGACGATGGAGATTCCTTCCAATGTGAGCAGAATCGGGATTCAGGCTTTTGCATATTGCAATAATTTTGAGGACATTACAATTCCGCCGGAAGTGACAGATATTGATGACGAGGCTTTTGACGGTGATTATCTGCTGAATATTCACTGCGAAACCGGCAGCTACGCAGATAAATATGCACAGGAATTTTATGAAAAGCAAAAAACCATGACTGTGTACAATACGGATACATCGGATTCGGACACAGGAGATGGGAGTGAGAGTTCTGCTTCAACGGATACAACTGCAAATATCTCTTATGAAATCAGCGGCGAGGTGCTGGGAAGTACCAGAGTGGTGGGAAATCAGGCGGTTGTGATGATGCAGAGCACAGGTCTCCCGGTGCAGGGAGATGGCAAAAGTTATGTTGACAGTATCCTGACCTCTGGTGTGGCGTCTGCCGTTCAGCCTTCGTGGCAGGTGCCGGAAAGGGCGCATTACCGCGATGAGGATTTGACGGAGGATACCTTGTCGGAAGGCATCACGGAGATTGGACAGTTTGCTTATGCCAGAAGCGGACTGAAAGAAATCCAACTTCCGGAGGGCTTGGAAAAGATTGATTATGCGGCATTTTATCATTGTGACAATCTTACTTCAGTTGAGCTTCCGGAGAGTGTGACTGAGGTTGCGGACAAAGCGTTTGCCCACACTGCGTGGGTGGAAAATTTCATGAACGGAAGCGATGAGACGGAGGGGGATTTCCTCATAAGCGGCGGCGTTCTGATTGCATACCGGGGGAGTGACGAGAATGTGACGATTCCGGAGGAGGTGCGTGTGGTCGCAGATGGCGTATTTGAGGAGCGCAGCGAGAGCGTGAGCATGGAGAGTGCCGTCAGCGCACCGGAAGTCCAAAGAGCCTCTTTTCCGTTTAACTGGATTGTTGCGGCAATGCTGCTTATCGGTGGCGGCATCTGTGTCTTTCAGCGTGCTCGTTAGAATGTTTCGGAAAACTATTGACAGGGATTGCATAATTGTATACAATTATGCGAGATAGGTTAAAATTAGTTTTCTAAAAAATCTGGCGAGAGCGCTGGAAAGGATGTGCTGCATATGAGAGATGACGACGCATTTCAAAATCGCCCTGTCACTATGAACCAGAAGAACAATCTTCTGGAGATAGAAGAACATATGTATATATTGGATGACGTGGAGAAACCCAATGTATTCCGAAATATGTTTCCTTATTCTGAGATTCCGAAGATTCCCTTCAATGATAGAATTGTTCCGCATAATATGCCCAGAGATATCTGGATTACGGATACCACTTTCCGCGATGGTCAGCAGTCCAGGGCTCCCTATACCACGGAGCAGATTGTGACTATCTATGATTATCTCCATAAGCTGGGCGGACCCAATGGGATGATTCGCGCCAGTGAATTTTTCCTCTACAGCAAAAAGGACCGGGATGCTGTCTACAAATGTATGGAGCGCGGATATCAGTTCCCTGAGGTTACAAGCTGGATTCGTGCCAGCAAAGAAGATTTCAAGCTGGTAAAAGAAATCGGCATGAAGGAGACCGGGATTCTGGTAAGCTGCTCAGATTATCATATTTTCCTGAAACTTAAGATGACAAGGCGTCAGGCTATGGACCATTACCTGAGTGTAATCAGAGACTGCCTGGAGGAGGGAATCAGCCCTCGGTGCCATCTGGAGGACATTACCAGAGCCGATATCTACGGATATGTGGTTCCTTTCTGTCTGGAGCTCATGAAACTGATGGAGGAGTATAAGATTCCCATCAAGGTGCGCGCGTGCGATACCATGGGCTACGGTGTCAATTATCCCGGCGCGGTAATCCCCCGCAGTGTGCAGGGAATCATTTATGCGATTCATACTCACGCAGGTGTGCCCCATGAGCTGATTGAATGGCATGGACATAATGACTTTTACAAGGCGGTGGTAAATTCCACTACGGCATGGCTGTACGGCTGTTCCGGTGTCAATACGTCCCTGTTCGGCATCGGCGAGCGGACGGGCAATACCCCGCTGGAAGCTATGGTATTCGAGTATGCGCAGCTGAAGGGTGATTTGAACGGAATGGATACCACGGTCATCACGGAGCTGGCAGAGTACTATGAGAAGGAAATCGGTTATAAGGTACCTTCGAGAACTCCTTTCGTGGGCAAGAATTTTAACGTGACGAGGGCGGGTATCCATGCGGACGGACTGCTTAAAAACGAGGAGATTTACAATATTTTTGACACTGAGAAATTCCTGAACAGACCGGTGCTTTGTGCTGTTTCCAACACTTCCGGACTTGCAGGCATTGCACATTGGATTAACACCTATTACAAACTCAAGGATGACAAGCAGGTTGACAAGACTTCTGAGCTTGTGAGAGAGATAAAAAAATGGGTGGATGCAGAATATGCCGGCGGCCGTGTCACCGTGCTCACGGACGATGAGATTGTGGCGTGTCTCAATCGTGTGTGCGAAGAAAAAGGTATTACCATAGGGGAATAGGGGTAAGGAGACAAAAAGTGGCTGGTTACGATGTAAAGCAGGAAGTGACAGATAAATTCTCCCTGCGCGGGAGAGTCTTTCACAAGCTGAGAGACGATATCTTGAGCGGAAAATATGAGGAGCATGAGGAGCTGAAAGAGGTTGCCATCGGCGAGGAGCTGGGGGTCAGCAGAACTCCGGTGCGCGAGGCGTTCCGGCAGCTGGAATTGGAGGGATTGATTCAGATTATCCCGAACAAGGGCGCTTATGTCACCGGAATCACGGAAAAGGATGTGCAGGATATCTATATGATACGCTCTCTGCTGGAGGGGCTTTGTGCCCGCTGGGCGACAGAGCACATCACAAAGGAACAGATGGAGGAAATGGAGGAGAATGTCTATCTCGCCAAATTCCATGCCCAGAAGGGGCATTTGGAGCAGCTGGCGGATTTGGACAATCGCTTTCATGACATCATGTATGAGGCGTGCAACAGCAAGATGCTGGAGCACCAGTTAAAGGATTTTCATCAATATGTGTTGCGCGTGCGCAAAAAGACTCTTAACAGCGCCAGCAGGGGACCGAAGTCCAATGAGGAGCACGAGCGCATTATGGAGGCAATCAAGGCAGGAGATGCGGATTTGGCGGAACAGCTTGCCAATCAGCATATGATTAATGCTTATGAGAATATGCGGAACGGACTGCATGAAATTTATCAGAACGACAAATAGGATTGTGTTCAGAGTGCTATAAAAAGATGAAATACAATAAAAAGATTAGATTAAGAGAACAGCGAAAGGCAGGACAAATCAATGGCAAAGATTCAGATGAAAACTCCCCTTGTGGAGATGGACGGAGACGAGATGACCCGCGTGCTCTGGAAAATGATTAAGGATGAGCTGCTGCTCCCTTACATTGACTTAAAGACAGAGTATTATGATTTGGGCTTGGAGTATAGAAACGAGACTGATGACCAGGTGACGATAGATTCAGCAAATGCTACGTTGAAGTATGGGGTGGCTGTAAAATGTGCTACCATCACACCCAACGCTGCGAGAATGACAGAGTATAATTTGAAGGAGATGTGGAAAAGCCCCAATGGCACCATCCGTGCCATCCTCGATGGCACCGTGTTCCGCGCGCCGATTCTCGTGAAGGGTATCGTGCCTTATGTGGGCAAGTGGAATAAGCCCATCACCATCGCGCGTCACGCATACGGTGATGTGTACAAAAATACGGAGATTAAGGTTCCGGGTCCGGGCAAGGCAGAGCTGGTCTACACCGCAGAGGACGGCACGGAAATCAGGGAGCTGATTCATAATTTCACCGGCGCCGGCATCATTCAGGGCATCCACAATACGGAGAAGTCAATTTCCAGCTTTGCAAGGGCTTGTTTTGGGTATGCGATAGATACGAAGCAGGATTTGTGGTTTGCCACCAAGGACACCATCTCCAAAAAATATGACCATACCTTCAAGGATATCTTTCAGGAGATTTATGATGCAGAGTACAAGACGAAATTTGAAGAAC
This sequence comes from uncultured Acetatifactor sp., assembly GCA_964617975.1. GTDB lineage: Bacteria > Bacillota > Clostridia > Lachnospirales > Lachnospiraceae > Acetatifactor. The sequence goes on along the minus strand of CAZUAP010000039.1, from coordinate 497 downwards.
TCGGCATTGAATATTTCTACACCTTAATTGATGATGCCGTGGCACGTGTTATTCGTTCCGAGGGCGGTTTCATTTGGGCATGTAAGAACTACGATGGCGATGTGATGTCCGATATGGTAGCTACCGCCTACGGCGATTTGTCCATGATGACCTCCGTTCTGGTTTCCCCGAATGGAGTGTATGAGTATGAGGCGGCTCATGGTACGGTGCAGCGCCATTATTACAAGTATCTGAAGGGAGAGGAGACCTCCACCAACGGCATCGCAACAATTTTTGCGTGGACAGGAGCTCTCAGAAAGCGCGGTGAGCTGGACAACATTCCGGAGCTGATGAATTTTGCAGACAAGCTGGAGCAGGCGTGCATCAAGACCGTTGAGGACGGCAAGATGACCAAGAGCCTTGCCGCAATTTCCACCTGTGAGAATCCCGTGGTATTAAACAGCTTAGAGTTTATTCAGGCAATCAGAGAAACATTGGACAGCCTGCTGTAGGATGAA